>NZ_JAFY01000005.1:339236-678472 GCF_000526375.1 Aminiphilus circumscriptus DSM 16581 | reverse complement strand
GGTCAGGTTCACCTCCACCAGGGTTGACGATCTCCTCAAGACGGGCGAGGATGCGCTTTCTCTCTTCCGGATCGGAACTCAGAAGCAGGGCGAAGGCCTGCCCTTCCGCGAGAGCGGCCTGGGCGCGGACTTCCTTGGCCGCCAGAGCGGGAATCATGGCGTCCTCGTAAAGCCCCTTCAGGCTCTCGCCGGAATCGCGGGCCGTCTGGTACCCCACGAACCCAACCAGGGCCGTGAAGGCGCGAGGAAAGGAGAATGAGCAGAAACACCTTGCCGAAGGTCTTGACATTGCGGAGCCAGGACATGAAATCACCTCATCGAAAAAGAGATTGCGGCGGCGCCTCGAAACCGGCCACAAACCGCCCGACACGTCCCGCATCACGGAGGTTCCGCCTCATTGCATGAGGAAACGGCACACGGGAGAAAAGCTCTTGCGACGACAAGGGAGATGGCCCACAAAAACAAGGTCTGAAGTCATGTAAAAAAACAGTTTTTGTCCGGAGCAGAGAGAAAAGACCCCATGTTCGTGAAGAAAAAACCCAGAGAGTGTAGCAAAAAAAAAACCATATACTGTCCACCATGTTTGTTCATTATGTGACAAAGGAACCATGTCCCGGCGGCGAAGCCTCCGGAAAAAGATCTTCCGTCACGGGGAACGGAATAAAGGAGCGCCCCGGCACGCCCTCGGGGGGTAACCCCGCGATTCGGACCGAGCGAAGCAAGGAGGCGCCGCAAGGGGACAAACAAGGAAACAACAAAGACCCCGGCGAAGCATCTCTCCGCCGGGGGCCTTTTTCGGCGTCGTGTCCGTCACGTTGTGCGGAAAGGCCGTCACGGGATTCGGCGGGCGGATCCAAAAAGCGAGTGTCCACACGGCGCTTCCGGAGCGAGTGCTGCGACGGCGGCGGAGGGTTCTTTCGGGACGCAAACCGTCGTCATGGCCACAAAAGTCTGCCGACGTGAGCACTTTCGGCGGCAGTGGATTTCTTCCTCCGAGGGATCTCGTCGAGCCCGTTCCGATCAGCCGCTTCCGCCGAAAAAAACGTACCGCTTCCGGATCGCACCCCGCGCCCCGGAAACAGCCGTAGAGAACGGGATGGAGAACGACGGGCAAGCTGCCCCGCCCGTCTCAGAGGGCTCAGGAAATCAGGGAGCCTCGGCGGCAACGCCCGGGCCATAGAGAAAGCCCTCCAGGGAAAAGTTTCGGGGAAGCATGTCGAGATCGGCGTAGACCTCCGCGATGTGCTGCCATCGTGCCGACGGTCATCTCCCCCGGGGAAAACGGCGGTCGATGCGGAGCAGGGGAACCATCTGGCCGCCACTCGAAAGCGGGTGGAACTCCAGCATGTCCGGCGAGGTGTTAGCGGGTGCTCACCAGTCTGGCCCGCCTTCTCCGGGTTCGCCATGGCGTGGCGCCACCCCCGGAGGCTCGCCTCGCGAAAAGGCCGAACCCGGTCGGGATGCGCGGCGAGTTCCACCTCGGAGGTGAAGAGCACATCGCCGTAGAAATCGATGCCCGCGTCGAGGGGCGTGTAGAGGACGAAGGGCACGTGTTCCCGGTCGAGAAAGTAGGGTTCGTAGGTGGAATAGGCGGAGATGGCCTCCGCGCGCCCTTCGAGCAGGTCCCGGTAGTCGAAGCTGTGTTCCGTTCGGGTGACCGCATCCGGTGGAAGCCCCTCGCGCCGCAGAAAGGCCAGCAGTTCCTCCGACTGGGGTTCGAGCATGATCCGCCGGCCCGACAGGTCCATCCACGCCCCGGACGACCGCGTCCTTCCGGGCGATGAGCACCAGGGGGGAATGCTGAAACACCGCCGCCAGAGCCACCACGGCCCCGACCCGCCGCACGGGCGAGGAGAATTCCGCTCGCCCCCACGCCGAAGGAAGCGCGTCCCTCCGTCACCTCCACCACCGGGTCCGTGCCAGGCCGGGCCTCCCGAATCTCCACGTCGAGCCCCGCCTCGCGGTAGAACCCCTGTTCCAGCGCCACGTAATACCCGGCGAACTGAAAAGCGTGGGTCCATTTGAGCTGGAGCGCCACCTTCTCCAGGGGCGCCGCGGACGCCGGAGACGACAGGCCCGGCGACAGCAGAAGCAGAAAGGGAAGGAAAAGAAGAAGAAAAAGAAGACAGCGCGGAGAAGACGAAAAGGGCGGGCGCAACGGGGCTGCGGCCCGCGCCGGGCGTTCGCCCAGCCCTGAGGAAAAGCGGAGCAGGGAGCCGTCGGGGTCCTGGATCAGGAACTCCCTCTCGCCGCATGCCACGTCGCCCGCCAGGCGATGAAAAAGTGCCTCCCCGTGCACGAGAAACGCCGCCATCATCGCGAGCACCGCGGCGGATCAGTACAGATCCGGGGCGCGGTCGTCGAAGCAGGGAAGCCCCTCCCGGAAGGACTTCACCTTCTCCAGGTCGAGGACGGCCCGGCCGAGGGTCTCGTCGCCGCCCGCCTCCCAGAGAGGCTCTCCCCAGGGATCGAGGATGACCGACTTTCCCGCGAAGGCGGTGCCCCGGCTCTCGCCGCAGCGGTTGCAGGCCACGACGAAGAGCTGGTTCTCCACCGCCCGGGCGCGGAGCAGCAGGCTCCAGTGGGCGATGCGGAGGGACGGCCATTCGGCGCTCACAAAGAGCACCGTGGCACCCTCCAGGGCGAGCCGCCGGGAGAGTTCGGGAAAGCGGATGTCGTAGCAGATCTGGATCCCCGAGGGAACGCCGTCGATGTCGCAGCGGCACCGGGCGTTGCCCCGCAGGAAGTAGCGGTCCTCCTCCATGAGGCGGATGCGGTGGATCTTGTCGTAGGTGGCGACAAGACGCCCCTCGGGGTCGATCACCTGGGCGCGGTTCGCATAGCCTCCGGGCACGGAGGCGAGGACGCTTCCTCCCACGAACCACAGGCCGTATTTCCGGGCCAGGCCCCCGAGAAAGGCCGCCTCGGCCTCGCCGCCCGGGGTGGCCAGCTCGCCGATGCGCTCCAGGGCGTAGCCGGTGCTCCACAGCTCGGGCAGCACCAGCACCCGGGGGAGCGCCCCCTTTGCCGCCTCCGCGGCGAGCAGCGCCTCCACTTTGGCGAAGTTCGCCCCTCTGTCGCCGATGGTCACGTCAAACTGCAGCACTCCTGCGTCGAGCATGGGCATGGCCTCGTCCTCCTTGTGTGCGCGCCGCCACCCCAAAGCGGCAGGGCGCGAGCATATCCAGCGTTTCGTTCCGGCGTCTTTTGCATGTCGTCGTGGCTTTTCCCCGGAGCATTCCGCGTGCGTTTTGCGGTTCGCGGATTTCGTCCGGGGACATCCCGGAGCGCGCTCCGGAACCCGTCCCCCGGTGCATGCCGAAACGTCCTCCGGCGCCTCCTTGGACCGCATCATCATATCAAAGGAAGCGCTGAAAAACATCACGCCGCTCTCGGCAGGACGGAATGCCGCCCGCGACCCGCGCTCCGCACGATCCGAACGAGGACACGCCTTGCGTGAGCAGCGTCAGCATTTCCCGAAAAGAAACCAGGCGGGAAACGGGGCGGCTGGAAAAACAAGCAGTGGACCACCAAGAAGGGCCAGGAGCGCAGCGGGAAAGCCTTTCACCAAGAACAGCCTCTTCCGGCTTCTGACCAACGTGATGTACACCGGCAAGGTCGATTACAAGGGAGCCATCTACAACGGCGAACACGACGGAATCGTCGACGTCGCTCTTCGGCAGCGGGTGCAGGTGCTCTCCGACGAAACGGCGGCACCGGAAACCGAACAACGCGGCCACGAACGTGAACTCACACGGCTGCACACCAGAGTCCAGCAGCTGGTGAGCGAGTCCTTCACCGCCGCCTCGAACAAAGGGGCAGCCATGGATCAGCTAGCTCGCCGACCTGCAGAATCAGATTTGGACCATAGACGTTTGAATTCTCCGGCCTGCGCAAAAACCGCGCAGGCCGGTGGAATGATGGGTTGGGCCGCATACGTGATTACCGATACGGCTTGGTGCTGACAAACACCCGAACACCTATATCCAGCGTGTCCGCAAGCCCCATCGCTTCAATTGCAAATTTATGATCGGCCTTTGGCCCGAAATAAATGATTGACTTGTTAGAAATTAGCCCAGGTTTGCTTGCAACATAGGCACGTTTTGGATCTCTGTCATCAAATACGACCTTTGAGGCTAGGGCATAGTTGTCTTTATGAACGATGGAGCGAATCTCTTGTTCCGATGAATATTCGGATGACTTGAACAGAAAAAGGAGAGGGTGTGTCGCTTGGATTACCTCTTCGAGGTCAGCCATCGCATTCCTGTAGCTTTTCCGTATAGCGTTGAGTCGTTTAACAAGAGCTTGCTCAAGTTTATGAACTGAACGATCTGCCGCAGCTGCACCACCGCCTCGTGTCTCAGTACCGTAGGTGACGCGGTAGAGTTGATTTGGAAATACAGAGCATAGATTTGCAAGGGGGATCATCAGACAAGAGCCCTTGCCATCAGCACCATAGAAACGCCAGTGATTTAAAGAGTCGCTTGTCGATTCTTCACCTGGCTTGATCGTAGTAGCTGTCCAGCACGAAAGAAACGTACACTTGTTGTAAGCAGAATAGAGAAGGCGCGATCTCCGTAGTTGAGCGAGACGTTCAACAAATGCCTCTTTATGATGTGGATGTTTGCATTTTCTTGCTGCCCGAATCATTACATCAACCAGATATCGGCCCTCCTCCGGATCATTCATGTAATCACCATCGAATTGCCGCATAAGATTTGTCTCAGCTTTCTGAAGGAGCAAGCGTGGTGTTTCTGCGACCGTGTAATGCGCAGCATATTCGGTAACGTCAGCACCAGTTACCCGTTGCGCATTGAGGAGGCTATCTACTTCGATGCGATATTCGTTGATGTTCATTGTGTTCTAGCGGCAATTGTGCAGGATTGTTGCGGCTCAACACCGTCGTTGCAGACGCAGTTATAAGCCTTCGCCTGCACCAACTTGTTCGGCCTTCCGTCTGTGCACATCAGATGCGAGAACCCAGCAGCAATCATCATGGCTCGGCAATCCGCTGTGGTTATCTCGTTGCCTTGTCGTCACAGTGCGGCTGTGAAGCCTTCTCTGCCCTGTACGGCCTCTGTCTGGATGGCTTGCTCGTCCGGTTCTCCTGCTTCGGGAAAGAATGCATTGGTTCCGCTGAAAAGACCGACTAGGTTGTAGACGTTGACGGCAATGCTCTTGACATTCTCCCTGCCGATTATCGCCAACGCGACGAGGGCAACAACCTGACCCAATCGGG
This sequence comes from Aminiphilus circumscriptus DSM 16581, assembly GCF_000526375.1. Lineage (NCBI taxonomy): Bacteria > Thermotogati > Synergistota > Synergistia > Synergistales > Aminiphilaceae > Aminiphilus > Aminiphilus circumscriptus. The sequence goes on along the minus strand of NZ_JAFY01000005.1, from coordinate 673,233 downwards.
ACAAGCTGACTTGCCCGTGATGGTACAGGGGCGATCCGGGAACAGGAAAAACGCTGCATCACGCCGTGCTGTGTGCATGGGAGGTCTACACCCAGCCACATCTGCTCCACCAGTTCCTCTGGAGTGTGCTCCGGCCCCAGCGGCTCGCACATGTTGTACCATGAGAGTCCGGCTTCGAGTATGCGTTCAATAGTCTTTCTACGGTCGGCAGGAGTCATGCAGGAATCAACGCCTTCACGAATGCGGCAGACATGATACGCTCCCGTCACAGTCACACCCGCCGCGCGGAACTCTTGCAGTTGAGACGCCGTAACATCGCCGACATTTGCCAGTATCTCCAGTTGCGCGGGAATCCGTCGGCGCAATTCCGCACACAGGTCACGAAACCACTCTAACCCGAAGCGGTGCATGGTCATGAGAAAGACACCTTGCGCTCCACCGCGGGCGAATCGTTCACATCGCGCTATGATCTCATCCGTCGACAGGAGCGCAAGGTGTCTTTCTCATGACCATGCACCGCTTCGGGTTAGAGTGGTTTCGTGACCTGTGTGCGGAATTGCGCCGACGGATTCCCGCGCAAACTGGAGATACTGGCAAATGTCGGCGATGTTACGGCGTCTCAACTGCAAGAGTTCCGCGCGGCGGGTGTGACTGTGACGGGAGCGTATCATGTCTGCCGCATTCGTGAAGGCGTTGATTCCTGCATGACTCCTGCCGACCGTAGAAAGACTATTGAACGCATACTCGAAGCCGGACTCTCATGGTACAACATGTGCGAAGCCGCTGGGGCCGGAGCACACTCCAGAGGAACTGGTGGAGCAGATGTGGCTGGGTGTAGACCTCCCATGCACACAGCACGGCGTGATGCAGCGTTTTCCTGTTCCCGGATCGCCCCTGTACCATCACGGGCAAGTCAGCTTGTCCCGATTGGGTCAGGTTGTTGCCCTCGTCGCGTTGGCGATAATCGGCAGGGAGAATGTCAAGAGCATTGCCGTCAACGTCTACAACCTAGTCGGTCTTTTCAGCGGAACCAATGCATTCTTTCCCGAAGCCAGGAGAACCGGACGAGCAAGCCATCCAGACAGAGGGCCGTACAGGGCAGAGAAGGCTTCACAGCCGCACTGTGACGACAAGGCAACGAGATAACCACAGCGGATTGCCGAGCCATGATGATTGCTGCTGGGTTCTCGCATCTGATGTGCACAGACGGAAGGCCGAACAAGTTGGTGCAGGCGAAGGCTTATAACTGCGTCTGCAACGACGGTGTTGAGCCGCAACAATCCTGCCACAATTGCCGCTAGAACACAATGAACATCAACGAATATCGCATCGAAGTAGATAGCCTCCTCAATGCGCAACGGGTAACTGGTGCTGACGTTACCGAATATGCTGCGCATTACACGGTCGCAGAAACACCACGCTTGCTCCTTCAGAAAGCTGAGACAAATCTTATGCGGCAATTCGATGGTGATTACATGAATGATCCGGAGGAGGGCCGATATCTGGTTGATGTAATGATTCGGGCAGCAAGAAAATGCAAACATCCACATCATAAAGAGGCATTTGTTGAACGTCTCGCTCAACTACGGAGATCGCGCCTTCTCTATTCTGCTTACAACAAGTGTACGTTTCTTTCGTGCTGGACAGCTACTACGATCAAGCCAGGTGAAGAATCGACAAGCGACTCTTTAAATCACTGGCGTTTTCTATGGTGCTGATGGCAAGGGCTCTTGTCTGATGATCCCCCTTGCAAATCTATGCTCTGTATTTCCAAATCAACTCTACCGCGTCACCTACGGTACTGAGACACGAGGCGGTGGTGCAGCTGCGGCAGATCGTTCAGTTCATAAACTTGAGCAAGCTCTTGTTAAACGACTCAACGCTATACGGAAAAGCTACAGGAATGCGATGGCTGACCTCGAAGAGGTAATCCAAGCGACACACCCTCTCCTTTTTCTGTTCAAGTCATCCGAATATTCATCGGAACAAGAGATTCGCTCCATCGTTCATAAAGACAACTATGCCCTAGCCTCAAAGGTCGTATTTGATGACAGAGATCCAAAACGTGCCTATGTTGCAAGCAAACCTGGGCTAATTTCTAACAAGTCAATCATTTATTTCGGGCCAAAGGCCGATCATAAATTTGCAATTGAAGCGATGGGCTTGCGGACACGCTGGATATAGGTGTTCGGGTGTTTGTCAGCACCAAGCCGTATCGGTAATCACGTATGCGGCCCAACCCATCATTCCACCGGCCTGCGCGGTTTTTGCGCAGGCCGGAGAATTCAAACGTCTATGGTCCAAATCTGATTCTGCAGGTCGGCGAGCTAGCTGATCCATGGCTGCCCCTTTGTTCGAGGCGGCGGTGAAGGACTCGCTCACCAGCTGCTGGACTCTGGTGTGCAGCCGTGTGAGTTCACGTTCGTGGCCGCGTTGTTCGGTTTCCGGTGCCGCCGTTTCGTCGGAGAGCACCTGCACCCGCTGCCGAAGAGCGACGTCGACGATTCCGTCGTGTTCGCCGTTGTAGATGGCTCCCTTGTAATCGACCTTGCCGGTGTACATCACGTTGGTCAGAAGCCGGAAGAGGCTGTTCTTGGTGAAAGGCTTTCCCGCTGCGCTCCTGGCCCTTCTTGGTGGTCCACTGCTTGTTTTTCCAGCCGCCCCGTTTCCCGCCTGGTTTCTTTTCGGGAAATGCTGACGCTGCTCACGCAAGGCGTGTCCTCGTTCGGATCGTGCGGAGCGCGGGTCGCGGGCGGCATTCCGTCCTGCCGAGAGCGGCGTGATGTTTTTCAGCGCTTCCTTTGATATGATGATGCGGTCCAAGGAGGCGCCGGAGGACGTTTCGGCATGCACCGGGGGACGGGTTCCGGAGCGCGCTCCGGGATGTCCCCGGACGAAATCCGCGAACCGCAAAACGCACGCGGAATGCTCCGGGGAAAAGCCACGACGACATGCAAAAGACGCCGGAACGAAACGCTGGATATGCTCGCGCCCTGCCGCTTTGGGGTGGCGGCGCGCACACAAGGAGGACGAGGCCATGCCCATGCTCGACGCAGGAGTGCTGCAGTTTGACGTGACCATCGGCGACAGAGGGGCGAACTTCGCCAAAGTGGAGGCGCTGCTCGCCGCGGAGGCGGCAAAGGGGGCGCTCCCCCGGGTGCTGGTGCTGCCCGAGCTGTGGAGCACCGGCTACGCCCTGGAGCGCATCGGCGAGCTGGCCACCCCGGGCGGCGAGGCCGAGGCGGCCTTTCTCGGGGGCCTGGCCCGGAAATACGGCCTGTGGTTCGTGGGAGGAAGCGTCCTCGCCTCCGTGCCCGGAGGCTATGCGAACCGCGCCCAGGTGATCGACCCCGAGGGGCGTCTTGTCGCCACCTACGACAAGATCCACCGCATCCGCCTCATGGAGGAGGACCGCTACTTCCTGCGGGGCAACGCCCGGTGCCGCTGCGACATCGACGGCGTTCCCTCGGGGATCCAGATCTGCTACGACATCCGCTTTCCCGAACTCTCCCGGCGGCTCGCCCTGGAGGGTGCCACGGTGCTCTTTGTGAGCGCCGAATGGCCGTCCCTCCGCATCGCCCACTGGAGCCTGCTGCTCCGCGCCCGGGCGGTGGAGAACCAGCTCTTCGTCGTGGCCTGCAACCGCTGCGGCGAGAGCCGGGGCACCGCCTTCGCGGGAAAGTCGGTCATCCTCGATCCCTGGGGAGAGCCTCTCTGGGAGGCGGGCGGCGACGAGACCCTCGGCCGGGCCGTCCTCGACCTGGAGAAGGTGAAGTCCTTCCGGGAGGGGCTTCCCTGCTTCGACGACCGCGCCCCGGATCTGTACTGATCCGCCGCGGTGCTCGCGATGATGGCGGCGTTTCTCGTGCACGGGGAGGCACTTTTTCATCGCCTGGCGGGCGACGTGGCATGCGGCGAGAGGGAGTTCCTGATCCAGGACCCCGACGGCTCCCTGCTCCGCTTTTCCTCAGGGCTGGGCGAACGCCCGGCGCGGGCCGCAGCCCCGTTGCGCCCGCCCTTTTCGTCTTCTCCGCGCTGTCTTCTTTTTCTTCTTCTTTTCCTTCCCTTTCTGCTTCTGCTGTCGCCGGGCCTGTCGTCTCCGGCGTCCGCGGCGCCCCTGGAGAAGGTGGCGCTCCAGCTCAAATGGACCCACGCTTTTCAGTTCGCCGGGTATTACGTGGCGCTGGAACAGGGGTTCTACCGCGAGGCGGGGCTCGACGTGGAGATTCGGGAGGCCCGGCCTGGCACGGACCCGGTGGTGGAGGTGACGGAGGGACGCGCTTCCTTCGGCGTGGGGGCGAGCGGAATTCTCCTCGCCCGTGCGGCGGGTCGGGCCGTGGTGGCTCTGGCGGCGGTGTTTCAGCATTCCCCCCTGGTGCTCATCGCCCGGAAGGACGCGGTCGTCCGGGGCGTGATGGACCTGTCGGGCCGGCGGATCATGCTCGAACCCCAGTCGGAGGAACTGCTGGCCTTTCTGCGGCGCGAGGGGCTTCCACCGGATGCGGTCACCCGAACGGAACACAGCTTCGACTACCGGGACCTGCTCGAAGGGCGCGCGGAGGCCATCTCCGCCTATTCCACCTACGAACCCTACTTTCTCGACCGGGAACACGTGCCCTTCGTCCTCTACACGCCCCTCGACGCGGGCATCGATTTCTACGGCGATGTGCTCTTCACCTCCGAGGTGGAACTCGCCGCGCATCCCGACCGGGTTCGGGCCTTTCGCGAGGCGAGCCTCCGGGGGTGGCGCCACGCCATGGCGAACCCGGAGAAGGCGGCCAGACTGGTGAGCACCCGCTACACCTCGCCGGACATGCTGGAGTTCCACCGCTTCGAGTGGCGCCAGATGGTTCCCCTGCTCCGCATCGACGCCGTTTCCCCGGGGGAGATGACCGTCGCACGATGGCAGCACATCGCGGAGGTCTACGCCGATCTCGACATGCTTCCCCGAAACTTTTCCCTGGAGGGCTTTCTCTATGGCCCGGGCGTTGCCGCCGAGGCTCCCTGATTTCCTGAGCCCTCTGAGACGCGGCGGGGCACTTGCCGTCGTTCTCCATCCCGTTCTCTACGGCTGTTCCGGGGGCGCGGGGGTGCGATCCGGAAGCGGTACGTTTTTTCGGCGGAAGCGGCTGATCGGACGGGCTCGACGAGATCCCTCGGAGGAGAAATCCACTGCCGCCGAAGTGCTCACGTCGGCAGACTTTTGTGGCCATGACGACGGTTGCGTCCCGAAAGAACCCTCCGCCGCCGTCGCAGCACTCGCTCCGGAAGCGCCGTGTGGAACTCGCTTTTGGATCCGCCCGCCGAATCCCGTGACGGCCTTTCCGCACAACGTGACGGACACGACCCGAAAAAGCCCCGGCGGAGAGATGCTTCGCCGGGGTCTTTGTTGTTTCCTTGTTTGTCCCTTGCGCGCCTCCTTGCTTCGCTCGGTCCGAAATCGCGGGGGTTACCCCCCGGAGGCGTGCCGGGGCGCTCTTTATTCCGTTCCCGTGACGGAAGATCTTTTCCGGAGGCTTCGCCGCCGGGACATGGTTCCTTTGTCACATAATGAACAAACATGGTGGACAGTATATGGTTTTTTTTGCTACACTCTCTGGGGTTTTCTTCACGAACATGGGGTCTTTCTCTCTGCTCCGGGACAAAAACTGTTTTTTACATGACTTCAGACCTTGTTTTGTGGGGCCATCTCCCTTGTCGTCGCAAGAGCTTTCTCCCGTGTGCCGTTTCCTCATGCAATGAGGCGGAACCTCCGTGATGCGGGACGTGTCGGGCCGGTTGTGGCCGGTTTCGAGGCGCCGCCGCAATCTCTTTTTCGATGAGGTGATTTCATGTCCTGGCTCCGCAATGTCAAGACCTTCGGCAAGGTGTTTCTGCTCATTCTCCTTTCCCTCGCCTTCACGGCCCTGGTTGGGTTCGTGGGGTACCAGACGGCCCGCGATTCCGGCGAGAGCCTGAAGGGGCTTTACGAGGACGCCATGATTCCCGCTCTGGCGGCCAAGGAAGTCCGCGCCCAGGCCGCTCTCGCGGAAGGGCAGGCCTTCGCCCTGCTTCTGAGTTCCGATCCGGAAGAGAGAAAGCGCATCCTCGCCCGTCTTGAGGAGATCGTCAACCTGGTGGAGGTGAACCTGACCACCATCGAGAAGAGCGAGCTGGACGAGCGCTCCCGAAATCTGCTCATGCGCATCCGCGACGCCGCCCAGATCTATCGCTCCGCCAGAAAGGGAGCCATCGACCTGGCCATGGAGGGGAAAAACACCGAGGCCTACGCGCTCTACCAGGAGCAGGCCGCTCCCGCGAGCGCGTCCTACCAGCGCCTGCTTCTCCAGCTCGCGGAGCATCTGCAGAAGAACGCCGAGACCCTGGAACAGGCCGCCCTCGCCAAGGGAGAAAGCGCCGCGCAGACTCTTCTTCTGCTCACCGTCGCCTCGCTGGTGCTGGCCCTGCTTGTGGGGTGGTTCGTCACCCTGGGGCTGACACGTCCTCTCGCACGGCTTGAAGGGCTCGTGAACCGCTTTGCCGGAGGTGACCTGACAGTACGGTTCGCCGAGGAGGGCAGGGACGAGGTAGCCCGCATCGCCGCCGCGCTGGAGCGCATGGCTGCGGCATTGCGCGAGGCCGTGGGTTCCGTGGCGGAGACCGCCGACGGCGTCGTCGCCACGGCGGAGGAATTTTCCGCCCTCGCGGAGGAGACCAACGCGGGAGTCGAGGAATCCCGCGCCGGAGCGGAGCAGGTGGGGAGCATCATGGAGAGCCTCGCCGCCGCGGGAGAGGAGATCAACGCCTCGGTGGAGGAGGTCGCCGCGGGAGCGCAGACTTCCGCAACGCGGGGCGGCGACGTGGCGGAGCAGGTGAACGAGGCGAAGAACGCTGGCGACGCGGGGCTCGAGGCGGTGCAGTCCACCACGGAGAGCATCACCGCCATGGCCCGGGAGGTGGAGGACTCCGCGAAGGCCGCGGAGGAGCTGGCCCAACGGGCGGCGAAGATCCAGCAGTTCGTGTCCCAGATCTCGGGTATCGCGGACCAGACGAATCTGCTCGCGCTGAACGCCGCCATCGAGGCGGCCCGGGCTGGCGAGGCGGGGCGCGGCTTCGCCGTGGTCGCCGAGGAAGTGCGGAAGCTGGCGGAGGAGTCCAACGGTGCCTCGCGGAACATCGCGGAGCTGGCGGGCATCATCGCCAGGGATCTGGATTCGGTCCTCACCGGAGCAAAGCGCAACCGGGAGCTGGGCAAGACCGCGGAAGAGCGCGCCCGGGAGGCACAGGTCCGCATCGGCCGTATTCTGGAGGCGCTGGAGCACATCGCCCTGGCGTCCCAGGACGTGGCCGCCGTGTCCCAGGAGCAGGCCGCGTCGAGCGAGGAGATCGCCGGGGCCGTGCAGGACATGGCGGGAAAGGTGAACAACGCCGCTTCCATGGGGGTGACCATGCGAAACCAGATGGGCGAGATCGCCGCCGCGGCGGAGCGCCTCGCCCAGGGCGCGGAGGAACTCTCCCGTCTCGGCGCCGACCTGGAGGCGCGCATGGCCTTCTTCCGCTTCGACCGGACGGCGACGGGTTCGAACGCCCGGGAGGAAGACCAGAAACTCGTTGCCCTGCCGGAATAACGCCTGCTCTGGCATCGCCGGAGCGACCGTTCCGACACGTTCATCGCACCACGTGTTCAGGATGAGACAGCGCCGCGAACCGATCGGCCCTTGCTGTGGTTGACGAGAAAGAGCGACGTCCCGTGAACCTAAGGGCCGGATGGAAAACGGCCGCGTGAAACCTTGTCTTTGGCCTGGAAAAACAGACGCAAACAGGGAAGAGGCGCTTCCGACCTCTTCCCTGTTCGTCAATTTTCTCGCCGGAAATGCGCATCCCGCGACGCGTGACAAAGAAGGGGAGAAGATACGCGACTCCTCTTCCGCCCCTGATCGCGTGTCCGTCGCGCCTCCTCAGGAGATTGCAATTGCGACTTTCCGTGCGATCCTGTCCTCCGTCCTTTGTCACGCGTCCATATCGTTGACGACGCCCCTCAGCCTTCCCGAGGGCTTTCCTCGTCCGGTCTTTGTGCGGCGGTGCGGATCCATGTCAGGGCGTCCGCCTCGGGGAGCGGGCGGGAGAAGAGATAGCCCTGAACGAAGAAATCCGAGCCGAGATTCCGCAGAAGCGAGAGCTGTTTCGCCGTCTCCACGCCCTCCATGGTCAGCTCCAGGCGGAGTTCCCGGGCGAGGTGAATCATGGTGGAGACGATGGCCCTGGTCCGTTCTCCTGCCAGGTCCGTCATGAAGGTGCGGTCGATCTTGATCCCCGCCAGGGGCAGGAAGCGGATGTACGACAGGGAGGAATATCCCGTGCCGAAATCGTCCAGGGAAAAGCGGACGCCCTTGGAGGCGAGGCGCTCCATGGCGCGCACCGTGGCGGTGGGGTTTTCCAGAAAGGCCGATTCGGTGATCTCCAGCTCCAGCCGCGTCGGGTCCAGCCCGGTGCGGGACAGCGTGTCGAGGACGAGATCCACCAGATCGTCTCCGGCGAACTGCTTGGGGGAAATGTTCACCGCCATGACCAGATCGTGTCCGCTCCGTTGCCATTCCAGGGCGGTGCGGCACGCCGTCTCGAGGGCAAAGGCGCCGAGGCGGCCGATTTCGCCGATCTCCTCCGCGAGGGGAATGAACTCCGTGGGGGAGACGATGCGTCCCTCTTCGTCTCGCCAGCGGAGGAGGGCTTCCGCGCCCACGGGGAACCCCCTGTCCGCCGTGACTTTCGGCTGGTAGTGGAGCACGAACTCTCCCGTGGCAACGGCCCGGCGGAGCTGGGCCTCCAGGCGCAGACGGCGCTGCACCTGCTTGTCCAGCAGCTCCGTGAAGAGGCGATAGGTGTTGCCTCCTTCGCGCTTGGCCCGCTCCATGGCGAGGGCGGCGTTCTGGAGCAGCATCTCCGGCGTCTCTCCGTCCCGGGGGTACAGGGCCATTCCGGCGCTGGCGCTCACCTGGACGGCCTCCGTCCCCAGGACGAAGGGGCGTCGCAGGGCGTCGAGCATGCGCTCCACCGTGCCGACGCTCTGCCCCAGATCCTCCACGCCGGAAAGGAGTACCACGAACTCGTCGCCGCCGAAGCGGGCCACCTCCGCTTTGCTCTCCACCGTCTCCTGAAGGCGCTCTCCTGCCTCCCGGAGGAGTGCGTCGCCCGTGGGAAAGCCCAGTGTCTTGTTCACCGTTCCGAAGCGATCCAGGCCCAGATGGACCACCGCGAGCATGCCTCCGCTCGACTGGGCGTTCTCACAGGCAAGAGCGAGGCGCTCCTCGAAGAGAAAGCGGTTGGGCAGTTCCGTGAGCCCGTCGTGGAAGGCCTGGTAGAGCAGCTTGTTCCGGCTGCTGTGCAGCTCGCTCAGATCCTGGAGGGTGCCGATGTACTCGGTGACCTCCCCTTCGTCGTTCGTGCAGGCCACGATGTGCAGCATCGCCGGAAAGGCCTCGCCGTTTCTGCGTCGGTTCCAGATTTCGCCGCTCCAGGAATGGTGCTCCGCGAGGGTCTGCCACATCTCTTCGAAAAACGCCTTGTCGTGCCGGTCTGACTTGAGGATGCGGGGATTCCTGCCCAGCGCCTCCGCGGGAGAATAGCCCGTGATGGCCGTGAAGGCTGGGTTCACGGAGAGAATGGTCGCCTCCCGGTCGGTGATCATCACCGCTTCGTCGGCGTGCTCGAAGACCTTGGTCGCCAGGGCAAGCTGCCGCTCCGCCCGGTCCAGAGCGCGCAGTTTCTGCCGGAACGCCTCGTCCAGGGCGTCCAGGGATTCCGTGCGCTCCCGGATGCGCGCCTCGAGTTCCGCGTTGGCCTCGCCCAGGCGGTGCGCGTCCGTCACGTCCATGGATGTGGTGAGAAGGCATGTTTCACCGTCCACGTCGATCAGACATGCCGAGAGAAGGATGTGCAGCTCCGCTCCGTCCTTCCGGTAGGCCACCGCCGTGTACCGGGGGATCTGGCCCTCCCTGCGGATGGTCTCGTAGAACTTCTTCAGCTGTTGCGTCTGGGAGGCCCCGAAGATACCCACCTCCAGGGCGTTGCGTCCGAGCAGCTCTTCCCGGGAGAATCCCGTGAGGCGCTCGAAGGCGGGGTTCACGTCGAGGAAGGCGCCCCCCTTCATGCGGTTCACGGCGATGCCCATCGGGCTGGTCGCAAAGACCGTGCGGAAGCGCTCCTCCGTGCGGCGGATGGTCGTCTGGGCTTCCTTCTCGCGGCTCCGGAGCGCGGCGGAGCGGTAGCTCAGGGGAAGGGCGATGGCGCAGGCGACGAGCAGCGCAAGAAGACCCATGTCGGTGAGGCGCTGCCGCCATGCGGCGAGATCCGCCGCCACGTCGTCCAGATACACCCCTGTGCCCACCACCCATCCCCAGGGCTCGAAGAGTTCCACGTAGGAGATCTTGGGCGCCACCACGTCGAGCTGGTCCTTGAGGTGCCATTTGTAGTCCACGTACCCCGCTCTCCCGGGGTTGTCCACAGCCCTGGAGATTCGGGTCGTGATGTCGAGCAGCATGTTGCCGTCCGGTCCCTGGGCGGTGCTTGGGTCCACACCCTCCAGGTCGGGGCGGTAGGGGTGCATGAGAAGGCGCATGGTGCGGGCGTCCATGACCCAGAAATAGTCTTTTCCCTCGTCGCCGAAGCGGTGCCGTCTCAGGAAGCTCAACGCCCGGTCCTGAACTTCTTCGAGCTGCCGGAGCCCCCGGCGGACGTCTTCGGCCCGGGCACGGAGGTCCGAGATCTGCACCTGTACGAGGCGTCGGCAGAGTTCGCGCTTCTGCTGCAGATGACTTTTTTTTCAGGGTGGGAACGACCTGTCGGAAGATGAGGAAAGCGAGCAGGGCGAGGAGAACCGCCACGGGGAGCATGGTGAGCGCGAAAGTGCGCAGAAAGAGATGTCGCCGCGCCGCCGTGCCGGATGTGGAGGTGCTCCGGGCGTCGCCGGTTTTGTCGGAGTCGGGGGGGAGAGGGGACGGGAACGGATTTCGGACGGACATGACGGAAGCCCCCTTCCTGCGCGCTTGTTTTGCGCAAAAACCGAAAGCTGCCTTCCCTGGAGTTCTTAAAGCGGGTATTCTTCTTTGCTGCACAATCATAACAGAAAGCGGAAGAACCCGTGCGTGTGCATTCCGGTGGTTTTTCCGGAAAGGGCGTTGCGTTGGAAAAGGGGTGAGAAAAACAGCCGGGGACATGGAAACAGCAACGACAACGACATCTGCGGGAAATGGATGTCCCCTGAGTGCGGGAAGCTGTCGAAGCCGCTCGACGGAGCCGCCGAGTCATTCTATACTGCACTCGGAATTTTTGTTTCTGCGCATCGCCTCCGCCCGGGGTTTTGTGGTGCCCCGTCGCTTTTTGGAGGTTTTCGCGGCCTTCGCCCTTTCGGCGAAGGCCGATGAAGAACGATGGACGTCGATATCGATATCGATGAAGAAGGAGCGAAAACGACGATGGCGGAATGGTTTCTGAGTTACGGCGGCAAGCAGGAAGGCCCCTACACGACGGAACAGGCGGCGGAGCGGGTGGCGAAGGACCCGTCGGGATTCGCCTGGCGGCAGGGCTATGCGGAGTGGCTTCCCATGAGTGCCGTGGACGAGCTGCGGAGCGCCTTTGCGGCACCGCCCCCACCTCCCTCCGTTGCCCGGCGCAAGGCCGACGAGGTGGATTTCCGCGTCTTCGGCACGGAGATGCAGTATGTGGAGATCGAGCTCGATCCCGGCGAGAGCGTCGTCGCCGAGGCGGGGGGCATGATGTACAAGGATCCCCGCATCTCCATGGAGAGCATCTTCGGCGACGGGTCCGCCTCGTCCTCGGGCGGCGGGTTCATGGGCAAGCTTATGGGCGCGGGCAAGCGGGTCCTCTCGGGGGAGAGCCTTTTCATGACCCTCTTCACCCACACCGGACAGGGCAAGGCCAAGGTCGCCTTCGCCGCCCCCTATCCGGGGAACATCCTTCCCCTGCATCTGGACGACCTGGGCGGAACCCTCATCTGCCAGAAGGACAGCTTCCTCTGCGCCGCCAAGGGCGTCGCCGTGGGCATCTATCTTCAGAAGAAGATCCTCACGGGGCTCTTCGGCGGCGAGGGGTTCATCATGCAGCGTCTCGACGGGGACGGCATGGTCTTCGTCCACGCCGGCGGCACCCTGATGGAGCGCGAACTCGCTCCCGGCGAGGCCCTCGACGTGGACACGGGGTGCGTGGTGGCCTTCGCCCCCTCGGTGCAGTTCAACGTGCGCCAGGCGGGGAACATCAAGACTGCCCTCTTCGGCGGCGAGGGGCTTTTCTTCGCCCATCTCCAGGGACCCGGCAAGGTGTGGCTCCAGTCCCTGCCCTTCTCCCGGCTCGCCTCGCGAATGCTTTTGGGCTCGGGCGGCAAGGACGAGGGATCCGTTCTTCCCAATATCGGCGGCCTCTTCCGGGGCGACGGCAACTGAGGCGGCGCGGACGAGGAGCCGCGAACACTGCGGATCTCCGCGCGACCGAGAGAGAAGACGCGTGCGGCCGTTGACGTTCCCCTTCTTCGTCGCGGCCACACCGCCGGACCGGCGGAGCAATGCGCCGGAAGGTTGGGTTGGAAAGGAGAAGAGGCGTTCATGGAGCTGAGGGACATTCCGTTTCAGACGGTGGATCTGGAGAGCCTGCCCGCGGAGGAGCACAGCGGCATCGGCGGCAACGCCCTCTGGAAAGTGGTGAAACAGGGGAACGTGCGGGTGCGCATCGTCGTCTATCCGCCGGGCTATCTGGCGGACCACTGGTGCGAGAAGGGACACGTGGTGTACGTTCTGGAGGGCTCCTTCACGTCGGAGCTCAAGGACGGCAGAAAGTACGAGCTGACGCCGGGCATGTGCTACCTCGTGGCGGACGGAGCGGAGCCCCACCGTTCCTCCACGGAGGAGGGCGTGAAGCTCCTCATCGTGGACTGAGAGCATCGAAAAAAATCGAAGCAGGACGAACGGGCCGGAGCCGCACGGAAGCGCTCTGGCCCGCCGCGTTTCATGATGTTCCCTTTTTAGGGAAGCCCTGAATAAAAGTTGTGTGCGTCAAGTTGTGTAAAAGGGTTTTCATGGTGTTTGGCGGCCGTCTGTCGGGAGCTGGCTCCATTTCCGTTGCGTTTGACGTGACACTTCAAGCCCCTTTTGAGGAAATGGGTTTGCGCTTCGGGGGGCGGATTCGTGGTAGACTTCCTCTCGGGCAGTCCATCCCGCATCGATCCGTCAAAAGGAGTGTTTTCCGCATGTCATCCGGCAGAACGCGACAGGATTCCTTCTCTCTCAAGACCTGGGCCGCCCTGGTGACCCTCTATCTCTGCTGGGGTTCCATCTTCCTGGCGAACCGCCTCGCCCTGGAGGGGTTTCCGCCTTTTCTGGCCAACGCGGTACGCTTCTTCGTCGCCGGCGTGATCCTCTACGCATGGCTGCGTTTCCGCGGCGAGCCTCCCATGACGTCAAGGGAGTGGAGGCAGGCGTTCTGGGTGGGAATTCTGCTCTTCATCTGCGGGTCCGGCTTTACTACCGTGGGACAGCTCACGGTCTCCTCCGCCATGACTGCCACGGTGGTCTCCACGGTGCCTCTCTGGGCGGTGCTGGCAAGTTCTCTGTTGGAACGGACCATGCCGGGACGGACGGAACTTCTGGGCATGGCCGTAGGTGTGGCTGGGGTGGTGTTCCTCCATCTCGACCAGGGGCTTCGGGGCAATCTCACGGGAAGTCTCTTTCTGCTCGCCGCGGCGGCCACATGGGGCATCGGTTCATCCTTCAACCGTGTCCTGCCGGCGTTTCATCGCCCTCTCGGCTCGGCGGTACAGATGATCGTGGGAGGAGTGCAAGTTTTTGCCGTGGGCATGCTCCTGGGAGAACGCCCGGTCTGGCCCCTGCCGCCCGCGGCAATTCTCGGGGCGCTGCACCTGGTGACGCTGGGATCCATCGTGGGGTTTTCCGTCTATCTCTATCTGCTGCGTACCACCCGCGCCTCCGTGGCGACCAGTTATGCCTTCACGAATCCCGTCATCGCCTCTTTCCTCGGTTGGTGGCTGCTGGGCGAGACCGTAACGCTCCACCACCTGGCCGCCATGGGCGTCATCCTTGTGGGTGTGGCCCTGGTTCTTCTGGGGCGGAAGAAAACGGGGACGGCTGGTGGCGGAATGCCCCTGGGCAAGTGTCCCGAAGAGGCGGTTGTCCGTCACTGAGAGGTCCGATTTTTCGCGGCGAAGCGGGCCAGATATTTGCCATGGTCCCTTTCGTGTGGTTCGTAGGGGCCCTGAAAATGCGGACTTGACACGAGGAAGTCCGCCGTGGCCTCGTTGAAGGCCGAGGGCACGTCGTAGAGAACCGCCAGGCGCAAAAGCGCCTTGATGTCCACATCGTGGGGATGCGTTCCCAGAGGATCGATGAAGAAAATAAGCAGGTCGATGGTCTTTTCGGCGATGGCCGAGCCCATTTGCTGGTCTCCTCCAAGCGGGCCGCTGCGGAAACGGGAGACGAGGAGGTTCGGATAGGTCTCCGTGAGTAACCCGCCGGTGGTTCCCGTGGCGAAAAGATGGTGCGGTTCGAGGGCCGTCAGGTGTTTCCCCACCCATTTCAAAAGATCGGATTTACATTCGTCGTGGGCGATGAGGCCGATGTGTTTCATGCTCGTTCCTCCTTCGTAACAGGTGTTCTCATCTTTACAGAAAAGACCATGACGTTCTCTAGGCGTGGCATTGGGGTAAATCCAAAGGAAGCCCTGAATAAAAACCTTTCGCTTTCCCTTGACTCGGATCGCATCAGGCTCTGCGAGGCGCCCTGCGGGGCTGACGCAGCCTTATTCAGAGATTTCCAAAGGGTTGGAAAGGCAACGGTCGAAGGTGGAAAGTGCTGCGCCGATTTTCGGGAGACCGTTTTTTCTCCGTCGAAAAGACAACGGACGGGCATTGTACAGAATTCAGACGTCCGCTACGAGGAACCCTCTAAGAGCGGAGCGGGACGTTTCCGGACGATACAGATTTCCCCATCGGCAGCAACCGGGAGGACAAGCGACACGTACGGGTACTGTGCGTCAAAATCCACGAGGTATGGCTGAAATGCTGAAATCCAGTCGCTACCTCAACACAGATTTGTTGATCAAACAAAAAAAAAGAACTCCTGAAAAAGTGCGGCTCATCGCCGCTGGCGGCCGCTGGCGGCCCTAAAAACCTTTTTGCACAACGTGACGCACACAACGCAACTTCCTCTTGCATGACTCAATGGCGAACACAGTTCTCAACATTCCTCCCAGAAGCAAAAAAGCGAAGAAGATAAAAAACTCCTGTTTTCCGGAGAACAACCGGAAAACAGAAGCCATCAGCTATAACGGCGTATTGCGCGAGCCCCAGCACGAGAGTCTCAACGTCACTCGGATCGCTGATCGCTATACCAAAAGAAGAAGCGCTTTCCAAAAAGTGTTTTTCGGCTACGTTGTGGAGGTCGAAGCGGACGCCGGTTCAGCCCCCGCGGAGGGGGCATTTTCGAAGGCGTCTTCCTGGGGAAGCAGTCCCTTTGCTCGGTAGATGGGAACGGCTTGGGTCCAGAGACGGGGCAGCCTGCGCCAGAAGACGATGCCCGTGACGATACAGATTGCGGAACCCGACGCAAGGGCGAGTGGTGCACCTATGATGGAGGCAAGCCAGCCGAGAAGGAGGCTTCCCGCAGGGCCCATTCCATTGAGGGCGAAGATATAGATTCCCATGACGCGGTTGCGTTTGTCGTCGTCCACGAGAGTCTGTACGAGGGTATTACAGGAGACGAGGGTCACCACCATGGCAAAGCCCACAAACGCCATGAGAGGAAGGGAGAGCGGAAACCACCGGGAAAGGGCGAAGGCCCCGGTGGCGCATCCGAATCCCGTGAGCGTATAGGCCACAACCCTGCTGAGTCCGACGGGAGTCTTTCGGAGCGCGATCATGATCGAACCCGTCAATGCGCCGACCCCTGATGCGGTAAGGAGAAAACCCAGCGTTTTTGGACCGCCGTGAAGGATTTCCCGGGCGAAGACGGGAAGCAGGATCAGGTAGGGAAGGCCGAAGATGGAGAGGAGCGCCAGAGCGAGGAGGATGTCCCGGATGGGTTCGAAGGTGGTGACGTAGCGCCATCCCTCGCGGAAGTCCGCCATCTTGCTCTGTCGGACGCCGTCTTCTTCGTCGGGTTTTGCGATGGGCTTCCGGGTGAGGCGCATAAGGGCGATGGCGACCAGAGTCGCCAGATAAGAAACGCCGTTCAGGAGAAAACAGATTCCTTCGCCCACAGTGGCGATCGTGATGCCTCCCAAGGTGGGACCCAGGAGCCGTGCGAGATTGAAGATGGAGGAATTGAGACCGATGGCATTCCCAAGGTCTTGTTTGTCGTCCACCATAAAGATGACGAAGGACTGTCGGGCGGGGAGTTCGAAGGCATTGATGAACCCCATGAAGCATGAGAGAACCACAACGTGCCAATACTGGACCCTCCCCGTGAGCGTCAGCGCCGCGAGGATGAAAGCTTGGCACATGGAGAGAAACTGGCAGACGAAAACGGTCTTCCGGAGATCCCATTTTTCGAGCAGAACGCCTGTGTAAAGGGAAAGAAGTATGGGAACCTGTCCCACAAAATCGACGATTCCCAAGGCTACGGGGGAATCGGTGAGGCGGTAGACGAGCCAACTCATGGCGATCCGTTGCATCCAGAACCCGATGAGGGAGACGCTCTGTCCCGTGACGAAGAGTCGATAATTCCGGGAGCGGAGCGCCCGTAGCAAGGATCCTGATGCGGGCGCCTGCGGCATGGACGGAGAGGCTTTTCCCGTTGGGGAGATCTGTTCGGCAGCCATAATGCGGAAATTATACACGAATCGGCGGTATTGGTTTCCTCCAAGGTGCACCGTCGAAACCATACCAAAACGCCGGTTCCATTCGAGTCCGTTTCCGAGAAGGCTGCCGATCCTCCGACGCAAAAACTCCGGTGGGCATGGGGTGTGGTTTTTTCGGAGCGTTGCACTCCGGATTTCCACGTCCGGAGTGCAACGGCAGCTGTTTTCGGGTGCGGAAGCGTTTTCCGGGGCATTGCTTTTCGGGGCCGTCGCTCTGTTCCTGGCCGCTCCGGAAGAGATTTACCAGGACGAGGTCGGTTCGCGCTCCGTTCCGGCGGTCTGGATATCAGGCGGTTGCATCCTGGGCGATTTCTCCCAGATAGGCGCAGCGCACCGCCGGGTCGTCGAGCAGCTCTTTTCCCGTTCCTCCCTTCACGAGCGCTCCGGCTTCAAGGACATGAGCCCGATCGCTGATCTCCAGGGCCTGCACGGCGTTCTGTTCTACCATGAGCACGGTGATGCCCGAATTGCGGAGTTCCACAATGGTCTCCATGAGCTGTTCCACAATGCGTGGCGCCAGTCCCAGGGAGGGCTCGTCGAAGAGGAGCATCCGCGGGGCGCTCAGGAGCGCCCGGGAAATGGCGAGCATCTGCTGCTCCCCACCTGAAAGGGTGCCCGCGAGCTGGCCGAGGCGCTGGCGCAGAACGGGAAAGAGAGTGAAGATCCGCTCGTAGTCCTTGTCCACATTCTTGTCTTTGCGAAGATAGGCGCCCATGACGAGATTTTCCCGAACCGTAAGGGGGGCGAAAAGGCGACGCCGCTCCGGAACGAGGGCCAGTCCTTTTCGGACGACCTCGTGGGGGGATTTCGGCAGTGGCTCGCCGTCCCAGAGGACTCGACCTCCCGATGAACGGACGACTCCCGTGAGCGCCCACATGATGGTGGATTTCCCCGCACCGTTCGCGCCGACGATGGACACGATCTCTCCCGAAGCCACCGCGAAGGAGACGCCCCGAACCGCGTGGATCTTTCCGTAGTGCACGTCGAGGGCCTCCACGACGAGCAAGGGCTTCGATGCGCTTTCCGGAGCCGTTCCGGCGGACTCCGTCTCGGGAGCGGCGCTGTTCGGGACGGTGTGATCCGACTCACGCGGCATGATCGCTCTTCCCCTTTCCAAGATAGGCTTCGAGAACGCGTTCGTCCTTGCGGATCTCCTCGGGCGTTCCCTCGGCGAGGAGGGCACCGAAATTGATGACGGCGATGCGTGAGCAGATGTGCATGATGAGGTCCATGTGGTGTTCGATCACGAGGATCGTCAGGGAGAAGCGCCGGTGAATCTCCTGAATGTGCGCGGAGAGCGCCCGGGTCTCTTCGGGGTTCATTCCCGCCGCCGGTTCGTCCAGGAGGAGGAGGGAGGGACCCATCGCGAGAGCGCGGGCAATCTCGAGCTTGCGCTGGAGACCGTAGGGCAGGGTTGCCGCCGGTGCGTCCGCGTAGGCGGCGAGTTCCATCTCGGTGAGCAGTTCCATGGCCCGGGTTTTCAGTTCCCTCTCGGCGCGTCCCACCGAGGGCAGGTGCAGGATCGCCGAGGCTACACCGTAGGAAGCGCGCTGCCGAAGGGGGGTGAGTACGTTCTCCAGGCAGGATTGGCGGTTGAAGAGCCGGATGTTCTGGAACGTTCGGGCGATGCCCTCGTGGACGATGGCGTCCGGAGCGAGACCGAGGAGCGATCTCTCCCGGAAAAGAATGACTCCTGCATCGGGGCGGTAGACCCGGGTGATGAGGTTGAAGACTGTGGTCTTTCCCGCTCCGTTCGGCCCGATGATGCCGTAGACGGCTCCTTCGGGAACGGACAGAGAGAGAGTATCCACGGCACGGATGCCACCGAAGTTCTTGGTGAGGTGCTCCAGGCGGAGCAGGGGTGGTTTCTCCCCCTCGCCGGAGGAGGAAGGCGCTGTCTCGGTCTTTGGGACCGCTCCGGTGGATTTTTCCCGAGGCGAAGCCGGCATGGTGGAAAGCGTCGCAGAAGATTTGCCTGGGGCGAAGAATTTTCGCAGAACCGTCGGAAGCTCCGTGTAACCCATCAATCCCTGAGGACGGTAGACCACGATGGTGACCAGCACGAGTCCGTAGGCGACGAGGCGCCAGATCTGGGCCACCCGGAGTGCCTCGGGGAGGGCGATGAAGATGAACGAGGCGAGCAGAGGGCCGGAGATGCTCCCCATGCCTCCGGCGATGACCGTGGCGAGAAGCATGGTGGACTGCACGAGCGTGAACATGACGGGCTGGATGAACGAGAGATAATGCGCCAGAAGCCCTCCCGAGAGGCCGCAGAGGGCGGCGCTCACGAGCAGGGAGAGGAGACGGGTGCGGAAGAGATTGACCCCCGCCATTTCCGCCGCCACGGGGTCTTCCCGGATGGCGATGCAGGCGCTGCCCCATCGGGAGGTGAGAAAGTTCCGAACGCCCCAGATGGAAAGCGCCAGAGCGAGAAGCACCGCGGGAAGTGTCGTGTGGGGTTCGATGCCCGGAAGCCCTCTGGCGCCGTTGGTGATCTCGAGATTTTCGAGCAGGACCCGGAGTCCTTCGCCGAAGCCCAGAATGGCGATGGCGAAATAGTCGCTCCGCAGTTTCGCCTTGAGGGTGGGAATGCCGATGATGAGGCTCACGCAGGCGGCGACGATCATGCCCGCCACGAGGGACGGAGCGAAAGGTGCGTCGTAGTAGTAGGTGAGGATGGCTGACGTGTAGGCGCCGATGCCCACGAACGCGGCGTGTCCCAGGGAGAAGAGTCCGGTGAATCCCGTGAAGACCGCTACGCCGAGGACGGCCACCATGTTGATGCACGCGAGGGTGACGATGGAGAGAATGTAGTTCATGCTTGGGTCGCCTCCTTGGCGTGGGAACGGATGTGCTTCGTTCCTTGGGTCATACCTTTTCTCCTGTCTCGCGTCCCAGGAGACCGTTGGGCAAATAGAGCAACAGGGCGATGAGCAGGCCGAAGCTGAAGAGATCGCGATAGACGCTGGAAATATAGGTGGAGACGAGGGTTTCCACGATGCCGAGAATGAGCCCGCCGATGAGTGCCCCCGGAAGGCTTCCCAGCCCTCCGATGACGGCGGCGATGTAGGCTTTGTTGGTGATCCATCCCATGGTGGGATAGACCAGGTACTTGATGCCGAGGAAGATGCCCGCCACACCGGCGAACGCTCCGGCGAGGAAGAAGACCACGGCGATGAGGCGGTCCAGGTTCACCCCCATGAGGGAGCACATGGTCATGTCCGCCACGCCCGCGCGGATGGCGATTCCTGTCTTGGTGCGGGTAAGGAAGAGATGCAGTCCTCCGATGGCGCCGATGGAAAAAATGAAGGCGAAGAGATCCAGGAGGCTCACGGTGCTTCCCGCGAGGGTCACCACCGACGTGGCGAAGAACTCCGGGTAGGCGTAGAAACGGGATCCGATGGTGGCGTACACGAGATTTTCCAGCAGGACGGCGCATCCCATGGCGCTGATCATGAGGTAGAGGGAGGGAGCCTTGCGTCGTCGGAGCAGGGAGTAGGCGAGACGCTCGTTGAGAACCGCGAGGAGGCCCGCGCCGATCATGGCGATGGCCACCGCGGGAAGAAGGGCCGGAGCGAGAAAGCGAACCACCCCGAGTCCGATGTAGGCGCCGAGCATGATCACTGCGCCGTGGGCGAAGTTGCTGAAGTTGAGCACGCTGAAGACGAGAGAATAGCCGACAGCCATGAGGGCGTAGATCCCTCCGATGGACAGTCCCGTGATGAGCGTCTGCAGGAGCATGAGCGACTCCTTTCCCTGATTCGTTCCTCCCGTTGCGGGGATCGTTTTCCGGAGTTTCCGAAAAAACGATCCCCGCAGCGTCGGAGAGGGGATTTTTTCCCGGGTTTCCCGGCGGGTCTCCGCTACTTCACGTCCTGGGGATAGAACTTCATGTGGAAGGGGAAAGAGTTGTTCGTCACGTCCACCTTCTGGATCACTGCGGGCTTGTCCAGAGGATCATGGGTGGTGGGGTCGATGGTGAGCGTGCCACTGGTGACCTTGAGTCCAACCGTGTTGGCCATGGCCTCGGCGATCTTGGGGCCTTCAAAGGAATTCGCCCGCTTGATGGAGTCCACGATGAGCAGGAGCGCGTCCTGGGCCATGACGGGGTTTGGAAGGACCGGGTCCTCGCCGAACTTCTGGCGATATTCCGCGACGAAGTCCTGAATGTCCGGATCCGCGAGGTCCGTGAGGTTCACGAAGAAGCCGCCGTCGATGGCACTACCGCCGAGTTCGATCAGATCTGGGCTGCCCCAGTTGTCCGTGCCGAGGAGCACCGCCTTGATACCGAGATCCCGGGCCTGTTTGGCCGCCATGGCCGCTTCCTTCTGGCTGGTGGGGATGAAGATCACGTCGGGATTGAGTTCCTTCATCTTGCCGAGCTGCGCCCGGTAGTCGAGTTCATCCGTGCGGAAGGCCTCCTTGGCGACGACCTTGCCGCCTTCCTTGACGAAGGCCTCCTCGAAATATTTGGCGAGCCACTGGCCGTAATCGCTTCCAACGTCGTACAGGATGCTCGCGGTCTTCGCCTTGAGGTCGCGGAAGGCGAAACGAGCCGCCACGGTTCCCTGGAAGGGATCGATGAAGCAGGGGCGGAAGGCGAAGGGACGGATCTTTCCGGTCTTCTTGTCCAGCGTCACGTAGGGGTTCGTGGCGGTGGTGACCACCATGGGAATCTGCGCCTTTTCGAAAATCGGTGCCGAGGCGATGGCATTGCCGCTCTGGGCGGGGCCGATGACGGCCACGACACCGTCCTCCACGAGGCGCCGTGCCACGTTCACCGCTTCCACCGCGTCGTTCCGGTTGTCGTAGGAGACGAGGACGATTTTCTTGCCTAGCACACCGCCTTCGGCATTGAGTTTTTCGATGAGCATCTCCAGTGCCCGCTTCTCGGACTGCCCCCACATGGAGGCTCCTCCCGTGAGAGAGACGGTGTGTCCGATCTTGACGACTTCCTCCGCAAGGGCGGTACCGACGAAGAGACACAACACGGCACAGGCGAGAACTATCGCGAACTTTTTCATGGCTTTCGAATCCCTCCTCGAGATTGTTGCCCTTTCTCGGTGATGCCGGACTCCGACGGGCATTGCCGCCGGATGCGGCCGCCGTTCCTGCCGTTTTCGCCGGCAGGGATCTCAAAGCGCACGTCACGAAGTGCTCGTTACGCCTCTGTCGGGCAGCACCTCCTTCCCTCCAGGCGGAACACGGCATCGGCGAGACGCGTCAAGGCTTCCGACAAAAGCGTCCGCGGGCAGGCGAAATTGAGGCGGGCGAAGCCTTCACCGCCGGGGCCGAAGCTCGTTCCGGCGTTGAGGGCCAGGCGCGCCTCATGGACGAGGAAGCGCTGCAGCTCCTCCGGGGCGAGTCCCAGTGCGCGGAAATCGAGCCACGCCACATAGGTGCCCTCGGGTCGGACGTAGCCGACCGAAGGAAGACGGTCCCGCAGGAAATTTCCGAGGAAGTCGAGGTTGTCTTCGAGGTAGGCGAGGAGTGCCTCCAGCCAGGGTTCACCCTTTCCGTAGGCGATTTCGAGGGCGAGCATGCCGAAGAGATTGCCTCCTTCGAGGTGTAGGCTCTCCAGTTCGTTTCTGAAGGCACGGCGCAGATCCGGGTCAGGGATGATCGCCAGAAACGTCTGCAGTCCCGCGATATTGAAGGTCTTGCTCGGGGCGAGGAGTGTCACCGTTCGTGCGGCGACCTCCGGTGCGAGGGAGGCCAGAGGAAGATGTGCGTGACCTCTGAAGACGATGTCCGCGTGGATCTCGTCGGAGACGAGAAGTGTTCCCGAGCGGAGCGCACGCTCCGCCATGGCCTCGAGTTCCGCCCGTTTCCAGACCCGTCCCACGGGATTGTGGGGGCTGCAGCTGAGGAGCAGAGAGGCGTTTTCTCCAAGACATCTCTCGAGGTCGTCCAGATCCATTTCCCAGGTTCCGTTTTTTTCGACGAGACGATTGACGGTGGTGACGCGGTTGTTCTTGTTGATGCTTTCGAAGAACGGGGGATACACGGGGCTCTGGATGACAACCCCCTCGCCGGGGAGCGTAAAGGCCCGGATCGTCAGAGCGATGCCGGGAACCACGCCGGGGCAGGGCACGATCCAGTCGGGATGGATTTCCCAACCATAGCGTCGTTCCGTCCATGCCGCCACGGATTCGAAGAACGCGGGGCTACGCATGGTGTATCCGAACACGGGATGCTCCGTCCGTTCCCGGAGTGCCGCCACCACTTCAGGTGGAGCCGCGAAATCCATGTCGGCGATCCACAGGGGAAGCACGTCGCCGGAGCCGAAGATCGGCTCCAGAGAGGATGGATGCCACTTTTTCGCGTAGGTGGGAACTCGGTCGTAGATCGTGTCGAAATCGTAAATGTGTCCGTTCACTCGTCTTTCTCCTCCTTCGGCAATGTTGCCGTTGTTCCGGAAAGATCCGGGGGTGCGGAAAACTCTCTATGTGCTTTCGCCTTGGATGGAATTGTAAGCGAGATTTCCGAGAAACGATATTCTCCTGTGGCATAGAGGCGGAATCCTTCCACGTTTTTCCTTGTCAGGGCGAGATTGTACCCGTGTGCCAGGGGAACGGCGGGGACCTCATTACGAAGGAGCTGCTGCGCCCGGAAATAGCTGATGAACCGCTCCTCCGGATCCCAGGAACGGCGGGCGCTGATGACGAACCGGTCGTAGTCGTCGTTCTTGTAGCGACTGAGATTGTCTACGCTGTCACTCCTGAAGAGGGCGTACAGGAAGTCGTCCGGGTCTCCCGTCGTACCGATCCATCCGTCGAGCAGAAGCGGATATCGGTGGTTGTAGGCATCATCCAGGTAGTCCTCCCAATTCTTGCGGACGAGGGTTACCCGAATGCCAACTCTACCCAGATCTTCCTGGATGCGAATCGCCGCGCCATCGCCGTCGGGCATGTAGGGGCGCGGAATGGGGAGGACGTTCAATTCCGTGTCGAAGCCGTTTTCGAGTCCGGCCTGAACGAGGAGTGCCCTCGCTCTTGTTGGGTCATGGGGGAGTGCACGGAGTTCCGGAGCGAAGGCGAAACTGTTCGGCGGGACCATGTTCTCCGCGGGTATACCGAGACCCCGAAAAACCTCCGCCACGAGTCGCTTCTTGTCGATCGCCATGGCCACGGCGCGTCGTACTCTGGGGTCATCGAAGGGTTTGCGCTGCGTGTCCATGGTGAGAAACCCCACATTCATGCCCGGTTGGGAGAAGAGCCGGAGGTGTTCCCGATCCGTGGGCGTCATTCGCTGAAGCACCTCCGGCGTGACGCCGTCGAAGGCGTCGATGTCCCCGGAACGCAATGCTGTCAGTCGTTCCAGGGGGGATTCGATGAGACGAAAGAGCACGCCGTCCATGCGAGCCTTGTCACCCCAGTAGTCGTTGAAGCGTTCGAGGAGGATGTACTCTCGCCTGCGCCACTCCTTGAAGCGAAACGGCCCCGTTCCCACGGGGTGTTCCCGGAGGAACGCCTCTTCTCTTTTCCGGGTGGCTTCCGGGGAAACCATCAACGGAAGGTTCGAGAGAAAAACGAAAGGAGTGACGGGGACGGAGAGGCGCAACCGCACTGTGCAGGTGTCCAGTGCCTCCATTTTTTCGAAATCATAGTGCCAGAGGCCGGAATCGACGCCTCGTCTCAGGTTGAAGAGGACCGCCTCGGCGTCGAAGGGGGTGGCGTCGTGGAAGAGCACCCCTTTCCGAAGAAAGAAGGTCCAGGTCCTTCCGTCGGGAGCCACATCCCAAGAGCTGGCGAGCCATGGAGTCAGTTGTGGAAGAACCTGTCCGGCCGGGGTGAAGACGATCCTGACAAGGGGTTCGCAGACCTGGAAACACACCTTGGCGCTCTCCGCGTCCTCCATGGTGAGAGGGTCCAGGTCGATGGAATCTCCGCCCCGGGCGAAGACGAAAATCGCTTTCTCGTTCCCGAAACGCGTTTCCGCAGTTTCTCCGGCCATGGCGGGAAATGTCGTGAAGGCTACCCGGAGAAGGCACAGGAAGAGGAACATCCGTCCCGAAAGCCTTTTTTCGATCCGGAACGGCCTGTTCCTGTCCTGTTTTTCCGGAGGAATTTTCTTCTTGCCTCCGGCGGGGATGGCTCTCCGGGGAGACATGGTCAGCCGTGGCGAATCGCCTTGTCGAGGCGTGCGAAATGTTCTGGGGACAGGCGTTCCCGAAGCCCTTCGGTGGAGAGCATGCCTTCGGCGACGAAGGTCGTTCTTCCTTCGAGACGGACCCGGAAGACCAGTTCCTCCTCGCTCTCCTCGAAATGGACGGTGTTCACACCCCCGGGGTTTTCCACCCGGATGGGTGACGCCATGCCGAACAAGCGGGCTGCCACGAGTGCCGAGGCGATGGAGCCCGTACCGCACGAGCGGGTGACGGCGTTCACGCCGCGCTCGTAGGTGGTGGCGCGGAGTGAGGAGGAAGAGAGTCTTGTGGCGACGTTCACATTTGTCCCCGAGGGGAAGAGCGGAGTAGGTCGGTCGAGGGCTCTGCCGAGCAGCGTGATTTGTTCCGGTGTCCATTCCTCGGGATGCTCGGGAAAGACGACGCAGTGGGGGACACCGACGGTAAGGGCGTTGAGCGGGAGAGAGCGTTCCCCGTCGGTCCAGAGGTGGTTGAAGAGCGCTTCCTTCAGAGACACCTTTCCCATGCCGATGATGACGGACGACTCGGTCACGTTGGCGGTGATGGGTCCCGCAAGAGTTTCGAAGATCATCTCCGGAGGTGCCAGTTTCCGGGCTGCCGCGTAACGGGCGAAGCATCTGGCTCCGTTGCCGCACATCTCTCCCTCGGAGCCGTCGGCGTTGAAGATGCGCATACGGAGATTCCTGTCCCGGAAGGGCTCGACCACGAGAATGCCATCGGCTCCGAGGGAATGCCGCCGTTCGCACAGGGCCGTTGCGAGAGCGGAGAGAAGGTCGTCTTCGAGAGCTGTTCCAAGGTTCTCCAGAACGAGGAAATCGTTTCCGTTGCCGTGCATTTTCGTGAAGGGTACCATGATGTCTTGCTCCTTCCTGCAGCGCCTGACATTCCTTCCGAGGGGCTGGAAGGAATGTCTATCGGAAAAGAACGGAATGTGGGGATGAAAACGTTTCTTCATCGTCTCCGATCCTCACGGGAAGTGTGAACCGGAAGACGCTCCCTCTCTTCGGGGCGTTTTCCGCCCAGATGCGCCCTCCATGATATTCCACGATTTCCCGGCAGATGGAAAGCCCTAGTCCTGTACCCTGGTGATGCTGTTCCGGCCCTTCGTTGACCTGGCGAAACTTTTCGAAAATGGAGAGCAGGTTCTCCGGTGGAATGCCGATGCCTGTGTCGGCGACGCTCACCTCGACCTCATCGCCCAGAAGTGTTGCGGAAACGAGAACCTCGCCCGAAAGGGTGAATTTTGCCGCGTTGGAGAGGAGGTTCAGCAGAACCTGGAGAATGCGCCTGCGATCCCCGTATAGAGCCGGCAGCGATCTGGACACGGAGGATCGCACGGAGACGAGGTCTTCATTGAAAAGAACCCTCGTTGCGGCGAGGGCCTGTTCCGTCACCTCGCTGAGATGATACCATTCCATGTGCCATTCCATCTTGCCCGCATCGAGCTTTGCCATGTCGAGAAGATCGTTGATGAGCGTCGTGAGGCGTTCCGCCTCGGAAAAAATGATGTCCAGTTCTTCGATGGAGTCCTTCACGGCTCGAACCCCTTCGTCGGATGGCGGCAAGGCGGGGAGGAGGACGGATTCGAGACGGCGGCGGAGCAGCTTCGAGAAGCCGAGAATTGACGTGAGAGGTGTTCTCAGTTCGTGGGAGACCACCGAGAGGAAGTGATTTTTCATTTTGTCCGCCTGGCGCATTTTCTCCAGGCTTGCTGTTACTTCTTCGGACATGGAATCGAAGGCCTGCTCAAGATCGATGATTTCGGTGATGCGGGCGTTTCCCGAGGAATTCTTCCTGGAGAAGCGTTCCTTGAGGGCGGCAAAACGGAGCATTTCCTCGGCGATGCGTGAAAAAGGTCGGGACGTCTCGTTGGCCACGTTCCAGAACAGAAGAAGCACGGCGGCGGAGAAGAGGATGATCACGCCGAGGAGTGCCGCACGGTGTCTGGAGAAGATGTTCTTCATGGCATCGAAATCGAGTTGGATGAAAAGGATCTGAGGAGTGCGGAAATAGGTTGAGCGTTGTTCGGTCCCCGTCCAGGGAAGCACAATGCGGTATTTGGTGGAAGTGTCGTCGCGTTCCCAGGAGACGCGCGCTCCTTTTCCCCTGGGGGGGAAAGCCTCAGCAAAAACGGAAAATCCTGGAGCGGAGGAAGAAAATCCCTTCCACGCGGGAATTCCGTCTTCTGCGGAGTAAATTCCCGTCGCGGCGATGAACGAGAGCCCCTGCATGGTGGCGATGCGTCGGAAGAATGGATCGAAAAGTTCTTCCGGAAGGGTGATGCGGATTTCCAGAATCCATTCGTCCAGGTTGAACCAGGTGCCGCAGATGAGTGACGGGGACGAGACGTCACCCAGTTCGAGGCGCTCCAGACGCATTTCACCCAGGGTCATGAGCTGCACGGTTCTACGAGTACGCCTGTCCGCGGGCCTTCCGTCGGCGAAGCGATTCGAATGGCGAACCTTCATGGTTTCGTCGTAAAGGATGAACTCCATCTGCCCATTGAAGGGGATGTGTTTTTCCTGTTCCACTGCCATTTCCGCCTCTGCGATGAGGTTTTCCAGAATGCCCCAGGGCAGCTCCCGAAGAGATGTTCCTTGGGAATAGAGATAGTCCTGTATGGAACGGAAGGTGTTCCAGAGAATAGCCTGATAGTTCCGTTCCACATCGGCGGCCTGTGTTTCGAGTTCCTCCAGGAGTTGCGTCACCTTTTCCACGGCCTCCCGCTCGAAGCCGGCGGTGAATTCCTGCATGGTGTACTGGTCGATGACGTGGACACCCACAAGGAGAAGGAGGAGGGCCACCACGAGGATGCCTCCGGCCTGTACGGCGAGATGACGGGAAAGGGAAACGCCCTTCACGTTCTTCCGGTGCATAAGATGTCGCCCTTCCATGATAGACTTGTTTCCGTACGTCCCGTTCGCTTGTCGAGAGAAAGCGGAGCGTGAGGAATGTTTCGGAAGAAAAGTTCGCGTTTCCCGGAAAGGGAGAGGTGCATGGCATGGGAAAGGTTCTGGTGGTGGATGACGCCCCCGTCATTCGGCTCCTTCTTGCCAGAGTGTTCGAGACACTCCGGAAGGATGGCGTGGAACTTCTCTTCGCCGAGGATGGGTACGAGGCGCTGCGCATTGTGGAACAGGAGCACCCGAGGGTGGTTTTTCTCGATGTGATGATGCTCGGGAAGAACGGCTTCGACGTCTGCCACACCATCAAGAAAGTATGGAAGATGGAGGACGTGCATGTGGCCCTTCTCACGGCGAAGTGTCAGGATTCGGACAGGCGCAAGGGAGCCGAAGCAGGGGCGAATGAATACATAACGAAGCCCTTTGATCCCGACGATCTTCTTGCCCGGGTGAAACTCATTCTGGGTATTCCCTGACGAAGAGAACGTCGGCGCTTTGTCTCTCCGGAAGGCGTCGGTGCTGCTACTCGAGAGCGTTTTCCATACGCGGACAGGCTCTTTCCCTTCGGGAAGGGGCCTGTCCGCGTATGGGACGCTTTTGTTGTGTCGCCGTAGGGGTCCTCGGCCTTGCATGAGCGTCATGGAGAAGCTGATGCGCTGGTTGTGGGATCTTCCCGAGACACCCTTGCGCTCCATGAGGACGCCGTGTCCGAGATCGATCAGTTGTTTCACGTCCTCGGTGGGATAGACGTGGGTCTCGTCGTGAACGAAATAGGGGTCTTCCAGAATGGCTTTCCGGATGGCTTCGAAGTCCGCACCGGGTGCCAGTTCCACGTAGACGTGCCGTTTGTGGAGTCCCGTTCCCTTGGGGAGGGTGAGGGAGAGAGCGTCCCGGACACCTGGAATGTTCTTGACCGCCACGGTATGCCCCATGCTCATGCCGGGGCCGAAGTTCGTGTAGGTGATGCCCTTCGGGGTGATTCCCTCGAGAACGGCCCGGACCACGGAGTCAGTTCCGGGATCCCATCCCGCGCAGATCACCGCGACGGACCCGCCCGCCTTGCCTGCTGCGTCGAGTTTCCTGCGGAGGTCCATGACGGCCTCGCCGTGGATGTCGAAACTGTCCACGGTGTTGATCCCTTTCGCGAGGTAGTGGGGCGCCACCTCGGGGATGGCTCGGCTGGCGATGGCCAGGATTGCCGCGTCCACCTCGCCGAGTTCGTCCACATCGCAGACCACGGGAAGTTTCGTTTCGCTCTGAAGAGAGGCCGCTTTCTTGGGGTCCCTGAGAACGATTCCCGCCGCTTCCATGTCCGAAGCGGCCTCCACGGCGGCAAGGGCCTCCCGGGCCACATTGCCGAATCCAACGATCGCCACGCGCATCTTTTCCATAGTAGTCTTCCGCCGCCTTTCTCGTTTGGAACCTGCGGATAAGAAACAACATCACTGCTCACTGATGAGCAATAGCGGGGAAACTATAGAACATCCCCCGGAACGTTGTCAATGCCCCTTTGGAACACTACTTGCAAGAGCTTGAATTGTGGAAAGGTTGACACAAATGTTCCGCGGACCTACAATGCGGGCATGGCAAACTCATCAATGATGAGTGTTTTCCTGAAGGAGTCAGCCCAAGACGACATGTGGAACGATCTTTCGGAAAAACGCTCGTTGGTCGGAATGCGCGAATGCGCGGGCTGGAGGTGGGAAGCCCGAATTGAACGGACTTTCTCCATGCGTTCTCCCCAAGGATTGTTCCCGCTCCAAAGAAACGTTGTGTTTTTCAAGGGAGGTGGTCTTGTGTGAAGAGATTCATACTCAAACGGTTGCTCATCGCCGTGCCCGTCCTCATCGGCATTACCTTCGTCATTTTCATCCTGCTCAACGTGGTTCCGGGAGACCCTGTGGCGCTCATGATGGGAGAGCGTATGAGTCCCGAGATCATCGAGCGCGTGAGGCACCAGATGCATCTCGACGATCCCTGGCCGGTGCGGTACGTGCGCTTTCTCGCGGGAGCGGTCCAGGGCGATCTCGGGGAATCCTACAAACTGCAGCGTCCCGTGGCGGATCTCATCGTCGGAGCTTTCCCCGTGACGCTCAAGCTGGCTCTGGCGGCGGCTCTCGTGGCCTGGCTCATCGGAATTCCGGCGGGAATTCTCTCGGCGGTGAAACAGTACTCCCTCACGGACAACTTCTTCATGGGACTTGCCCTCACCGGAGTATCCATGCCAGTCTTCTGGACAGCCCTTCTCTTTCAGTACATCTTCGCCCTCAAACTCGGATGGCTTCCCGTCGCCGGCTTCTACAGCGCGAAACATCTCATCATGCCCGCCCTGGTCCTCGGCTGGAGTTCCTCGGGGCTCATCGCCCGCCTCACCAGATCCAGTCTTCTGGACGTGATGCGCCACGATTACATTCGGACGGCCCGGGCGAAGGGACTTCGGAATGTTCCGGTCATTCTCCGCCACGCCCTGAAGAACGCTCTGCTTCCCGTGGTGACCGTCATGGCCTTGCAGATCGCCTTCCTGCTCTCCGGCTCGGTGATCACCGAGAGCATCTTCAACATTCCCGGAGTGGGGCGCATCGCCGTGGGTGCCATCCAGAACCGGGACATGCCCCTGCTTCAGGGAGCGGTACTCTTCACGACCGTGTTGGTCATTCTGGGGAATCTCGCCGCGGACGTTCTTTACGGCTGGCTCGACCCGCGGATCCGGTACGAGTAGGTGGAACCCATGCACGATGACGAACGTGTTCCCGACAAGATGAAGACCCAGGAGAACGGTCAGAGAATCGCTCCGGAAAAAATCGAGGTGAAGAAGGACGACGTGGAGACGCTCTTCGGAGATGTCCTTCGGGCGTTCCAGAAGAATCGCTCCGCCCTGGTCGGACTCTGTGTGGTCCTCTTCATCACGCTCCTCGCTATTGCCGCACCCTACGTGCTTTCTCACGATCCCTACACGATGAATCTGGACAACCGAAATCAGCCGCCGTCGGAGGCGCATTGGTTCGGAACGGATACCTACGGTCGGGATCTCATGGCCCGGGTGATCTTCGGTGCCCGCATCTCGCTGGTCATCGGCCTCATTCCGGCTTTTCTCGCCACCTGCATCGGTTCCATCCTGGGCGTTGTGAGCGGGTTCTACGGAGGAAAGACGGATTTCTGGATCATGCGTCTCGCCGATGTGGTTCTCGCCTTTCCCTCCCTGCTGTTGGCGATGGTCATCATGTACACTCTCGGAGCCAATCTTTTCAACATTTTCATCGCCCTTTCCATCGTCGGATGGGCCAGTACCTCCCGAATCGTTCGCTCCCAGACCCTTGCCCTGAAAGAGAAGGAATTCGTGGAGGCCGCCCGAGC
Source organism: Aminiphilus circumscriptus DSM 16581 (assembly GCF_000526375.1). Classification (NCBI taxonomy): domain Bacteria; kingdom Thermotogati; phylum Synergistota; class Synergistia; order Synergistales; family Aminiphilaceae; genus Aminiphilus; species Aminiphilus circumscriptus. Next base: position 641,970 of record NZ_JAFY01000005.1, on the reverse strand, counting down.
TCTTGGGGTGAAGAAACGGACCATCATCTTCCGGCACATTCTTCCCAATTGTCTTCCCAATATCATGGTGGTCTTCACCATGTCCATCCCCTCGGCGATCATGCAGGAGGCGGGGCTTTCCTTCCTCGGTGTGGGGGCGCAGCCGCCGACCCCGAGCTGGGGGTTGCTCGTGTCCCAGGGAAAGGAATTCATCTTCTCCGCGCCGTGGGTTGCCATCATTCCCGGAGTGGCCATCCTGATCCTCGTGCTGGCCTTCAACTTCATGGGAGACGGACTTCGGGACGCCATCGATCCCTACATGAAGGACTGACGGAGGCGATCATGAGCGTGCAGGACACCATTCTCGAAGTGAAGAATCTGCGGACGCTCTTCCTGACCCGGAAAGGCATCGTCCCTGCCGTGGACGGCGTCTCCTTTTCCGTGCGGAAGGGAAAAGTGACGGGACTTGTGGGAGAATCGGGGTGCGGCAAGAGTGTCACCTCTCTTTCCATTATGGGACTCATTCCTCAGCCTCCGGGCAAGATCGTGGGAGGCGAAATCCTTTTCGAAGGGCGTGACCTGTCGAAGCTCTCCTACAAAGAAATGTGCCGGGTCCGTGGCAAAGACATCTCCATGATCTTCCAGGAACCCATGACCTCCCTGAATCCGGTCAAGACCGTGGGGTACCAGGTGGGGGAGGCCCTACGAATTCACCAGAGGGATGTGGCCGACGCGGAGGTGCGGCGCCGGGTGGTGGAGATGCTCGATCTTGTGGGAATTCCCGAGCCGGAATCCCGGGTACGGGCTTTTCCGCACCAGCTCTCCGGGGGATTGCGCCAGCGGGTCATGATCGCCATGGCCCTCATCTGCGATCCCAAGCTGCTCGTCGCCGACGAACCCACGACGGCCCTGGACGTGACGATCCAGGCCCAGGTGCTCAAACTCATGATGGATCTGCAGCGTCGCATTGGGACCTCCATCATACTCATCACCCACGATCTCGGTGTGGTGGCGGAGACCTGCGACGACGTCAATGTCATGTACGCGGGGAGCATTGTCGAACAGGGGGATGTGTTCAACATTTTCCGAAATCCGTCCCATCCCTACACGCGGGGGCTGCTTCGTTCCATTCCCGACACGGGAGGAACGGGGAGAAAGGAACGGCTGTTCAGCATCGACGGCATGGTTCCCTCTCTGACGGATCTGCCTCCGGGATGTCGCTTCGCTCCGCGCTGTACCCAAGCCCGGGAAAGCTGTTTCAAGGAGATGCCCGAACTGGTCCCCGTGGGTGAGGGGCACTTCGTGCGTTGCAATCGCGCGAGGGAGGCCTGCTGATGAAAAACATCCTCGTTCAGACAAAGGGGCTCAAGGTGACTTTTTCCGCCGAGGCGGGCATGTTCGGCGGAAAAGCCCGGGTCGTGAAGGCGGTGGATGACGTCTCCATCGACATCGCCGAGCGGGAGACCTACGCCCTCGTGGGCGAGTCGGGGTGCGGCAAGACGACCCTCGGGCGGGCGATTCTCCGCCTGGTTCCGACCACGGGGGGGCAGGTGTTCTTCCGCGGCGAGGATCTGTCCTCGCTTTCGCCGGAGGCGATGCGTTCTCTACGACGCAAGATGCAGATCATCTTTCAGGATCCCTACGCATCGCTCAATCCGCGCATGCGGGTCCGGGAGATCCTCGCCGAACCCTTTCGGACCCACGAACCCAAAATGTCCGCGAAGGACGTGGACGAACGGATCGCCGCGCTCCTCTCCGTGGTGGGCATGCGGAGCGATACCATGCGAAAATATCCCCATCAGTTCAGCGGAGGGCAACGGCAGCGCATCGGCATCGCCCGGGCGCTGGCGCTGCATCCTGAATTCATCGTTTGCGACGAGGCTGTTTCCGCCCTGGACGTGTCCATTCAGGCCCAGGTGTTGAACCTTCTCTCGGATCTGCAGGAAGAGTTCCGTCTCACCTATCTTTTCATCACCCACAATCTTTCCGTGGTGCGTCACATTGCTGACAAGGTGTGCGTCATGTTCCTCGGCAAGGCCATGGAGATCGGTGACACGGAGGATCTCTTCGCCAGGCCTTTCCACCCCTACACGAAGTTTCTCATCGCCGCCGCTCCCGTTCCGGATCCCACGCAGCGGGATCGCGAGAGGCTTCTTCTGAAAGGGGACATTCCGAGCCCGATCAATTTGCCTCCGGGGTGCCGTTTTTCCACGCGTTGCCCCTACGCGCAGGAGCGATGTCGTCTGGAGGAGCCGGAGACGGCGGTACTTGAAGGAAGGGCCGTCTCCTGTCATTATCCACTTGTCTGAGCCGCATCTTCCGCGACGGGGAAAAAAGGAAGGGATGACCATGAACAAGGGACGGGCGTTGTGCCCGGGGGATCTTATCGGTCTGTTGAGTGTGTCGAACCCCGTCACCGACGAGGAGCGGCAGTGCAGCGTGGATGCTGTGGAGGCTCTGGGCTTCCGCACGGTCTGTGGAGAGAGCCTTTTCCACCGGAGGGGATACTTGGCAGGCCCCGACGAGATTCGTGCCCGGGACGTGAACCGCATGTTTGCCGATCCGGACATCGCGGGAATCTTCTGTGTCCGTGGAGGGGAGGGAGCGAACCGCCTTCCCGAGATGATCGACCTGGAGGGAGTGCGGAAGAACCCCAAAGTCTTTTTGGGGTACAGTGACGTCACGGTTTTCCATCTCCTTCTGGGACGAGGCGCGGACCTCGTCACGATTCATGGCCCCATGCCCTATACCGAATTCCTCAAGGACACCTTCGAGGGCTACGTGAAAGAGCATTTTCTGAAAGCCGTCACGGAGACGGAGCCCGTGGGGGAAATCCTTCCGCCCCCGGGAGATCCGGCCATCCAGGCACTTGTTCCCGGAACGGTGGAAGCGCCTCTCGTTGGAGGATGTCTCTCCCTCATCTCCGCCCTCATGGGAACCCCCTGGGAGATCGACACGCGGGGAAAGATCCTCATCATCGAGGACGTGGGAGAACAGCCCTACAAATACGACCGTTGGCTCTGCCAGCTTCGTTCCGCGGGAAAACTGCAGCAGTGCGCCGGAGTCGTCGTCGGTCAGTGCATCGACTGCACCGCGGATAAACCGAAGATGGATCTTCCCCTGGAGGAGATCTTCGCCGATCTTCTGGTGCCTCTCGGAGTTCCGGTGCTCCTGAACGTTCCTTTCGGCCACGGCAAACGGAAGGCCACGTTCCCCCTGGGAGTGCGGGCGCTTCTCGACGGAAACGCGGGGCGATTCTTCCTTACGGAATCGGGAGTGCGGTAGCCGCCTCTTTCTGGGGCGGTTGCTTTTTGCCGGCATGTTCTTGCGGTGTCCCGCTTGCCGCTGGTTGAGGCAGGCGTTTTGCAATGGGAAAGGAGGGATGCGGTTTCACGGGAGGAAACACGTTGGCGGGGAAAGGGATGTTTCTCCACGGGAAGGGGAGAGACCGGAGGAATAAGGATCGAGGAAACAGAGACGGACAGGAGGGAACGAAACGTGAAGAGAACAGTGCAGCGTATGCTTGTTCTGGCGGTGGTGATGGTTGCCCTGGTGGGGCTGATCGCGGGGGTGGCCCAGGCCAAGGAGAAAGTTCTCACCATCGCGGGTTTTTCCACGGATACCGTGGATGCCCATATGACCACGGCGGAATATTTCGTACCGCTCAACGCGTTTGACCGCCTCGTGCAGGTGGAGCCCGGCTCCAATCCGCCCAAGATCGTTCCCATGTTGGCGGAGAAGTGGAACGTCTCCAAGGACGGGAAAATCTTCACCTTTTTCCTGCGCAAGGGCGTCAAGTTCCACAACGGAGAAGAACTCACCGCCGACGATGTGCTCTACACCTTCGACCGCGTGCTGAATCCCGCGACCAAATCCTTCCAGACGGACCTCTTCGACTTCGTCGAAGGCGCCCGGGAGCGGCTCGACGGCAAGGCGGACAGCGTGTCGGGCTTCAAGGTTCTCGACAAATACACGTTCCAGATCACTCTGAAGGACCCCTATGCACCGTTTTTGGCATCCCTGGCGACGCCCGGTGCGAATATCTATAACAGGAAATTCACCGAGCAGTTCGGCGCCAAGTTCGGACAGACCGCGGAGAGCACCTGCGGCACCGGCCCCTTCATCCTCAAGGAATATGTCCTGAACGACCACTTCACTCTCGTGGCGAACCCGGACTACTGGGCAGGCAAGGCGAAGATCGACAAGCTCGTGGCGCGCATCGTCCCCGATTCCGAGACGCTTCGCCTCATGTTCCTCACCGGCGAGATCGACATCTTCGACTGCGACCAGGGTTTCTCTCAGATTCCCTTCTTCATGGAGGATGCCAAGTGGAAGAACCTGATCCACAAAGGGCCCCGGGTTGGACTGGTCTACATGACCATGAACAACCAGATGAAGCCCTTCGACGATGTGCGGGTCCGCAAGGCCTTCCAGATGGCGGTGGACCGCAAGAAGATCCTCGACACGGTGTACTTCGGCAACGGTATCCTCATTGACGGGATCATCCCCAGGGGACTCGTGGGCTACAACCCCGAGGCGCTGCCCAAGATCGAGTACAATCCCGCGAAGGCGAAGGAACTGCTCGCCGAGGCGGGCTATCCCGACGGCGTGGACGTGACGCTCACCCAGGTGACGGGGTGGTCGAACCGTTGGGTCCAGATCAACGAACTCTTCCAGCAGATGGTGAAAGATGCGGGTTTCAACGTGAAACTCGAGGCCGTCGATTCCGCCACCTACTACGCAAAGCGCAAGGAAGGCGGACTCATGGCTTATCCGCAGATCTGGTCCCTCGACACGAACGACCCCGACGGCACCATCTACAACTTCTTCTACAAGGACCGCTCCTTCGGCAGGGCAATCTGCTACAATAACGAGGCGGTCATGAACAAGATCATCGAACTTCGCTTCATGACAGATCAGGAGCGGCGGATGAAGGAGTACAACGAACTGGAGAAGATCATTGTCCACGACGATGCGGCGTGGCTGCCCCTTTTCTCCGTGGATCATCTCTACGTGCTGCAGCCCCGGGTGAAGAACTTCGTCGTTCCTTGGAACGGCTGGAGTGACATGTCCTACTATCCGATGGACGTGGAGGACTAGGAAGAAGGGACACTCGTGAAAGTCTACATCAGTTGCGACATGGAGGGTGCGACGGGAGTTGTTCGATGGGAACAAGTGGAGCATGACAAGCCGGAATACGAGTTCGGCAGGGCCATGCAGCTTCACGATCTCCTCGCCGTGGCCGAGGCGGCCCTTGAATGCGGTGCCGACGAGGTGCTGGTGAACGATTCCCATTCGCGGATGATCAATCTCGACGCACGGCGGATTCCGAAGGGACTTCGCCTCGTGAGCGGTTCGGGAAAATACCTCAGCATGATGGAGCAGGTGGAGGGCGCCGATCTGGCGTTTTTCGTCTGCTACCACGCCAAGGCGGGGACGCTCCGGGCCATTCTCGACCACACCATGTCGGGAAACACCTTCGATCTGACGTTGAACGGCGTCTCCGTGGGAGAACTCGGTTTCAACGCCGCCGTGGCCGGGCATTTCGGCGTTCCGCCGGCGTTGGTCACGGGGGATGCCGCGGTCTGCCGCGAGGCGAAAAGCGTATTCGGCGACGATGTCACCACCTGTGTCGTCAAGGAGGGCGTGGCAAGGACAAGCGCGGTGCTTCTCCCTCCGGAGGAAACGGCGGCGCTCCTGCAAAAGGCCGTGAAAGAAGCGATGGCGCGCGGCCGGAAGGCCGTGCCCTATCGTCCGGCCTTTCCGGGCCGCGTGGCGCTCACGGTCTTCAACTGCGCCCAGGCGGATGCCGCCGCGGGCATTCCCGGCACGATCCGCGAGTCCGGGCGGACCCTCACCTTCGAGGCGAAAGATGCCGTGGAGGCCTACTGCTGGTTCCGTTCTGCTCTGTCGCTCGCCGGAACCGTCCCGCGTTAGCGGTACCTTGCCGCATCGGCGGCACGGTGACGAAATGCGGTTGCCATGCTGACAGAAATGTTCTTCCGAGGGACGCCGCCCATCCAGGGCCGGCGTCCTTCTTCGTTTCACCGGCTTTGGCTCCGCTTTTTCCGCAGTGTTCCCGAAACGATGGGGGGCCGGTCTTTTTACGCTTTCCGGTGTGGGCGGAGTCCCTCCACGTAGCGTCCGGGAGAGATCCCCACGATGCGATGGAAGGCCCTGGTGAGGTGGCTCTGATCGCAGAAGCCTACGGCCGTTGCGGTTTCGGCGATCTCCTTTCCCGAGCGGAGCAGTTCCCGAGCCCGTCGGACGCGAAACTGCACGAGAAAGGTGTGGGGTGGCATCCCGAAGGTCTCCCGGAATGTGCGCAACAGGTACCACCGGCTGGTGTGGGATTCTTCCGCAAGCTCCTCCAGAGAGATGCGTTCGGCATGACGGTTTTCCAGAATTTGCCGTACTTTTTGAGCCAGGGTCGTTCCGTCCCTGGTGCGCCGAGGTGACGGCCGGTCCGACGCATGACGGAGGACAAGCCTTGTCAGGCTCCAGGTCAGAAGAGTCTGGAGTTCCAGAGGCGAAGAGGAAGAATCTTCCAGGAGCCGATGAAGACGGAGAAGTTCGAGGGCAAGTTCATCGTCGAAGAGCACGCATTCCGGGATGAAAGGAAAGGCCTTTCTCCGTCCGAGTTCCTCCGTGACACGGCAGAGCAGGGAAGGATCGACGTAGAGCATGCGGTAACGCCAGCCCGTGCGGTCTCCGGCATAGCCTGTATGGGTTTCCCCGGGGAGAGCGAAGCCGATGCTTCCCCGGGGGGCCACGAAGTGGCTTTTTCTGTAGCGCATGGCGAGGGAGCCTTCTTCAATGACGCCGAGGGCGAAGGTGTCGTGCGCGTGGGGAGGAAAGGACTGGTCGAGATAGACGGCGCGCAGAAGTTCCACGCCGGGCAGCTCTTCGGAGGTCCAGAACGTCGCCTCTTCCCGAAACATCTCTCACGTCTCCTTTTTCCTGCTTGATATATTGATATACAGCTCCACCGCTCGCATTCGTTCTTCTCGCGAGTACATGGACATCCTCCGGTCTCATTTCGAGTCCAAGATTTCGCCCGCACCCTCTAGGCGACATGAAGCAATGCCCCCGGCCGCAAATGAATATGAACCGGGTGCACCTCCAACATTCTTCGTCAAACCAGCTTGTCCTCTTGTGCGTTACATCTTCGTGGCTACTCCATTCGGTGTTTTTCCCCCAACCGAAAGCTTTCTCCCCGGATGGTCAACATCGTACCGTGGTGGAGAAGACGATCGAGGATGGCCGTCGCCACCACGGCATCGCCGAAGCGCATGACACGATTTTTTGCACAACGTAACGCACACGACTCTGGAAGGTCGTTGAGTACTCTACCGTCAGGAATCGCGGCGACTGCTCGCGCAATGTGACGGGCACAACCGTGAGGTCATTGTTTCGGGACCGGAATGAGCAATATTGTACAAGCTTTTCCGTGCTCCCTTGTCTATGCTGGATCACAGTGTTTTCGGAACGAGAACAGGAGGGACGGATATGTTCGATGTCGATGCGAGTTGGAAAAAGACATTTCCCGGAGCGAGCGCGGGTTTTCTCGTGATGCGGGATGTGGAGGACCGGAAGGATGTGCCGGAGATTGTCGCGGCGGCGCGGGCGCTTGAGGAGACACTGCGGGAGCGCTATGCGGGAATGGACCGGGCGCGTCTTCGGGAAGAGCCGGTTTTTCGGGAGTACGCGGCATACTATCGGCGTTTCGACAAACTCTATCATGTGCAGCTTCAGGTGGAATCGGTAGTGTTCAAGAACAAAACCGTTCCCTGCGGCTCGTCCCTTGTGGCGGCCATGTTTCTGGGAGAATTGAAAAACGGTCTGCTCTCCGCGGCGCACGATCTTGACAAGGTGGAGCCCCCAGTGGTCCTTGCCGCGACGGACGGGACGGAGACGATGGACATGCTCGGAGGGAGCAAAAGCAAGGCACAGCAAATGAAACCCGGAGACATGTGCATGAAGGATCGCGGAGGCATCATTTCCGCCGTGCTTTACGGAGCGGACCAGAGAACTCCCATCGGGCCCGGCTCGCGGCATGTGCTCTACACCGTCTATGCGCCCCGGGGAATCGACGAGACACTGACCCGTCGCCACCTGGAGGACATTCGGGACTACGTTCTCCTTGCTTCTCCCGGAGGACGCGTGGAGTGCCTGCAGGTGGTCCGGGCCTGATCGGAGATGCAGGAGATACGACCCGCCGGGCCATGGCTTCCTTGAAAGCCTGGGTCCGGCGGGTCGGGATCCGTGCGCGTTCTTCCAGCGTGCAGGCACCTTTCCCTTCCGGGTCGATACGGAACCTCCGGTTCCGTATCGAAAGACGGCAAAATGACGAGGCTACTGATTTCGTTGTTCCGACATCCCCGCGTTCTGGAAATCCTCAAGATACACCTGCAACTGTCGTGTTCTCGCCTCGGTCAATCCAGCCGCCAAGTGGAGTTGGAGTCCCTCGTTTTTTTCCGCGTCGTAGAAACTCTCGAGAAAGGCCAGGTGCGCGTCCCGATAGACGATCCAGGAACGTTGCGTCGTGCGCAATACGTCCTGCTCCTCTGTTTTGAGTCGTTTGTAGAGGGTCTGATAGATCTCGTTGAGTGCTTCGTCGGCGGTGGCGTGGCGTTTTTGCGCTTCCGCCACGTCCGTGGGCGGCAGTGTCCAGGAGAGGTCAAGCTGTGCGAGCATGCCCCCGAGCTCCATCGCTCTCTCCCGGGGAATTCCCACGTCAAGGAGAACGTGTGCCACCTGCCACATGCTTCCCCCCGCCTCGTTCAGAATCGCACCGTACACGGTGTTGCCGAGAAGTCGTTCCTCTTCCCGGAACGCCCGCCAGGTTTGCTCACTTTTTTCGAAGGCGGGGCGTTTCTTCTTGTCGAGACGGGAGAGAAGCGCCTGTCGGAGACGCTCTTCCTCCGCCGCCCATGCTTCTTCCGCCTGTCCGGCGCAGGTGATGACTCCCTGCGTCGAGGGATCGGCGTTCATGCAGGTGTCGAGCGCGAGATCGAGCGGGTGATCGTCTGCGGCGAACGCTCCCGTGCCCGTCAGCAGAAACAGCAGGAACAGCAGCGGCAGAAAAAGCCGCGGATGGGCGAATTCCTTCATCGCGGAAAAAGCCATCGTTTCCGTGGGATGGTTTTCGTGGGATGAAATAGAGTGCTGTGCGTGGGGCATGTCGTCACCTCCGTAGTGTCGTTGCGCATCCCTTCCGCACTTTTTTCGCATGTACCTGCGGAGAAGAGATGCGGGGCGTTTCGGAAATTCCAAAAACTCCTTCCGTTTGAGGAACGTCGGGTTTGAAAGAAAGGGAAAGGTCCATTCCGCGAATCGGTCACTCCTTGCCAGGACCGTGCTTCAGTCGAAAATGGCCTTGCGGTAAAGCATGCTCACCACCTTGCCTTTCTCGAGGTAGAAGAGAAGTTCTTCCCGGTTCAGTAGATACTGGAGCATTGTGGCGTCTCCCGCGAAAGGTTCTCCGAGGCGGTCCCGGATCTCTTCCGCCGGGGTGCCCTGGAGAACGCCGCCGAAATCCATCCAGCCTCCGGCGATTTCGAGAAGGCGCAGACGGTCTCGGCCGCGGTAGTTCCAGAACACCGCGTTGTGTCCGTGATAGGCGAGGGAGATGGAGGTGATGGCCACATTCCAGTCGGCCAGTTCCAGGGTGTCCACCTCTGCCTGGTCCGGCTTGCCGAAACGTTTTTCCATCATGGCCCGGTTGACGCCGAAGTCGTTTCGAATGCGTCGAAAAAGACGAGAGAGCGCGTCTCCCTCGGGGAGAAAACGGAGATATTTCCCGTAAATCCAGCCTTCGCCGTATTTTTCACTCACCGTGAGGTACCAGGCATACTCCTCGCCGGTGTGGCGAACGTCGATCACGAGCAACTCGCCTGCGTCCATGTCGTCGGTGAACTGGCCGAGGAGCGGTCCCTTCGCCGAAGGTTCACCCCGGAGATTGACCCGCTTTCCCTGGAGTTCCGCCCCCAGCGGCCAGGTACGCACGTTCTCCAGCGCTTCTCTCGACGGCGTGTCGCTCTCCGCAAGAACACAACCCGCAAAGACGAAAAGCAACAGAAGAACTCCTCCGAAAGGACACCCTGTCCCCCGAACGATTCGAAACATTGTGGCTCACCTTCCTCCTTGTCGAAGTTTACTCGTGTTTTCCGTGCCTTGCCACGGGTTTTTGCCGCATATCCTTTGCAAAATCCGTTCAGATCGAGATTGTACAAGTTGTGCAAAAAGGTTTTCATGGTGTTTGGCGGCCGTCTGCGGCGATGAGCCACATTTTTCCAGGAGTACCTTTTTGTGTTCGAGCAACAGGCCTCTGCCCGAGGGTGCGGCTGGACTCCAGCCACGCCTCGGAGGTTTCGACGCACAGTGCCCGTATCAGGCGCCGAGGACATGTGGTACGCCCCACAGTGGAACGTCCTCTTACCATCCCCGTCCGCCACCGCCGCCGCCGCCACCGCCGGAGGAGCCGCTGCCATCGCTGCCGGAAGAGCGTGTCCCCGACGCGACAGCCCCGACGAAACCCGACGAAAACGAAGCGATTCCCTCGGCGGTCGCGAAGGTGCACGCATCTCCCCGATACCAGGAGGGAGAATAGCGCGCCGCCGCGAGCGTTTTTTCGAAGCGGTTCGCCCAGGTTTTCGCCGTGTCCAGGGCGAAGGCGTAGGGGAGCAATGCCTCGAAGAGTTCCGGTGTTTCCTGCGGCGGTGTCATCTGTTCCATCCGGGGAGTCTCCGCGGTCGCCATGTAGAGGCGCAGGCCCTCCAATTCTTCGGCGAGACGTGCGCCGGAATCGGAGCGAACCTTCATGAGCGGTTTGAAGAGCAGCAGGATCGCCGCGCAGAGAAGCGGTGCCGGTGCGGAAACGGGATCCGCCGCAAGGCCTGAGGCGCCACCGGCGAAGGTTGCGCCGAGCAGGACAAAGAGGAAGATCCCTGGAAAAAGGATGCGGAGAAAGAAGCGTGTCCCCCAATTTCCCTTGCCGGGCGGAATGGGGAGGGAGAGCGGGAGGAGGAAAAACGGCCCCGCCAGCATGGCGACGAGGGGCTCCACTCTGGCGATGCTCCCTTTTGACGCATCGACGATCATGAGGATGAACAGGCCGACGGCGTATATCTCGAAGAGCGCCACGGAAAGCGCCCATTTTCCGAGATTCGCGCTGAAGAGAGGTTTGGCCCGCTCGACGAAACGTTTTTTGAGTTGCGTGAAGGTTTCCTGAATGACGAGGCGATTGTCGCCGGAGAGGAGAAGTTCCCCTTTGCCGCTCACAAAAAGGAAGGTGAGAAGGAGCTGCTCCTCCGCCGTGAGGGAGAGGTTGGCGATCCGGTCGCTGCGGATGCGCAGGCGGTACTGTTTTCCCATCACCCTGGAGAGCAGGGAGAGCGCTTTGCCGGCGAGGGCGTTCTCGGAGGCGATGCTGCTCGACAGCGGGGAGTGCTCCTCGATAGTGAGTGCTCCCTTCACGGCAAGACCGAGTACCATGGCGGCGAAACAGTGGTCATCCACGGCCATGGTGCGGACGTAGCGGGCGAATCCCGCTTCGATCCCCTGTGGGGGCGAAAATCGGGGGATGATCGTGCCTGGTCTCGGATCCCGCCCCCAGAGGAACCAGAAAAGAAGCGAGATTCCGAGCAACACCACGGGCATGGCCAGGTGCAGCGTCCGGTACGGCGAGACGGACCAGCGTTGCAATTCTTCCGCGCCCTTCAGAGGAGGGGACACGATCCCCTTGGGCCAGGTGTAGACGACGGTGAGCCCCTCGCCTGGAGCGAGAGTCCGGGTGATTATGCTCTAAAGAGTGTGCAAAAAGTGCTTGCGGAGGGGGATTCAAAAAAAGAAGGTCATGGTGTATGTAGGTTGTCTGCAGCGCACAAGCAACCCTAGCCCTTAGGAGGCGATACACCATGACCGGAAAGAAGCATAGCAGTCGTTTCGCTGGAATGAAAGCCCTTTTCGGGAACGAAACGGACGCCCTGAAGACCCTGATGAAGGAAGTGCTGCAAGAAATCCTTGACGGGGAAATGACGGAACTCCTTGGAGCCGAACGACATGAGCGCAACACAGAACGTACGGGTTATCGGTCAGGCTACTATACCCGAAGTCTGGTCACGCGAATCGGCAAGCTGGAACTGCGGATTCCCAGAGACCGCAACGGAGAATTCTCCACGGCACTGTTCGAGCGTTATCAGCGCAGTGAGAAGGCATTGGTGGCGGCTCTGGCGGAAATGTATGTGCAGGGCGTGTCCACGCGCAAAGTGACGGCGATCACCGAGGAATTGTGCGGACATCGTTTTTCCGCGAGCAGCATCAGCGCCATCAACAAAGGTCTCGATGAAGCCCTGTCTCGTTTTGCGAACCGTCCCCTTGACGAAGAGTACCCGTATTTGATTCTGGATGCTCGCTACGAGAAAGTTCGCGAGAACGGAGTTATCCGTTCCCAGGCGGTACAGATCGCCATCGGAATCAACCGGGAGGGGCAGCGGCAGATCTTGGCGGTGGAATTGGCTCCCCGTGAAACGGCAAGCAGTTGGAAAGAGTTTCTTCTCGGGCTCAAGCTACGGGGTTTGCGCGGTGTCGAATTCGTGGTATCCGACGACCACGCAGGACTTCGTTCGGCCATCGGAGAGACCCTGCTCGAAGCATCTTGGCAGCGTTGCTACGTCCATTTTCTGCGGAATGCTCTGGATCATCTGCCCCGTAAGGCCGATGACGATTGTCTCCAGGAACTCCGCTGGATCTACGACCGCCGGGACATTATGGAGGCCCACCGGGATCTGACGTCCTGGATCACCAAATGGCAGAGGAAATATCCGAAGCTTGTTGACTGGGTGGAGGAGAACATAGAGGAGACGCTGACCTTCTACCGGCTTCCCAGAGCACATCACAAGCATCTGAAGTCAACCAACATGCTGGAACGGCTCAACGAAGAGATCAAGAGAAGGACCCGGGTCGTCCGTATCTTCCCAAACACCGATGCATGTCAGCGCCTGATACGGGCACTTTGCGTCGAAACCCACGAGGCGTGGCTGGAGTCCAGTCGCTACCTCAACATGGACCTGTTGATCGAACACAAAAAGGCACTCTTGGAAAAGTGTGGCTAATCGCCGCAGACGGCCGCCAAACACCATGAAAACCTTTTTGCACAACTTGACGCACACAACTGTCCGGGTGCTCACGACGGATCCGTCGGGCAGTCTCTGGGCGTCATTTCCCTTTTCACCCCGGCGCCCCGTGTACCATTCGATGCTTTCAAACCCTTCTCCGGGCCTTTTCCCCGGAAGCTGCAGGGAAAAGGCCGCCTCGTCGATGGGAAAACTCCATGCGTCTCCCGTGACGTTCCAGTACAGTTCGTCGTGTTTCTCGAAAAAGCCCAGCCAGCCCGACGTCGCGTAATCCAGAACAAAGGTGTGCTGTCCGATGGAGAGAAAACGGTCCGGGTCGCCCAGGCGGATCTCCAGGTTTCCCCCCACGCGGGTGATTTCCCAGGGTGTGGGTTCTCCGTCCAGCGTGGCCTCCCGCAGGGAAAATTCCGTGCGCCAGGTTTTTCCCGATTCGTCCGTGTAATCGGTGGGAAAGACCCGGATGATACCCCGGCGGATTTCCTTTCCTTCGGCGTGCAGGGTGATCTCCTCGCGCAGATTCAGTCCGCCTTCTTCGGTCACCTCTCCCGTGACGGAAAAGGAGACGATGCGCTCCTCCGAGAAAGCTCTCCCCTCGAACAACGACAGAAACAGAACGCAGAGTACCCATAGCACCTGAAACGAGCGGGATTTTCTTTCCATGGATGATTCCCTCCTCTCCTCCGGAAAAGCGTGTTCCCGGAGGCATTTCACAAGGAGCCCCGTGCGTCACGTTCCAGAGAAAAACGCCATGAATCGTGGAGACACAAAAAGAGCGACGGACGTTTTTTCGAAGAGGACAGCGCGGCTGACGCGATATCCCGAAAGAAAAGAAGGGGATACCCGCCTCGAACCCTGCGAACAGAGGGTGATTTCGAGACGGGTTTTCCCGGTTCCGTTTCGATGTCGTTCCTTTGGTCTATTTCAGGGCGATGGAGGTGAACACGGCCTGGATGGTAGGATCGGTCTCGTGGTCCTTGCCGACGAGATTGATGGAGATCTTGACCCCGTCCTTGATGCCCGCGTAGTAGGACATGTGCATGGAGGACTTGTCGAAGACGGTCTTGTAGAATGTCAGACCGAGCATCTCCACCTTTTCCGGGCCTGTCCCATTGTTCTGGGATGCGAGGTTCGCCACGCCGCTCTCCGCGTCCTTCTCGGTCATGTTGGATCCGGCCTTCTTGAGTTCCACCATGTAGGAGCCGCTCTTGTTATAGGTTTGAACCGTGCCGTTTCCGAAATCGCTGAATTCCCATCCCTCGGGAACAAGAAGGCTGAAATCCGCGGACTCCTTCACGGTGCCCTTCACGCTCGCCAGGGCCGCGGCGGCGGCAAGAACCACAAGGGCGACGACAAGCGCCAGAAAAACGAACCTGCCTTTTCCGATCATTGTCTTCGAACCTCCTTCGGGAGTTCCAGTCTTTCCTTCCGATGCCTTCCCGAGAGCCGTCGAAAAAGATCTTTCCCGGTGTCGTGCCATGTGGGAGGAGGGCGCTGCAACATGTTCGGGATGGCTTCGTGCCGTTCCCGCGTGCCGATGACGCGAAACGGGTCCGGTTGCATTGTATCTCCCCCCTTCCCGGCCAAGGAGACGGGGTGCTACTGAACGACGGCCTTTTTTTCCCGACTTCGCCGTTTTTCCCGAGAAAACAAGGATTTTGAAAAAAGGGATGCAGTGTTCATGGGGGTTCAGAAGATCGGGAAGCCGGAAATCAAAATGTAGTGCCTAGCATATTTGCCCTATTGACATATTGTCTTTCTCCGGATATACTCCTTTCATGTATATCCGGGTGAAATCCTCAAAGCTCAGTCCGCGAAAATCAGTCCAGATCGTCAAATCCGTCCGTACCGGGAAACGGGTCTCCCAGGTCATTCTCCAGCACGTGGGAATAGCCCACGACGAGAAGCAGCTCTCCGAGCTCCGGGAACTGGGGCGGAAGCTCATTCTGGAGATGGAGGAGAGAGAGCAGCCCTCTCTTCCGGGGTTCTCCCTCCTCGAGAACGAAGAGGCGTGGGAGCGGCCGGTCGGCGACGGGGAGCGGGTCAGCCTCCGGGGGATGAAGAACCTGGAACAGGTGACGGAAGGGCCTGGGGAAGTCGTGGAGAGCCTGTTCTCCTCCCTGGGCTTCGAGGCGATCTTCGGGGTATCCAACCGGGGGAAGGGGAACACGGAAGTCCTGAAGAAATGCCTCGCCTGCGCCCTCGCCAATCCTTCGAGCAAGCGGGGGATGTCCCGTTGGCTGGAGGACGAGGGCGGGACGGACATGTCGCTGAACAGGATCTACCGAATGATGGACGCCCTGGCGAAGAAGACGGACCGGGTGAGGGAGATCGTGGCGCGGGAGACCGCGTCCCTCTTCGAGACGAAGGCGTCGCTGCTGCTCTTCGATGTGACCACCCTCTATTTCGAAAGCGTTGAGGCGGATGCCCTGAGGGTGTCGGGGTACAGCAAGGACAACAGGATACAGGAGACCCAGGTGGTGCTCGCCCTGGCGGTGACGCCGGAAGGATTTCCCCTCTGGTACGACCTTTTCCCGGGAAACACCTTTGAAGGGCATACTCTTGTGCCTGTGCTCAGGAGATGCATGGAGACCTTCTCCCCCCGGCAGGCGGTGGTGGTGGCGGACCGGGCCATGTTCACGGAAGAGAACCTGCACGAAGTGGAGAAGGCGGGATGCTCCTTCGTCGTGGGAGCGAAACTCCGGGGTCTCAGCCGGACCATGAGGGAGAAAATCCTGGACGCCGGGAACTACTCCCCCCTGCCCGGAGATTCGCCTGTCTTCCCGGAGGGTGAGAGAGAAACGTGCAGCCCTTCCCGTTGGTACTCCGTCCCCCTCGAAAACGGGAGAAATTTGCTCGTCACCTGGAGTGAACAACGAGCCCGGAAGGACGCCTCCGACCGGGAACGGCTTCTGGCCCGCCTGCGGAAAAAACTGCAGGGGAAGAAGGCTCTTCCGGGAAAAAGCCTTGTCACCAACCGGGGAACGAACAAATACCTCTCCCTTGAAAATTCAAACGGACAGGACCGCTACATCCTGGACGAAGAGAAGATCCTCCGGGACAGCCGGTGGGACGGCCTTCACGGAGTCATCACCAACCTGCCCGTGGAAAGTGCCGCGGAAGCGCAGGAAATCCTCGCCCATTACGGGAGCCTGTGGCGCATCGAAGAATCCTTCCGGGTGAACAAGCACGACCTCTCCATCCGCCCTGTCTATCACTGGGTACCCCGCAGGATCGAGGCCCACATAACCCTCACCTACCTCGCCTTCGCCCTCCTCCGGCATCTC
The DNA here is from genome assembly GCF_000526375.1 of Aminiphilus circumscriptus DSM 16581. Lineage (NCBI taxonomy): Bacteria > Thermotogati > Synergistota > Synergistia > Synergistales > Aminiphilaceae > Aminiphilus > Aminiphilus circumscriptus. The sequence continues at coordinate 625,571 of NZ_JAFY01000005.1, read as the reverse complement.
CAGCACCGAGTGGCGGTCCGGCAGAACGCGGTGATGAGCGCCCGGGCCATCCGGACCGCCCTGCTGGATGTCCAGTCCACCCTCATGAAGGACGAAGAGACGGGGAAACTCTACCGGTTCCCGAAGGCCATGAGCGAGAGCGCCCGGAAGATCTACCGTTCCCTGGGCCTCGTCCGGGGACTGGGGAACACGGAGATCCTGTCGGTGAGGAAATACAGGAACCGGAAAGGGATCCGGAGCGCCGGGACGGACGGAGACGGAACAGCGGGGGAAGGGACGGGCAGGAACTGAACGAGCCGGGAGCAGATCTCCTGTTCACCTTTCGCAATACCTTTCGGAGCCCCGAGACACGGTGAGACCGAAAAATCCGCCTCAAACGACAGCCCCTCTTTTCACAGAATTGAAAAGAGGGGCTGTGTAGTGCCCACCCAAGATGCACTTTCCGGTGTTTGCAAGGCTTCCCGTTTCAAACCCGGCGAAGTCGGGAGAATGTCAGACCGAGCATCTCCACCTTTTCCGGGCCTGTCCCATTGTTCTGGGATGCGAGGTTCGCCACGCCGCTCTCCGCGTCCTTCTCGGTCATGTTGGATCCGGCCTTCTTGAGTTCCACCATGTAGGAGCCGCTCTTGTTATAGGTTTGAACCGTGCCGTTTCCGAAATCGCTGAATTCCCATCCCTCGGGAACAAGAAGGCTGAAATCCGCGGACTCCTTCACGGTGCCCTTCACGCTCGCCAGGGCCGCGGCGGCGGCAAGAACCACAAGGGCGACGACAAGCGCCAGAAAAACGAACCTGCCTTTTCCGATCATTGTCTTCGAACCTCCTTCGGGAGTTCCAGTCTTTCCTTCCGATGCCTTCCCGAGAGCCGTCGAAAAAGATCTTTCCCGGTGTCGTGCCATGTGGGAGGAGGGCGCTGCAACATGTTCGGGATGGCTTCGTGCCGTTCCCGCGTGCCGATGACGCGAAACGGGTCCGGTTGCATTGTATCTCCCCCCTTCCCGGCCAAGGAGACGGGGTGCTACTGAACGACGGCCTTTTTTTCGAAGGGGGCGAGCTGTTCCTCCGGGAACTGCCCTTTTTTGGAGTATATGTAGTTGAGCTTGGGCAGATCCTTGAAGATGGAGATGTCCGTGACTCCTTCGGTTTTCTGGAGATCCAGGGCGGAGAGGGCCGGAAGAGCCGCGATGGCCTCCGGATTCGAGACGGTGGAGTTTTCCAGGTCCAGACGCTCCAGTTTCGTGGCGTTGGCGAAGATGGAGAGATCGCCCACGTGCATGCCTTCGAGAACGGCCTCGCGCAGTTCTTTGCATTCCGCAAGAGGCGTGAAGTCCGTCACCTTGTCCCGGAGGAGTTTGACCGAACGGAGGTTCGGCATGGAACGCACCACGTCCATGCGGTCGAAATGAGAAATGCCCGCGTGCAGCTCCTCCAGTTTGGTCAGTTTCGCCAGAGGGGAATAGTCCTCGAACTTGGTGGCGTAGATCCAGATTGAACGAAGCTCCGTCAGTTCACCCACGGGAGAGAGGTCCTTCGCGGGAACGCTGTAGAGGCTCAGTCGCCGGAGTTTCGGAAATGCCGTCAGAGGCGACAGATCCTCCGTCTCGGTCATGTAGAGGCTCAGATCTTCCAGCTCCGTCGAGTCCACGAGAGGAGAAATGTCCGTAATCTGCGCGGAATAGAAATGCAGAATCTTCATGTTTTTCTTCCCCGCAAGGGCGGAGATGTCTGAAGGCTGCTTCGGCTGCATGAAGAAGACCAATTCCTCCAGGTTGTCCAAGGGTTTCAGGAAATCGAAGCTTTCGTAAGGAACCTGTCGGATGTGGAGTTTTTTCAGTTTTGTCAGGTTCCCCAGAGGCGATAGGTCCGTCACCTTGTCGAGGCGTTCGAGCTTCACGTAGGTCAGGTTCGACAGCTTTCCCAGGGGCGAGATGTCGGTAAGCTCCTTGGCGTTGTCGATTTCCACCCCCGTGAGAATGTCCTTGAGAGAGGTGACTTTCCTCAGGTCCTCGTCGGTGATGGCCGAGAGGCGCAGCGGTTTTTCACCAAGGTTTCCCTCCGCACGGGCCTTTTCGAGGAATTCGTCGGACACCCCTCCCGTCAGTTTGGGGCCGAAGGTGGAATTTGCCTGGTATTTCGGCTCCGCAGAGACGGAAAAAGACAGGCAGAGAACGGCGAGACAAAGTGCCACGAAGAGAACAAGCGGTTTTGTGATATGGCTGTGCATGACTTTCCTCCTTGCTCTTGCTTTGTCGCCCTTGTTTCTGAGGGAGACAGGAATTTTGGTACATTCCGGTCGCACGCCGTAACCGGGGCCGTCTTCAGGGTGTGGGCGTGCTTTCTTCAACGGGTTCTTCTTCGAGCGAGGGCGGTTCCGCCGAGTCCTCATTCCATTGGGAGGACGGCTCGGCGGACACCGCCTGCCATGCGGAGGTCAATGCCTCCATGCGTTTGCTCACTGCTGGATCGGCCGTGCCGTTCACTCCCTCCAGAAAGACTTCTTCCACGTTCGGGACGGCGAGAAAGAGTTCCTCGGCCTCTTCCGTTTGCCGGAAAGCCTGCAGTGCCGAGAGTGCGAACTCCTTGACGTCTCCCAGACCGAACGCCTCGTGCCAGGGCTGTCCCACCGGGTCGACCAGAGAGAGCACCGCAGTTCGCAGTCCGGGTATGTGCAGATACAGAAACTTGAGAAGCTCCTTTTCCGAAAGGGCTTCCAGAGTGGGTTGCGGAACGGGGCTCTTTTCCAGATCCTTCGGATCCACAAACCCGAGGAGGAGCAGGTCCTTCCGGAAAGCTGTCACGAAGGGAAGCGGATCCTCCGCGACAAAAACCTTGGTCCATCCCGGAACATCGACCACCTGGACAGGCGGTGCGCTCTCTCCGGCGGCAAAGCGTTCTGCCGCGGCAAGGGCTTTTGCGTGAGCCTCGGGCGTTCCCGTAAGTGTCAGGTACACGCCGGGAACCTTCGCCTCCAGCAGCGTCGAGAGGGCTTTCGCCTCGCCTCCCGCGACGAGAGAGAACGAGCCGAGGAGGTCTTTCAGGTCGCTGTCGTTCAAACCGTAATGACCGAGGATGTCCAGCAGATCCGTCACGTTCCGTGCATCTTCGTCGCCCGACGCGGCGGCGGCCCGGACTTCCGCCAGGGCGACGTCGGTGATAGGCAGCCTGCCTCGGGCGGCGAAGAAGGGCGCCTGTTCGCCGAAGAGCGGCAGTGGGTGTGGCGGCAGAGGCGTGAAGGCAGACAAGGCCTCGTCGGAAAAGAACACCCGGGCGAGATTGAGAAAGGCCGACAGACGCCACCCTTTCTCCTGGGGAGTGAAGCCCAATTCCATGCGGAAGGGGACGTCCCTAAGGGGGAGAAACTCCCCCATTTCCTCCTGGATGGATTTCACGAACATGCCGTTGTCGGCAAAGTAGAGAAAATCGGGCGTCGTGTATTTTCTTGGAATGACCAGACGTTTTCCGGCGTTCTCCAGTGCCTCCAGTCCGGCGGTGAGATCCTCGGGAGCGAAGCCGAGAAGAAGCGTGTCTTCCTTGGCGGTGACCATTGCCAGGACCATGCCGTCGGAGATGATCAGATACGTGGCGTTCTCGTGGAGAACGAAGTCGAAAGCGCCTTCAGCGGGATTGTCGAGAAGGGCGTCGAGATCGCCCGGTTCCGCCGTGCCACCGGCGATGCGATCGAGGATCGTGCGTTTTTCCGGGCCGAAGGAAAGCGCTCCCTGGAGACGGAAGACCCAGTCTTTGTAGCCGAAGGAGACCGCGACGGATTTGACGGGAACGCTCCGGAGCCATTCCGCGACGAGCGCCCCTTCCGGGAACATGGTTTCCACCGACGGAGCGAGTTCGGTTGCCATGTCCTTCACATTTTCCAGGACCACCACGGCGAAGATCGCGTCCTCGGGCCAGGGTGCGAGGGCATTCCTGGGTGTGGCCAGTGCGGGAACGGCGATCAGGCAGAGGAGCGCGCAGAGAAGAGCGAGAGTCCGTTGCCGATGCATGGGGATACCTCCTTTCCGAAAGGAACATCGGGGATGCGTCATTTCACGAGGAGCGCCACGGCGATCCCGGCGACGATAAGGGCTATCCCCAGGTAGAATTGCGTCCTGGCGCCGCTTTCTCTGCTCTTGATCACCTCATCCTCGGATTTCACCGACACGATGAAGGGTTTCCCCTTTTCCGAAGGGCTTCCGATCCGCAATTCTCCCGAGGAATCCTTTGCTTCTCCCACGACGTAGAGCGGGTGCCCCAAAGGGATGATCTTCTCCGAATAACGGAAGCCCAGCGTTTTTGTTCCCGTCTGAATGGAGGCTGCGTTGAAAAAGGAATAGGTGCGGTTGCTTTCGTAGGGCTCAAAACGATCACTTCCATCCTTCAGGTCCAGGGAGGCTCCGTCGAGGTCGAGGGGAATACGGATTCCTGCGGATTCCAGATAGAGCGGAGAGGCGCTTTTCTGAGAGGAGACGTTCTCGGAGGAGCGTACCCTGCGCCTTTGGACGTTCCCTTTTTCGTCCCTGGTCGTCTCCTCGCGCTCGAACTGGCGTTCCACGGTGGCGACAAAATAGGCGCAGGGGATATTTCCGTGGGGGGAGCGGAGTTCTCCCTCCGTTGCGGCTTTTCCGTTGGTCTCGACGAACTCCCGGTAGTTTCCCGAAAACCCCTGCTCGGTGATGGCTTTCCACGCGGCGTGGAGTTCCGCGAGAGGTGTGGCCTTCAGAAATTTCAGTTCCGTGACGACGCCCTCGCTCTTTTTTTTCTGGATGAAGGCGAGATAGGCGCCTCCCAGAGCGAGAACCGCTCCGATTCCAAGAGAAAGCGGGCTCATGGACATCTCTCCTCTCCGGTCCTTTTCTCGAATGGCGGCACTTTCCGGCGAGCCGCGTTTCCACTCCTTCGTCCGGGATTTTTTCCGAACCGCTCCGCTCCTCCGGCGAATCTCCGGGCCGCCTTGTTTTGCGCTCGATTCGGGGGCCGTCAGAAAAGCGCCTTCAGAATGTCGTCGTACTGGTCCGCGTAGGCGGCGACGGTCTGGAGCGCGCCGAGCAGTTCGTTTTTGTCGAGATTGGCCCCCGCCAGCGAGCAGGAGAACATGATCGTGCCGTCGAAGACGAGGCTGAATGCCCCAAGGGGTACCGTGGCATTCAGCCGGAGAAGTTTCTCGCAGAGGCCCTCCTTCGACGGATCCACGTTTTCCACGAGATAGGAGAAGACACGGACGAGTACATCCTCGGCATGCCAGGGGAGAACTTGGATCTGGATGGTGGCGCTGCCGAAGGGAAAGGAGTGGAGATCCTCCACGCTGGTCAGATCCTCCGGGTCGAAGAGTTCACCGAGAAGCGCCGTCACGGTGTTCTTCGTCTTCGCCAGGAGTGCCTCGTTGCTTCCGTCCTTGAGCAGGGCGAACTTGCGCATGATCAGACCCCTCCTTGTCCCATCTTTTCCATGAGCTTCGCCATCTCCGCTTCGAGCTGCTGGTCTTTTTCCAGTTTTGCGAAGGGATCATCCTGAGGAAGGGTGCCTCCCATTTCGGAGAACGCCTGGGCTTCCGCCTCCATACTCTCGATTTTGCGTTCCATTTTCTCGAATTTGGCAAAGGCTCCGCTTCCCGTGGCGGTCCCAATGGCGGTGGAGAATTCCTTCTGCGCCTTCGCGGCCTGAGATCTCGCCACGAGAGTGGATTGTTTCATCCGTGCCTCGTCGAGTTTCATTTTCAACGCATCGAGCTGGGAGCGGAGCTGTGCGGTGGTGGCGGAAGCCTGAGCGGTCATGGTCTCATACTGTTTCGCCTGCCCGTCGAAGGACAGTTTCTTCTCCAGCGCCTGACGGGCCAGATCGGCGTTACCGGCCTTCATCGCCATGCCGGCTTTCTCTTCCCACTGGCGTGCCTGTTCGCTCGCTGCCGCGTGCTGTTTGCGGAGGCTCTGTTCGTTTGCCATGGCCTTTGCCAGGGAAGAGGTGGCTTTGGTGAGCCCTTCTTCCATCTCCACGATCATCTGCTTGACCATCTTTTCCGGATCCTCCATGCGGTCAAGCATGTCATTCACGTTGGCTTTGAAAATGTCCGTCATTTTGCCGAAAATGCTCATTGCCGCACCTCCTCCGTGCACGTTTTCGGGGCGCCTGATTTGATGCTTTCCGCCCGAACAGATAGTTCCCTTTTCCTTCTCCGGCTTCCGGGGCGTCATGTCCGGAGTGCCTTGTTGGGAGTGTGCCTACCGAAGTCCCAGCCTGGTGGCGATTTCCGTGATCCGGGATGTCCGGTCTCCTCCGGTGACATGCAGTTTGCGGTAGATGTGACGCAGATGGGTTTTCAACGTGTTCCGGGTGATGGCCTCGGTATCGGCTATTTCCTCGTTGCTCCGGTCCTCGAGAAGGAGCAGGACGATGCCCGCCTCCTTTTTTGTGAGAGAAAAAGGATCGAGTTGTAATCGCAGTAAAAGCGCCGCTCGAGTCGGGTTTCTACCGCGCCTTTCCCGAAGTTCGCCATCCGGGTGCTCTGGAAGATGCGTTTTTGCGCTCACGGAACGCTCCCTCCCGATAGGGAATTTTCGAAGACGGATGTTTATGTGAATAGATGATACATTATAGAAAAAACAGGAAATCACTTCTGTCTGTACTCTATGAATCCGCTTTCGAAAGTAGAGGAAGTCTCTCCGCCTGTCCATCACCCCTCGGGGAAGAGTGCGGGTAGGATTTCCCGCCGATTTCGTGGAGAAACAAGGGTGGTTTCCCCCACCCTCATCGGAGGGAAAGGGGCTTGCACTCATTGCGCTGGAATGTTTTCGTTCGACTTAAAAAGGGGGAGTGACCCGGAGCGATATGCTCGTGGAGATTCCGAGAGAACGTTTCGGGGAGGGGGTATGGGGTGAGACAAAGACCTTCCCGAGAAATCAGGAAGAGGCTGTTCTGTCCGCTTCGAAAAGTCCTGGAAGCTCCTTTCGGCTGGAAATCGCCAGTTTGCGATAGATGTTGCGCAGATGGTACTTGAGTGTATTCCGGGAGATGACGAGGCGAGTGCACATCTCCTGATCCTTGAGTCCTTGGAGCAGGAGCAGGACGATACTGCTTTCCTGGCGGGTCAGGCCTAAAGATTCGAGGCGAAGGCGAAGGGAGAACTCCTGCAGTTCCGTATCGACCTCGTTGTTCGCACGGTTCTCTTTTTCGGGGTGGGAGACGTCTTTTTCACCGTGGCGCGCTTCTGTGGAGGGAAAAAGTTCCGTCTGTCCGGAGGATAATGCTTCGGCGGCATGATGTGTCTGGAGGAAGAGCGGCGGCGCGGAGCGGTTTCCCGAAACAGGTGGAAGGGGGGTGTCAGGGGATTGGTCCTTGTCCGGAGGGAGGCCGCCGCCGAAGTTCCGGTTTTTCGCCGGGCCTTCAGGGACGTAGAGTGCGCAGAGAAGCAGAAGGATGGCGGTGAGGAAGGGGGCGAGATAGGCATGCCCCTCGGCGAAGAGTGAGAATGTCGTCTTTGCGACGGCAAGAGGGTTGAGTGTCCCCACCGCGAGGGCTCCGGAGATGAGGAACAGGCCGAAATGGAGGACCGAGTCTTTGTGGGGGCCTGCGGAGCGGCCCCACCGGATAAGGAGAAGCCATGCGTAGAGATCGAAAATGGCAAGCCCGCCCTCCAGCAGGTAGGCGGAGATTCCCGAGAGTCTGGGCAGGGGGAGCAGAAGAAAGCTCGCTCCCACGAGAAAGAGAGAGAAGCGATAGAAAGGGCTGGGAAGTTCCCGGGATGTCACGGAAAGAAGTCCGAGGGCGACGAGCGGCGCCACGCCCCGGGCCACGAGATAGTTGTCGTACGCATGGCGGGAGAGCGTGGAGGTGAGCAGGGAGAACATGCCGCTTCCAAGACCGTAGAGGATATAGGCGGTTGTGAGAAACAGGGCGAATCTCCAGGGGCGGAGCGTCTCCGTATCGACCTTCTCCGAAAACGTGTCGCTCGCTTCTCCTGGCGGTGGCGCGGTGAAGAGGAGCAACGCGGAGACGACGGGCCCCGCGAAGGGCAGCAGGATGGCCGCACCGTTCCACGCGGAGGCGTAGAGTACGGAGAGGACGGCGAAAAAGGCGGCGAGACCGTAGGCGAGAGCCGCCTCCTGCCTGGGAAGAGTGCAGAAGGCGGCTGCCCATCCTCCTACGAGGAAAGCCGTTCCCGCTCCGGAGAGGCCGGAGGCGAGAAGAATCGCTCCTTCGCCGAAGAGGGAGCCCAGCGAGGCGGCAAGCGGAAACGCAAGGGCGAGAATGCCGCCGGACAACTGAAGAAACCGTCTTCCCGGAAGAAAGCCCGGAGACCGGGCTGCGACGGCGACGGCGAGAAAGGAGAAAATGTGCGCTGCAAGAAATACGAAGGCGGGAAGGGCGTTGCCTTCGGGAAAGATGTCGTTTCGAACGAGACCGGACAGGGCGTCTCTTCCCCGCATGAGCGTGTCGAGCCATCCCAGGAGGAGGCCGAAGCCGATCGCGATACGGACGATGGTGCGTTCTTCGCGAGAAACGGGCATTTTTCGACCTCCGTGTCGTCCTGCCGTACCCCCGAAGTCGTTACGTTTCGGTGGCCCTTCCCGGCTGTATGGATCTCGTCTCTTTTTCTGAAAAGCGAACTGCTGAATCATTATGCATGAAAAGCCTTCGATGACGACAGTATCGAAGGTCCCTGTCGCACGTCACAGCAGTCCTTGTTTTTCTGATTCCTTCGGCTCACTTCTTTCGCTTCTTCGCGGTTTCCGCCAGCTCCCTGACGGCATCGAGAGCGCGTTGTACCTCGTCTCTCGTGTTATAGAGGGAGAGGCCGAGCCGCACGAGTCCGCCCTGCTCGAGAAGACCGAGGATTTCGACGGGACGGATGGCATAGAAGTCTCCGTCCCAGGCACAGATGGCTCTTTCGTTCAGGAAGCTGCAGATTTCAGGCGGTCTGTGTCCTTCGAGCGTGAAAGAGACGGTGGGGGCCCTGCCGGGGACGGTGAAGGACGGACCGTGGACGGTCACGCCGGGAATATTCCGGAGTCCTTCGTAGAGTTCCTTTGCAAGGACGTGTTCGGCCTCACCGATGCGGTTCATCGCACTTGTGATCTTTTCCCGGAGGTTCGCCCCGTCTCCGAAGGAGGCGATGTACTCCACGGCGGCCTTGACACCCGCAATGGCGGCGTGATTCAGCGTTCCCGTCTCGATGCGGAAGGGTGCCCGCTGATCCTGGGTGCGGAGACGGTCGGGGTTCAGGCGCTCCAGAAGGCCTTCCCGGGCATAGAGGATCCCCACGTGGGGGCCGTAGAACTTGTAGGCGGAGCAGAGGAGGAAGTCCAGCCCGAGCGCGCGCACGTCCAGAGGAAAGTGCGGTGCTCCGTGTACGGCATCCACCAGGAGGAGGGAACCCGCCCGATAGGTGAGTTCTCTGGCGAGGGCGATGTCGTTCACCGTCCCGAGAGCGTTTGAGGAGAACCCCAGAGCCGTCAGGCGAGTGCGTTCGTTCGTTTTACTCCGGAAATCGTCGTAGTCCAGCGTTCCGTCTTTCCGGAGGGCGATCTCCCGAACCAGAACGCCCTTTGAGCGGAGGCGGAGCCAGGGGCCCCGGTTGGCCTCGTGGTCGAGCTGAGTGATGAGCACTTCGTCTCCGGGTTGGAGGGTGGATTCCAGGGCATGGCTCAGGGAGAAATTCAAGGTGGTCATGTTCGCCCCGAAAGAGATGGTGTGCGGCCCTTCCGCACCGAGAAACGTCGCCATGGCTTTACGGGCCTCTTCGATGACGCAGTCCGATTCCTGTGTCGTGACGAAGAATCCGTGGGAATTGGCATTGCAGTTCGAATAATAGTGCACCATGGCTTCGATGACGTACCGAGGGATCTGTGTTCCTCCCGGCCCGTCCAGATAGGCCAGCGGCAGGCCGTTGTGCGTTCTGGAGAGTGAGGGGAAATCCTTGCGCCGCTCGGAAAAGAGTGTTTCGGATGTCGTGGTGCGTGTCGTCTTTTTCACTGCGAAGACCTCCTTCGTGGCGGTATGTGGTTTCCTGTTGTTGCGCAGGATGGAGATGTCGTTCCGAAATCGTTTCGCTCGCGAAAACCAGCATACTCCAGATCTTTCCTCCGGGGAACGTTCGTTTGTGTGAGTTTTGGCTGTTTGCTTCTCCCCGTCGATCTGGGAGAATAGGGGCACGGATTTTTGATAGGGGGGTTGGGTATGCATCGCAGCGCCTCATCCCCCGGGCGAAAACGTTCCCCGGAGGAAGAGGAAACTCTCCCTGTCCTCTCCGGAGATGTCTCAGCCGAAAAATACCCGGGTCGGGAGTGCGGACGTTTGCGGAGAGGCGAACTCTGTGGCGGCAGGTCTTTCCGATCCTGAGAAATGGAGGTCGCTCGATGACATTGTGTGACGAAGAAACCCCTGGGAGAAACGTCGTTGAAGGAGGGGCCGTCTCGAAACGGGTCGTGCTTGTTGTCTCCGCGATCACGGCGTTCCTCTCGCCCTTCATGATTTCCGCGGTGAACATCGCTCTCCCGGCGATTCAGGAGGAATTCTCCGCCGGTGCGATCCTTCTGAGCTGGGTTGCAGCGGCGAACCTTCTCGCCACGGCGATTTTTCTCGTTCCTGCGGGCAAAGTCGGAGATATGTACGGAAGAAAACGTGTCCTCGCCCTGGGGCTCGGCCTGTTCACCCTTGCCACGATCGGGGCGGGAGCAGCTCCTTCCATGGCGCTCTTTCTCGCCTTGCGGGCGCTTCAGGGTGTGGGGGGAGCGTTCATGCTCACCTCCGGCATGGCCATCCTCTCCTCGGTCTTTCCTCCGGGAGAGCGAGGAAAGGCTTTGGGGATCAACGTTGCGGCGGTCTACACGGGGGCCTCCGCAGGACCCTTTCTCGGCGGGTGGCTCGTGCATCAGCTGGGATGGCGGGGAATCTTCTTGTCCAATGCGGCGGTGGGCGTTTTTGCCCTCCTTCTCGTTTTCCGGTTCATACGGGCCGAGTGGGTGGAGACGCAAAACCGGAGGATCGACGTTCGAGGAGGCTTCATCTACGGATGCGCTCTGGTGTGCCTCATGCTGGGAACATCCCGTCTTCCGTCCTGGAACGGGACCCTTCTCACCCTGACGGGGGCCGTTTTTCTCGTACTTTTCGTCCGGCGTATGCGTGCCGCCGAAGATCCCCTCTTCGACGTGCGCCTCTTCGAAGCGAACCGCGTGTTCGCTTTCTCCAACCTCGCCGCACTGGTGAACTATGCGGCCACATTCTCCGTCGCCTTTCTGTTGAGCCTCTATCTCCAGTACATCAAAGGCATGTCCTCCGGCGAGGCGGGGTTGATTCTGGTGGTGCAGCCCGTGCTGCAGGCCATCTGTTCGCCCCTTTCGGGTCGTCTTTCCGACCGGGTGGAACCCCGCGTTCTCGCTTCCTCGGGCATGGGGCTCACCGTCCTGGGGCTCGGTCTGCTGATTTTCCTCGATCGGAACACGTCCCTGACCTATGTATCCGCAAGCCTGGCACTTCTCGGTGTCGGATTCGGCCTTTTCTCCTCGCCGAACATGAACGCCATCATGGGTTCCGTGGAAAGCCGCCACTACGGGATCGCCTCCGGCTCCGTGGCGACCATGCGTCTTCTGGGGCAGATGCTCAGCATGACCGTCACGGCCATGACATTCGCCATGCTTCTGGGGCATGGCGATATCGATCCTTCCCGCTACGACGCTTTTCTCCGGAGCGTCCGGATCTGTTTCTCCGCGTCGGCATTCTTCTGTTTCGTCGGAATCTGGTTCTCTCTTTCCAGAGGAACGTTGCACCATGGTCGCCTCGGATGACCGACTTTTCTTGCCCGGCGGCGAGGAAAAGGGCGATAGTGGAAGACACCGGGGTGATTTTCGGGAATTCTTTGGGTTTTTCTCGTCTTCCTCTATCATTGGACGTGGTTGCCGGGGTGTTTTTCCGACACGAGCGCACGCGTTATCGGCTGCGCGTGTCGCCGGGAAGTGCGGGTACGGGATTCAGCCCCGGAACTTTTGTTCTGTTCAGGGGTGCCACTCTTCTTTGGAGATTCCTGAGAAAGAGGTTTGCACGAGACGTGTGGGGCGGAGGAAAGCACGAATGACGTCGGAACTTGTTTCGGTGCTGAAGGAATTGAATTTCACGGAATACGAAGCAAAAGCCTATATGGCTCTCCTGAAAAATGCGCCGCTTTCCGGATATGCCGTATCGCTGCAGTCCGGGGTCCCGCGCTCGAAAATCTATGAGGTTCTCGGAAATTTGGTGACTCGGGGGGATGTCTTCGTGAACAACGAAGAGACCCCGGTCTACATGCCGTTGTCCCCGGAGGAACTGATTTCACGGAGAAGGCACGATGCGGAGCGCCGGTTGGACGTTGCGCGGGAATGTCTGAATACCTATGCCCGTTCGGTGCGTACGCTCGAGGGCATCTGGAACATCTCGGGGCGCGGGGCCATTCTGGACCGCGTTCGGGATGGAATCGCAAAGGCCGGGCAGCGTATCCTGCTGGAAATCTGGCGGGAGGACGCGGAGGAGCTTCTGCCCACGCTGCGACAGGCAAGTGCAAGAGGAGTGCGTATCGTCATCGTTTCCTACGGGGCTCTGGAGATTGACTTTGCTGAGGTGTACCACCATGACATGAGCGAGCAGATCACCTCGGAGTACGGTGGCCGGTGGATCGTGTTCAGCGTGGACGACCGGGAGGTAGTGGCGGGTATTCTCTCCCTGGGCGAAAGCAGCCGCGCCGCGTGGACGATGCATCCGGGACTGGTCATGCCCATTACCGAGGTGATCATTCACGATCTCTACATCATGGAAATCCTCAAGGAATTTCGTGGAGTCCTGGAGGAGCGATTCGGAGCCGATCTTGTGGCGTTGCGAAACAAGTTCATGATGGACGACACCCTCAAAAAACACTACGTTCCTTCCGCCCTTCAGAAGTAACCCTCAAGCGGGGAGGTGCTCTGAAGAATTTCTCCGAAGCACCTCCCCGTGTTTCCCTCTCCGAAGGCCGTCGCGAGACTCTCCGCGATATGGAGCGGTGTCCGACGCTGCGGCCGGAATGCTCTCTCACAGGAGGCCGAGTTTTTTCGTCAGCCTGTTTATGGTGCTTTTCTGTCCGATGAGCGCAACGCCGGTGTACTCGATATCCTCGGTCTCGATTCGCGTCATGGCCTCCATGAATTCCACATAGCTCTTCGTCCGCTGTCCCTGAACCGGAAAATCCACCACATCGCATCCTTCAGCGAGGGCTTTTTCCCGGAGTTCTCTTAATTCCTCCCGAGACGCACATAACATGGGGATTCCTGTGGGTATCAGGCCCGGATGGGCGACTCCCGACGCGTCCACCAGAGGCGCACCGACGAGGACCGGATGTCGTTGTCCTGCCGTGAGAGCGATGACGGCAACGGCGTTTGCGAGATGCCCCCCCGTCAGGCTCTTGTCCATGACGAGCACACAGCGGTTCGGTTTTTCCTGCAGGGGAATTTCCAGAGAATGGCACGTGGTGACGAAACTTTTTTCGCTCATGGGTGTTCCCTCCTCGAAAATAGTAGCCACTAAGGTAGTCACTATAAAGAGCATAGGTGTTTCCCTACGCATCGTCAAGAGGGGATGTCGAGTGGTTTCTCTCTTGACAAAGGAAGAGGGACTCCGTAACATACCGTCCAGTCGGTTCAGTTGCGTTTGGTGCAACGCGAAGGAGGAACGGCAATGAGTTCCCGGGCGAACTCCCGAGACGTGATCCTCGATGCCGCGGAGACCGTGGCTGTCGAGATGGGGACGGCGAATTTGAGTCTCGATGCCGTGGCCGTGCGGGCTGGTTTCAGCAAGGGTGGTCTGCTCTATCATTTTCCGACAAAACATGCGCTTCTTCAGGCACTCATCGAGCGTTTCATCGAAGAATACGAAGAGGCGCGGTTCGAGGCGCGGAAAAGGTTGCCGGATACCCCGAGCCGGGAACTGAAAGCGCACGTGCATGCCTGGAATACATATTTCACTTCGGGGCGCGAGACGGGGAGGAAAAGGATTCACGCGGCGCTCCTCGCTGCGGTGGCCCATGATTCCTCGATCATGGAGCCGCTCAGGAAAAAGTATAGATGGATCTTTGAGCAGATCGTGGCTTCCGGAGTTTCTTTCGAGCGGGCGGCGATCGTCTGCCTTGCCGTGGATGGAATCATGCATATGGATGTCCTCGATGGTCTTCCTTTCGACGAAGGGGAGGTGAAGCGGATCGTGAAGGCGCTGCTTCGCTTCGCCGGAGAGGCTGATTCGGAATAAGGCGGGTGCTCGCTTTTCGGGTATGGTTGCGGAAAAGGCGGATTGTTTCTCCGAGGGCTGCCGTACAGATGAAGGGGAAATGTTCCCGAAGAGGAAACCGTTTTCCGCCGCATGCCGGAAGATTCGGCGGAATCCGGAGCGAAAGGGAAATTGAGGGATGACGATGAGGAACGGATGGAAAAAGCAGAAACGTCTCGGTTTTGTCGTCCTGTTGTTGCTTCTGGTCAGCACCTGCGGGCTTTCGAAAAATGTGGAGCGGGCCGATTCGGAAAGTTCCGGTGATGCCCTCTCAGGCAGACCGGCGCTTCCGGAGGGGGACGACCGTGACGCCGTGATCGTCGTGCTGGAAAAAGCGGAGTCCGCTCGTTTCGAAGACGTCATCAAGGTTCAGGGGAACCTGAAGGCGAAGAACTTCGCACTGGTTTCCTCCCGGACGGACAATCTCATCGAGGAAATTTTCGTCCGGGAGGGAGATCGTGTCGTGGGCGGCGAAACGAAGCTGTTCCGGCTGGACGGTCTGCGCCTCGAAAAAGAAGTGCAGATTGCTCAGCGGGATCTCCAGTCCGCCCGTTTGGGTATGCAGGAGCAGGCGGCGAACCTCCAGAAGACCGAGGTGGAGCTCCGGAAGGCCGAGGTCGACTACCGGCGCTACAAGAACCTCTACGAGGAGGGGACGGTGAGCAAAAGCGCGCTCGAAGAGCGGCAGAGTCTCTATGAGCAGTTGCTTTTCCTTCAGCGGCGCGCCAGAAGTCTCGTCGATCTCGCCAAAGAGACGGAACGAAAGGCCCTGAGCGCTTTGGCCATTGCGGAGAAGGAGCTGCGCGACGCCGTCACCGTGGCCCCCCTCGACGGAATCGTGAGTCAACGCATGGCCGAGCCGGGGGAGATGGCCGGCAAGGGAAAACCCATTCTGCGCATCGACGACGTAACGGCCCTGGAGGCATCGGCGTTTCTGCCGGGGCAGTTCTACGCCAGAGTCATTCCCGGAGAGACCATAGTGCGCATCGGTACTCCGGATTGGGGTCCCGAGGACCTGGTGGTGACGTACAAGAGCCCCGTGGTCGACACGACGCTCCGCACGTTCGAGATCAAGTGCGACATGAAGGGGGACGGTCTTCGCATCGTCCCTGGGGTGCTTGTGGACATGAGGATTGTTCTTGCCTCGCACGAAGGACTGGGTGTCCCTCTGACGGCCGTTTTGGAGAGAGGGGGCGCCAAGGTCGTCTTCGTCGCCCGCGATGGTTTTGCCCGCATGGTTCGCGTCGAGACGGGACTCGAAACGGCAGGCCGTGTGGAAATCACCGGGGGAGACCTGACATCGTCCGACATGGTGGTGGTGAAGGGACAGTTCCTTTTGAACGATGGCGCACCTCTTCGAACGCAGTCGGAGGCCCGGTAGAATGTTTCTGTCCGATGCTTCCCTCCGCCGCCCCGTAGCCATGGCGTGTCTTCTCATCGCCCTCGCCGGGCTCGGGTTCAATGCCTACCGCAAGATGGCGCTGGAACTCATGCCCAAAATGGATGTCCCGTACATCACCGTCACAACCGTCTGGCCGGGAGCGACGCCGTCGGATCTGGAGACCGATGTGGCCAAGCGGATCGAGGATGCCGTCTCCGCCGTGGATGGCCTCAAGCATGTCACGTCCATTTGTATGGAAAACGTGGTCAATACGGTGCTGGAATTCCACCTCGGTGTGGATGTGAACGTGGTTGCCACGGATGTGAGAGAGAAGATCGACCTCGAGATGAGCAAGTTTCCCGAGGGTGTGGAGAAACCGGTGGTGCAGAAGTTCGACATCAACGCCACTCCCATCGTGACGCTCGTTCTCACGGGAGATCTTCCTGTGGACGATCTCTACGATTACGCGGACAATACGCTCAAGGACCGCCTTTCCGTCATCTCCGGTGTGGCCAATGTGGAACTTCTCGGCGGTGCAGAGCGGGAGGTGCATGTGCGCCTCGACAGAGATGCCCTCGCCGCGGCGGGGCTTTCCTCCGTGCACATTCTCCAGGCCCTTCGGGAAGGCGTGAACAGCACTCCCGCAGGACGCGTGCGCGACTACGGTTCGGAATACTCGGTCCGCTTCGACGCCGAATATTCCTCCGTGCGCGACATCGCATCCCTTCAGGTGGCGGGAAGGGACGGAGCGCGGCGTTATCTTCGGGATCTCGGCGAGGTGACTCTGGGAACGGAGGAACGGCGTACCGAGGCATTTCTCGACGGAAAACAGGGCATCAGCATCCGCATTGTGAAGAAGGCCGACGCCAATGCGGTGGAAGTGGTGGAGAACGTTCGGAACGCCGTGGAGCGGCTGCGGACGATGCTTCCCGGCGGCATGAAGCTCGTCTGGGTTTCCGACGAGGGCTCCTTCATCCAAGCCACGGTGGACAGCACCACCGGCAACATTCGGCAGGGGATTCTCCTCACGGCGGCGATCCTTTTCTTTTTCCTCTACAATTTCCGCTCCACCTTCGTGGTGGCCATCTCCATGCCGCTCACCATCGTCATCTCCCTCTTTTTTCTCAACCTGCTCGAGTTTTCTCTCAATATCTCCACCCTGCTCGCCATTGGTCTCTCCGTGGGAATTCTTGTGACGAACTCTCTCGTCGTGCTGGAGAGTGTGGTGAGCCGTTTCCGTGAAGGGATCGCGCCCTGGGAGGCCGCACGGCGGGGAACGGCCGATGTGGCCATTGCCGTCATTGCCAGCGCGGGAACGAACGTGGTGGTTCTCCTGCCCATCGGCCTCATGGGAGGGCTGATGGGGATCTTCTTTCGCCCCTTCGCGCTGACGGCGCTTTCGGTGAACCTGGTGTCCCTCTTCATCTCTTTCACGCTCACGCCCATTCTATGCGCCGTTCTTCTCCGCGCCGGGGGGCGGCAGGATTCCTTCCTCAACCGCATGGAGCGTCGCTGGAACACACTATTGCAGAAGGCCGCTGAAAAGTACGCGGCTTTTCTTCGGAGGCTTGTGGCGCGGCGTTGGGTTGCCGTGCTCTGTCTGTGCCTGGTGGCGGGCATCTTTGCCCATTCCCTGTCGCTGATGCCGCGGATCGGTTTCAGTTTCTCGCCTGAAATCGACAGGGGCGAAGTCTTCGTCAAGTTCGAATATCCCACGCGGCAGGACCTTTCGAGGAGCGTGGAGCGGATTCAGGAGGCGGAAGCACTGCTGCGCGATCTGCCGGAACTGCGACATCTCTATTCGAGCGTGGGGAAAGTGGACAGTCTGCCCGGCCAGGTCTCGGAAGGCGTCTATCTGGCCCAGATGCTCCTCAAGTTCTCGGACAAGACGAAGCGTGCGTTCGGGATGG
The DNA here is from genome assembly GCF_000526375.1 of Aminiphilus circumscriptus DSM 16581. NCBI lineage: Bacteria > Thermotogati > Synergistota > Synergistia > Synergistales > Aminiphilaceae > Aminiphilus > Aminiphilus circumscriptus. Next base: position 608,031 of record NZ_JAFY01000005.1, on the reverse strand, counting down.
ATGATATTCTCGACGAAATACGGAGACGTCTTCGCAATTATCCGGACAGCATCGTCACGGTGAATGTCGGGGATCTCATTGGAGGGCAGAGCATGCCTGTGGAATTGGAGGTCGCCGGGGAAGAGTTCGTCGAATTGGACCGCATCGCGTCGGCGATACAGGAAATGGCGAAAGGTCTTCCGGGATTCGTCGATCCCGACACGTCCGTTCGGGAGGGAAAACCGGAACTTCGTGTGATCCCGCGACGGGCCATCCTTTCCGACAGCGGCATGTCGCCCCAGTCCCTGGGGGTGCTTCTCCGCGCGAATCTTGAAGGAATCAAGGGAGGGGTCTACCGCAGCGGAGCACGGACGTTCGACATTCGGGTGAAACTTGCGGAACGGGAAGGCAAGAAACAAGTGGAAGAGTTTCAGATCCCCGGCTCCTCGGGGATGCCGGTCATGCTCGCAGGGTTCGCCGATATCGAGGAACGTCGCGCTCCCGTGCAGGTCACCCGCTCCGACAAACAGCGCGTGGCGAAAGTCTTCTCGAATCTCCTGCCCGGAGTTCCCCTCGGTACGGCGGGAGAGATGCTGACGAATGGCATCGTCCGCAACGGGCTGCTTCCTCCAGGGTACGAGGCGCGTCTCCGCGGGGACTATGAACGCATGGGCGATGCCGGAGCGGAGTTCGGAGAGGCCATGGTGCTCGCGATCTTTCTTACCTATCTGACCCTTTCGGCGATCATGGAATCCTTCAAGCGCCCTCTCTTGATTCTCGCCACGATTCCTCTCGCCCTGATCGGCGTTCTGTGGGCGCTCTTTCTGACGGGGGAGAGCATGTCCATTTTCGTCCTGCTCGGAACGGTCATGTTGGTGGGCATCGTGGTGAACAACGCCATCCTCGTGGTGGATCGCATGCAAACTCTCCGCGCGGGGGGCGTGGAAAGCAGGGAAGCCATGCTCCAGGCTCTGGTGGATCAATTCCGTCCCGTGGTGATGATTACCCTGGCGGCGGTGCTCGGCATGCTCCCCCTGGCGATCGCACGGGGTTTGGGAAGCGAACTCAACAACGGCATCGGAATCGCCTCTGCGGGAGGGATTGCCATCTCGGGCATACTGGCCCTCTTTGTCGTGCCGCTGATACATCTCGTGGGTGCTTCTGTCCGGAGCGATCTCATGTCCCGTTTCAGGAAGCAAGCTCCCGTCGACTCGTGACGAAAATCTTGGAAAGGCGCAATTCCTGTCGGGCCTGAAAGGCCCTGTTTCGCCCACTCCTTCCCGGACGAAAAGCGCCCCTGCTTAACGGGGGCGCTTTTCCTTCGCTTTTTTCCTGCAGCAAGACCTTCACTTGTATGCGGTCCTAAAGAACGGCGATGTTTTGGGGAGGTACGGCGAAACGGCAGATCGCCCCCTCCTCAAAGGAGTTCTGCGGAAAATTTGCGGGAGCGCATTCTATCTGCCACTGTGTTCCCGCCGTCTCGACGGTGAGGCGAAGTATGCCCCCTAGATGTATCGACTCCACGATGTGTCCCTCGAAGAGATTCGTTTCAAGGAACGGGTCCACAGGAGCGTCAGGATGAATCAGTTTTATGTCCTGAGGGGCGACGAAGACCGCGGCGGTCCGGCTGGTTTGCCTGGTTTTTCCGAGCAGCGCGTAGAAAGAATCGCTCTCGTCGTTGCAAGGAGAGGAGGCGAGGAGTCTTTCGGAAGTGATTTGCAGGGTTCCGCCCTCCCAGGAAAAACGGGGGCCTTCTGAAGAAAGGCGGAGCTCCCCCCGGAGAAATGTTCCCCACCCGAGAACTTTCCAGTGGAGTTCCGAAAGAGGAGTCCCCCAAAGCTTTTCCACGGGGAGTGTCCCCGCGAAACGTCCCTCCGTGACGAAGGTCATGCGATCCCCGAGGGCGCACACATCCTCCACGGAATGCGTCACGTACAGCATGGGGACACCGGTCTCGCGCTGAAGTTTCCGGAGTTCCCGCCGCAGATTGCGACGGACCGGCCCGTCCAGGGCGCTGAAGGGTTCGTCGAGGAGCAGCAGATCCGGCTCCGGAGCCAGTGCCCGTGCCAAAGCCACGCGTTGTTGCTGTCCCCCGGAGAGTTCCGAGGGGAAACGGTCCTCGAAATGCGCCATACCTAGGCGGGAAAGCCAGAGGCGAGCCTGTTCCCATTCGCCGTGGCGTGGTGGTTTCTTTCCGGGTCGGGAAAAAATCTCCCGCGCTGTCTCAAAAAAGTACTTTCGGAATGGTTTTGCCGGCACAGGGGCGGTCCGTGCGTTTTCGGAACGCTCTTTGCCGATACCGTAGGCGACGTTTTCCAAAACGGTGAGGTGGGGAAAGAGGGCCAGATTCTGAAAGACCATGCCTATTCGCCGTTTTCCGGGAGGAACTTGGACATGATTTTCCGTGTCGAGGAGAACTGTGTCATCAAGGACGATGCGCCCTCTCTCCGGGTGTTCAAACCCGGCGAGGAGGCCCAGGGTGAGGCTTTTCCCCGCGCCACTCGGGCCGAAAAGCACGGTGATCTCCCGGTGAAGATCCAGTTCGACGTTGAGATGAAAAGTCCCTTTCCGGAGCAATGCCCGTGCGGTCAGCGTCGGCGAAGGCGGCGTGTTCCGGTGCTCTCTCTCTGGCGTCGGCGTGACGCCTTCGATTCGGGACGCCATTTCTTCCGGCTCAAAAAAAGCTCGCGTCTCCGATGCGATCGGCAGCACGGATGCGGTTCCATCAGCGGGAGAGGTCATGGCGCCCCTCCTCAAGGTGATGAACGATCAACAGACACAGTGACGCGACGAACACCAGAAGGAACGCCGCCGCGTGGGCGCCGGAGAAATCCATCATCTCCACCCGGCCGTAGATGTAGAGTGGAAGCGTCTGGGTTCGTCCCGGCATGTTGCCGGCGATCATGAGGGTGATGCCGAATTCTCCCAGCGCTCTGGCCGTTGCGAGAGCCATTCCTGCGAAGAGCGGTCGCCGGGCGAGGGGAAGAGAAATGCGAAAAAAGACACGCCATTCTCCGTCGCCGAGGGAACGTGCGGCGTTCTCCAGATTCTGCGGAACGCCCGCGAAACCTGTTCGGGCCCCCGTCATTACCAGGGGCAGGGCCGCCGTGAAGGCGGCGAGCATGGCCGCAGGCAGCGTGAAAAGCAATTTCATGTCCCGGAGCAGCGGTGTGTGCCCGAGCAGAAAAAGCAGATACAGCCCCATCACCGTGGGAGGCAGAACGAGCGGCAGGTGGAGCAGAAACGTCACCAGCCGCTTTCCGGGAAAATGTTTTCTGGCGAGAATCCATCCCAGCGCGGTCCCTGCCAGAAAAAGAAGCGGCAGCACCCCGGCGAGGATCTGCAGGCTCAGGCGAAGGGCGGAGAGCATGATGGCGTCTTACTCCCGGGCCGGATCGAAACCCGCCTTTTCCCACAGGGGAGCGGCCTCGGAAGAGCGGAGCCAGCGCCAGAACTCCGCGGTGACGTTCGTGGCAGTATTCTTCACGAGTCCTCCGAAATAGCGCGCAGGAGGCGAGGAAACCCGCACGAATCCACCACCCAGCTCCTGTGCCGTCCCCAAGGCGACGAAAGCCAAGTCAGCCCCTCCACTCTTTACCGCCAGAGCTGTTTTCAGGATATCCCCGGCGATGACGAGCCGTTTCTCCTGCTCCAGAACCTGGAACATTCCCTTGCGGATAAGCCATTCCTTCGCCAGTTCTCCCAGGGGGGCCGCCGCCGGATCCGCGATGGCCACCTTCATCGTGGATTCTTTCAGCATCTCCACTGTCGGTGCACTTTCTTTGCCCCACCAGAGTACCAGGGGCGATTCCGCGTAGGGGTGGACGTCCGTGAGCACCCCCTTCGACTCGAGGTGCCGCGCCCATTTCTCGTTGGCGCTGAGGAAGAGAGTGAAGGGTGCTCCCGCTTCGATCTGGGCGGCGAGTTTTCCCGAGGCTCCGTTGACGAGTGTAAGGCGATTTCCCGTGGTGGAGGAAAATTGTTCGGCGAGTTTTTCCATCGTCGGTCCCAGGCTTGCTGCCACCGCCACGGATTCTTCCGCAGCGACGGACATGGAAGCGCACAGAGAAAGGCCGAGGCAAAGAACGAGAATCTGGACAAGACGCTGAGTTCGTAGGTACCGCATAAAAATCCCCTCCTTCGAATATGCAATCTTGTTGCATTTCATGCAGTATAACAGTGTCGGAGATGTTTTTCCATTCTGTCCATCCGGTCGAATTCGGCCAAAAAGGCCGGCAGCTTCTTTTCGAAGGCCGGAGCCATGGAGTAGACCCTGAAGAGGGTTTTTTCGGAAGGAACGATGTCCTGTGATGCGATGTGCTACAATGCTTGATGGAGGAAGAGGCAATCAGGCGATCTGGAAAGGAGGCCGGGGGAGATGAGAGGAACTGGAAGAATGTTGCTTTTGTGCGCAATGGTATTGGGGGTGGTGTTGTGGCTCTGTGAGGGAGCGGGCACGGCCGGGGCGTCTCAGGCAGTGCTTGAGGGGCGTGTGACGGATTCCTTCCGTGCTCCGGTTGCGGGAGTGCAGGTCCATGTATGGGACGGACGGGCGACGCACACGGCCGTTACCAATGCCGAAGGGATGTTTTCCCTGGTGGGATTGACCACGGACCGGGATCTCTCGGTACGCTGGGTGCGCAAGGGGCAGCGGGATGTCCGCCTCGACGGGGTGCGTCTTCGGAAAGAGGGTGCCACGGTTCTGAGTCTTTCCTACGGGGAAACTCGCGTTGGCGGAGACGTGGTGGTGCGTCTCGCCTCGAATCCCTCGACAGGGTACGGGTGGACCGTGTTTCAATCCAGTGATCCAAAGGTGGCGGTTCTCTCGGGGAGCCTTTTCGAACCGCCCGGTGATCCTTCCAATCGGGGACGTGCGGGGGCCTCGGGATCTGCGCTCTGGATTTTTCATGCCGTCGGCAAGGGAACGAGCACGATGGTCTTCCGTTACGCACGTTCCTGGGAGGACCTTCCCCCCCTTCGGACGCACGTCTACGCGCTCACCGTGAAATAGGAAAGGGAGGTGTTCTTTTCAGGGCAAACGTCTTCTTTTCCTGTAAATCCGTGGAAAAGTGAAGAGGCAAACTTTAAAGAAGGATCCTGTCGTGTTTCTCCGGGCTGAGGACGTTAGGACGTCATTGCGGCAGGGAAGAGAGGTGGTCTGAAGAAGGAGAGGGCATCGTGTGAAACGGAACGTTTCCTGTTCTGCGCACTCCTCGCGGATGTTGCCGAGGGTACTCCGACAACGATTGCTCTTGTGGAGCGGGAGTTTCTCCGCGTGGTGCCGATCGCCGGTCATCCGGAAACGAGTGGCCGAGGTGAAGAAGGAAAGAAAGTGTTGTCCATGTCTGCCTGTGTAAAACACGATGTGCCCCTGTTCTTATTCTTCTGGGGGTTCTGATTCTTGCCTTTGTCACTCCGGTTTTTGCGGATGTGGGCAGGGTTGCTCCGCTGAATCCCGACTATCTCGCGTACCGACAGCAGGTGGCCGCCGGTGCCTTGCTGAAGACCCGGACGGAAAGCGGCCATCCCCTCGGATATCGCCCGGCGCCGACCGATCTTTCCCATATCGATCCCTCGACCATTGTGTTTCCAGGGTTGCACGAGAAGGTCACCCCCGACGCCTACGATTTGCGCACCTACGGCTACGTCACGGCGGTGCGGGATCAGAACCCCTACGGCACGTGCTGGGCTTTCGGAACAATGGCGTCTCTGGAGTCCACGTTCAAAAAGGCCACGGGGGACGTGGAGGATTTCTCCGAGTGGCATCTTGCCTATTTCGTGTACCAGGACGAGAGTTTGTCCAAGCCGTCTTTCACGCAGGATGTCGTCGAGGCTGGTAAAGATCCGATTTTTGACCAAGGAGGCAATGTGTGGCAGGCCACGGCACTCCTCGCCCGATGGTCCGGCGCGGTGGACGAGGCGGACCGCCCCTATCAGAACGTCAAACCTTGGCCTGATGCCAGCCGACCCTTGGCGACGGACCCCGTGGCGAAGCATCTGGAGCATGTGTATTACCTCGGTGCCGCCTTCAATGCGGCGACGGTGAAAGGCGCCATCCTCGCCTACGGTGCCGTGGCCGTCCGCATCCTCTGGGACGACGCGGCATTCAACAGCGCGACCAACGCGTACTATAATGCCACCTCGACCGGAGGCGGACACATCGTCACCATCGTGGGCTGGGACGATGCCTACGCGGCGACGAACTTCGGCACCGATCCCGGCTCCAACGGTGCGTGGATCGTGAAGAACAGCTGGGGCACGAGCTGGGGTGCGTCGGGGTACTTCTACCTTTCGTATGCGGAGCCCACTCTGGGGTACCCTGCGGTCTTTGTCGGCGCGGACAAGACGAATTTCGACAGGATCTACGATTATGACCCATTGGGCCGGGTCACGGGATATGGATATACCAGCGAGACGGGCTGGTTCGCCAATGTCTTCACCTCTCATGGTGTTGTGCTGGGAGCCTCGGCGGCGACCCAGGAGGTGTTGAAGGCCGTGGCCTTCTATGCCATGGCGGCGAATGCAACATTCCGCATCGAGATCTGGACCGGTGGCATTGCGGGAAATCCCATGAGCGGAACGCGGCAACTGGTGCACACGGGAACGCTCCAAGTCCCCGGATATCACACGGTGAGACTTCCCCAGGACGTGGTGCTCCCTGTGGGGACGCGCTTCGCCGTGGTGGTGGAGCTGACCACGCCGGGGTATACTTTCCCCATCCCCATCGAGAACCCCGAGGTCGACTACAGTGACAAGGCGTCGGCTCTGGCGGACCAGAGCTACGTCAGCGCTGCGGGAACGACCTGGACCGACATGACGACGGCCATGGCGAACACGAACGTCTGTCTCAAGGCCTTCACGACGTTCGAGGATGTGCCGGTCACGCCGACGGTGACGGGAACCATCACGCCTACTCTTTCTCCCACTCATGGGGGAGGTGGCGGTGGCGGCGGATGTGACATGGGCATGGCCCCGGGCTTGGTGCTGCTTCTTCTTCCGGTGGCGCTGTTCCTGAAAAAATGATCCGGTGGGAGTTGTGCGAGGAAGCTTCTCAGGAGTTTCTTTTCCTGGAGGTCATTGGAATTTTCGAAGTGCTCCGTGGAACAGAAAGAACGCCGGTCTCAAAGGACCGGCGTTCTTCTGTGGATGGTCGATTTTCGCAAGGCACGCTGTTACGGATGGCAGAGCCGGAAAAGGTTTTCTCTGCCTCGGGAACAAGAGCGCGCTCGTAGCTTCCGGTTCAGTTCACCGTTTCAAGGATCGACTGGCGGAGCTGGAGGTGCTGTTGCAATGCCTCGATGAGCTGTTTGTTGGCCTCGGCGTCCCTGGTGAAGATGTCGCTGTGGCGATTCAGCTGTTCGGAGACAGCTTTCATGTTTCCTGCGAGAACGTCAACGCCGGTCCGGATGGACTCGAATTCCTTCGCCACGGCAGCGGTCTCCCCACGGAGTTGTTCCACCGTGCCGAGTCCCTGTTCGGCAGCGGCAAGGCGTCCACTCAGGCCGGAGAGTTCCGCCTGGTAGGATGCGACCGTACCACCAAGGGTTTCGAGAAGGGCTTTCTGGCTTGCCACGGTCTGTTCCAGCCCTCGGGCGTTCCACCACACCCACCCGAGGCCGATGCCGAGGACGAGTGCCACCGCAAGAACCGTCATCTCCAGGTTGTTGATGCGCCGCATCAGGGAATCCGTGTCGCTTCGGGAAGATGTCTCCATTTCGACGGTGCTCTCTTCGGTCACCTGCTTCGCCGTGTTGCCCTCGAATTCGTACACGTCGGACATGCCTTACCCCTCCTGTCGTGATATGGAGAAAAGATTCCGTGTCATCACCATGATGACGAAAAAACCGCCAGAATGCTCCGGGGATCGTGCGGGAGAAACTCCCTGATCGCTACCGGTGCAAATCTTTTTTCAATTTTACCACGAAGAGGCGCCGGGGTGGAGCGAATCCGACGGAAGAAGCTTCTGTTCCGGATGCATTCGGGGACATCAGCGCTCGCCTTTTGCGGCGAGGACGATGCCGCAGCCGATAAGGGCCATTCCGGCGAGCCGGATGACGGTGATTTTCTCACCGAGGAGCAGATAGGCCAGGATCGTGCTGCCGATGGGCTCTCCGAGAAGCGCCACGGCCACGAACCCTGCGGAGAGCCATCGGAGCGCCCAGTTGTAGCTGGAATGTCCCAGGATTTGCGGGATGATCGCCATGGCGAGGAACATCCACCAGGTGGTGGAGGAAAATCCCGTGACGGGGGTGCCGGAAACGAGGACGACAAGGGCGAGGAAAATCGCTGCCGTGCCGTAGCAGAGAAAGACGTAGGAGAGAAGGGAGAGTTTGGGGCGGACGATGCGGCCGAAGAGAAAATAGCCTGCGGCGGAGATCGCTCCGCAGATGGCGAGAAAATCACCCAGAAGTGCCTTGCCTCCGAGGGCAAAATCCCCCCATCCCACCACGGCGCCTCCCGCAACGCTCGCGGCGATGCCCATTTTGGTCAGGGTGGAAAGTCTCTCTCCCGTCACGAAGGGAGAGAGCAGGCCTACCCAGAGAGGGATGGTGTTCACGAGAACGACGCTGCTCGCCACGGTGGTGAAGGCGAGGGAGGAAATCCACGTGGCGAAATGGAGAGCGAGAAAAAATCCCGCGCCGATGACCCGGTACAAATCCCTTCTGGAAAGAGCGGCCATTTCCTTGCGTCGGGTCGCAAGGGCGAAGGGAAGCAGAATCAGGGAGGCCAGGCCTGCCCGGTACGCGGCGATGGCCAGGGAGGGCGCATCGGCGAGGCGGGCGAAGATGGCTCCCGTGGAGATGGCACAGATGCCGAAAAAGAGCGGTATGTAGGGTGAAATGCGGGGGCGATCGGTGTTCATGAACGCAGCTCCTTTTTCGTTCAGTCTCTGGTTTTCGTAATTGAGAGTGCTCAGTTCGTCATGGCCTGCACGGGAGCGGGAATGCGACCCCCGCGACTGATGAAGAGTAGGGACTCCTCTTTGTGCACGGGAATGACGGGAGCGCTGCCGAGCAGGCCGCCGAACTCCATCCGGTCTCCCACGGAAGCTCCGGGGACGGGAATGATCCGCACCGCCGTGGTCTTGCGGTTGATCATGCCGATGACGGCTTCGTCGGCGATGATGGCGCTCAGTGTGGATGCGGGAGTGTCACCGGGGACGGCGATGCGATTTCCTCCCTAAATTCGGTGCATGAACCGAAAGGCATCCTCGTGCTGGATTGTCGTTGCCTGCATGCCCAGGTCGCTTCCCCTCACTTCGAGAAGCTCCTTGAGTTCCGAAAAGGCGCCGCGCTATGCGCCCAGATCGACCACGGTGATCATGCTGAAAAAGCCTCCGATGATGGCTTGGCTGATGTCCAGAATGTTCGCATTCCGTTCGGCCACAACAGCGCCGATTCCTGCGATGATCCCTACTCGGTCCTTTCCGAGAACGGTAATGACGGCATGTTCCTGCCGTTGTTCCATAAGCGGATCCTCCCCTTTGGATGTGGGGCGCGGTATTTCGCTCAAGGAAGCTCTGAAGAAAGATCTTTGGCTTTTCCTTGACTCGGGTCGCGTCAAGCTCTGCGAGGCGCCCTGCGGGGCTGACGTAGCCTTATTCAGAGATTTCATAGTTCTTTTGCTTTTATGGCAGCATTGAAAAAAGTCAGGATTTATATGGCCCGTGGGGATCCCTGGTGCCCTTTCCCGTGGGAAGGTGGCCTCCTCGGCGCGTTTCCCAGCGATGGCTCGAAGGATCACGGAGAAGTGGGAAGATTCTCCGGAAAATGCGACAGGGGGGCCCGTAGGCCTCCCCTGGTGATATTCTTGCGCAAAAAGCTGTTACTGCTGTTTGGGTGTCGCAAGCTGGCGGATCAGCTCGTCACGATTCCGGAGTTCGTTCTGGAGGAGTTGGACCAGTTCTTTCGAAGCGCCGGGATCGAGGGGTGGGGTAGATTGCAGTTGCACCACCGCTTCCTTGACGCTCTTGATTTCCCCTGCAAGGGCGGCATCGTTTCGGGCAGTCATTCGCATGGACTTTTCCAGTTCTCCCAGACGGGCTGTGATCTTGGAGATGTCTTGTGCGTTCTGTTCCGCCACAGCGGCGCTCTTTTCCAGCATGCTCATTACGTTCCGCAGATCGCTCCGGAAGCTGTCAAGCCGGGAAAGGGTGGCGACGAGCACTGCCAGGGCGAGGACAATCACAAAGCCGACGACGAAACCGTGCTTCATTTTCTTCTCCATGGAAGATGCTCCCCCTTCCCCTTCTCGGGACAGAATCGTGCCTGTGTCTCCGTGTCCTTCGCAACTCTCCGGGACCGTTTCCCAAGGGAGGGGCTCAGTGCATGTTTCCCGCACGGAAGCCGCCGCCTCTTCCTCTTCGGAGGAGGGGCATGTCGCTTTCGTCTCTTCCCCGGGGTTGTCGTCCACATGGCGCGGATCAAGGGGCGGAATTTCACATGCCTCGGGGTTGTCCTCGCACATGCAGGGATCCTCTTCGGAGGATGGTTCCGGAGATTCGGGGAAGGCCGTTTGTGCCGGAGGCTGCATGGGCTTCCACCATGTATCAGGATCGATGGGCGCTCCCGTCGTGCGGGTCTCGAATTCCGGTGCGAGAATTTCTTCCACCGCAGGGGGGAGTTCTTCCGCACTGTTTTCGAGGACGTGCCATGTCTCAGGCAGGAGCAGTTCGTGGAGACCAAGCGGTGTGCAGTATTCAAGGTTCTTTACCGACCACACCTTGCTGTTCTCCGTGTCGTCGGCAACCTTGTCGTTGCTTTTCGTCAAAACGGCACGAGCCATGACATACGTCTGTTCGAGGAACCCGTAGAAGTAGTAAATCGTTTGCCCCTTTGCGGCTCCCTCGAAATCCTGAGGCAGTATTGCAATTTTGTTCTCCAGGCATGCCTTCAGTTTCTCCGGGGCGCCGCTGATATGGACGTAAATCGCCACACCCATCCCTCCCTTTTCGTTCGGTGTAGCGCAATTGTACCACACGCGAGGGGGGGCTTGGTTCCTTTTTCCGTTCTGCTATGGAGTTCGGTGGTCGTTTTGTCCGTGAGGCTTGCGGGAGTTCTTTTCGCAAAAATTGTGCTACGGTAAAAAGGAGGAGGAGGATCTTTGGCCCGTATGGGAAGATGCCGGGAGGGAATTCCATGGCTGGGAACAAGCGGGAGGAATTCGCGCTTTACTCTCAACCTCAGGTGGAGGTGGTGACGGGACGCCTCATCGGACTTGAAGCGCTTTTGCGTTGGCGGAATGGGATCGGTCGTCAATAGCGGACACCAAAACATGTAAGCAGCCTACTGCTCTTTGAAAAATTGTTTCTCATAGGCGGCAGGGGAGAGAGAACCAAGTCTCTTCTGCCGTCGCTGCCGATTGTAAAAGATTTCGATGTACGTCGTGATCTGCCGTATAGCTTCCTGCCGGGTTTCGTAACGGCGATGATGAACGAGTTCGTTTTTCAGCACACCCCAAAAACTCTCAATGGGCGCGTTGTCATAGCAGTTCCTCCGGCGGCTCATCGATGCCCGCATTTTGAACTGGTCAAGGAGTTTTCGGTAGCCCGCGGCGCAGTACTGACTGCCACGGTCGGAATGATGAATCAAACCAGCCGCAGTCCTCTTGGCAGCGACAGCGCGAAACAGGGACTGGGTGACCAGATTCTTTGTCATGCGTTCTCCCATGGCGTAGCCCACAATCTCTCCGGTAAAAAGATCCTTGTGACCGGCAAGATATAACCAGCCCTCGGCTGTGGGGATGTAAGTGATATCCGTTACCCAGACTTGATTCGGGGCCTCCGTGACAAAGTTTTGTTCTATGGAATCTCTGAATAAGGCTGCGTCAGCCCCGCAGGGCGCCTCGCAGAGCTTGATGCAACCCGAGTCAAGGAAAAGCGCAAGGTCTTTATTCAGAGCTTCCCTATATTGATCGTCTGGCTAAAGCTCCGGATTCACCGCGAGAAGAATTTTCCCGAAATTTCTGTTGTGTTCCATGTACTCGTGGGCATCGGCCGCATCTTCCAGGGAGAAGACACAGTCTATCACGGGCCGTAGCTTTCCCTGGGCAAAAAAAGGCATCATTCGCCGGGAAAAGCGCGTGGAGAGTTCCATTTTCTGGTCTGTCGGGCGTGTCCGAAGCAGGGTTCCCTGGAGGCGCAATCGCTTCCGGAGGAGTGTCGGGAGGTGGATTTCTCCCAAGCCACCTCCAAGGTAGGCGATGCAGACGATGCGTCCTTCCACGGCCGCAGCGCGGAGGTTGCCTTCCATGTAGGTTTTTCCGACAACATCGAGAATCACGTTGACTCCTTCGTTCGAGGTTTCTTCAAGGACGACTGCGGCAAAGTCCTCCCGGTTGTAGTTGATGGCGCGATCGACACCGAGGGCGAGGGCTGCATCGGCTTTTTCGTCCGAGCCGAGAGTGACGAAGATCCGGGAAGCCCCGAGGACGCGGGCGATCTGCGTTGCTGCAGTCCCTACGCCGCTCCCGCCGGCATGAATGAGCACGGTCTCTCCGGTGGCAAGGGCGCCTTTGTCCTCCAGGGCGTCGAAGGCAGTGAGAAACACCTCGGGAATTGCCGCTGCCTCGGCGAGGGAAAGGTTGTTCGGGATGTCGAGAAGCATGAGGTGATGAACCGCCGCGTATTCGGCGTAGCCGCCACCGCCGAGAAGGCCGCACACCCGGTCTCCCCGTTTGCGGTTGGGAACCCGGGCACCGACTTCCTCGATGACCCCGGAGAACTCCAGCCCGGGGACTTCGGGGCCGTTTCCGGCGATGTCCGGCACGGGGTAGAGACCGCGTCGCTGGAGAATGTCCGCCCGGTTCAGGGCCGAATAGGCGATCCTCACGAGCACCTCCTCTGATTCTGGAACCGGGGTCCGTATTTCCTTGATCTGCAGTACCTCCGGATCTCCATGGTCTTGAAGGACAACTGCTCGCATGTTCTCCACCCCTTTTCGCACCGGTTTTGCGGTACGATTTTGCGGTACAATCAAACAAAGAGTAGACCTCGTGCCTTTCTTTACGGTGCTATCATAGTACGAAAAGATTGTTTTGTGCCATAATCCGAAAGAATCACCGGAACGGGACTTTTGGATTCCCTGTGCAAAAAATTCGTGACATGACAAGGGAGGAATGAAAATATGCTTTGTCGTTTGAATGCGTCGGAAGCGATTCGCCGCGAGGGGTTGCAGAAGGGGGCCGGTGGCGGCTGGTGCACCTATGCCATTTCTCCGGGAAGCGCCCGGGAGGGAAGTCATCTGAAAATGGTCGGACGCATTGCCCTTGATCCGGGTGCGGCCGTCGGAGGACATCCCCACGAAGTGGACGAGGAGGTCTACGTCGTCCTTTCGGGGGTTGGAGTCTATCTCGACGGTGACACCGAGTACGAGGTGGGGCCCGGCGATGTGACCGTGACGTTTCGGGGTGAACGGCACGGACTTCGGAATACGGGAACGGAGCCTCTGGTTTTCCTGGCTTTTATCGCAGGATAGGAGCCGGAGGAGTGCAGACAGTTCTGTTTTGCACGCCACTGTCTGGGACAAACGTTCTTTCGGAGGAAAGCAGATATTGCTGTCTGAAGCACTTTTCTTGTGGTTGAGGCTCCTCTGGTATTGGAATACATATGGACCGGCGAGGAGGTTCTCCCCTTGATCAGGAGGGGATCGGAATCCTCGCCGGTTTTTCGTGTGCAGGGAACACGGTGTTGCCCGCGCATTTTTCTGCGGAGGTGCGCATCCAGGTGGGCGGAACCATTTCCGTTCAGCCTGGGGGTTGGAAAATGTCCGGGTATGTGTGCATGTTTTGCGAACAGGGGATGACGTAATGTCCCCGTGTTCCGGCATGGATATCGGCACGATCACGAATGCGACGAATCGAAAAAGGAGTGGAAGACGTTTCATGGGCCAGTTGCTCGAATTGGCATTGCTCGTGCTTCTCGGAGGATGTGCGGGAATACTCAGTGGTTGTTTCGGCATAGGAGGGGCTTTCGTGATTACCCCCCTGCTCCATGGTCTTGGACACCCCATGACGTTTTCCGTCGGCATGGGCATTGCCTATACGTCGTGGACTTCGACGTTGGCGGGAGTTCGTTATCTCCGCGGCGGGAGTGCGTCGAAGGAGATGTTTTTCAAGGTTGTGCTGCCCATGGGGCTCTGCAGTTTCTTCACCACCGCCTACGCGAAGAATCTCGCTCTCGCTCTGGATACGGCAGGAAAGGCGGACGGAGTGATCCGCGTTGCCTACGTGATGCTTTTGATCCTGTCGGGAACTCTCGTGCTCCGAAAAAAGGCACTGCAGGAAGGGGAGCTTTCCGGGAACACGCTGCTGCGGCTTCCTCCGCTGTTTCGGATTCAGGATCTCGATGTCCCCGTTTCGGTATGGAACGTCCTCTTCGTGGGACTTCTGGTTGGATTTCTCCAGGGATTTCTCGGCATCGGGGGGGGATCGCTCATGGTGCCCCTTCTGGTGGCGCTCTGTGCTTTCGAGGCGCACCTGGCCGTGGCCGTAAGCCTCCTGGTGATCATGATCACCGCTCCCTACGGGGCCGCACTGTATTTTCTCGCCGGAAAGATTTCCGTCGTTCCCCTGATGGCGCTGGCAGCGGGTGCGTGGTTCGGTTCGGCTCTCGGTGTCCGGGTGAATCGAGTTCTCCCCGAAATGGTTCTTCGCAAGGCCCTGGCGGGCTTTTTCTATTGCGGTTCCCTTGCCGTGGCTCTGAAGGCGGTTGGATGGCACGTCCTCTCTCTGGTTCTTCTTCTGGGGTTGGCTGTCGGCGCCGCTGGGGGGCTTGTTTTTATGGGATTTTCCGGAGAAAAAAGGGAGAAAGAACTGATCAAACATGGCCAATAGAGCCTCCGTTGTCGCGATCGTTTTGCCGATGTCATCGGAGAGCGTTTCCTTGGGTTTGGAGAGCGATGTTCTGGTTTTCCCGAGTGTTTCGTGATTTTTTTCAAACAGCCACGAGGCTCCGGCTTGCCTCTGCTTTCCAAAGGTCGGTAAAGAGCTGAGCCCAAAGGCACGGGAAAGCTCCCTCCGGAGGTGGTGGTCCCAGAGTCTCCGTCCGCTGGTGCCTTGGAAAATTCCCCTGTATGCTACGTGGGACATCCCGCCGCAACGGAATCGTTTCTCCGTGTCGCGGCACGAGGAGGCGGCCGTCGTGCCCATGATCGTTCCTGTGGCCTTTCTTGAAAGTGGACTCGTTGTGGCGGAAACTCTCCTGGGATCTTCCGGGCAGCTTTTGCTTGCCAAAGGGACCATCCTCTCCGACCTCATCATCGACGCTTTGCGCCGGAGTTCCATTGAGTCAGTGAAGGTTCGTCTCCTCGACGAACTGGAACCGAGGGAAGAGGTGCTTCCTTCCATTCCGGCGGATCGGGAGGTGCAGGTCAAATCCCAGATTCGGGAACTCTTTACGCTTCTCCAGACGAGGCGTACCCTTCCTGTTGCGCTGCTGGACCGATTGAGTGCCTCGCTCCACGCAGTGGCGGACGCTCTTTTCTCCGACGGTGGAGTGCTCTTCTCGAACGTGAAACATCTTGCCAATCACGACGAATACACGTACGAGCATTCCTGGATGGTCATGGTACTCAGCCTTGCCCTGGCAAGAAAAGCCGTGGGCTACGGCGTGCTCTCTCTTCTGGACTGGCAGGACCGGGTCAACCTCGGCCTGGGCTCGATACTCCACGATGTGGGGAAGATGCGAGTCCCCGAGGAGATTCTCAACAAACCGGACGTGCTTTCGGTGGACGAAATGGAACTCATGCGCGGACATCCTCAGTGGGGGCTCGACATCGTGCGTCGCCATGAAAGAATCATGCCCATGGCCAGAGGGATCGTGGTGCATCATCACCAGCGATGGGACGGCAAAGGATACGGGCCCTCCAGCGGTGACCTTCTCTCCGGAGAGGCCATCCCCTGTCTCGTACGCCTCGTCTCCATCGCCGACGCTTATGATGCTCTCGTGTCCGACCGTCCCTACAGACCTGGTTTTCTGCCGTGGGAGGCCATGGAGATTCTCGAGCGTGCCGGTGGGAGCCACTTTGATCCTCACTTGGTGGGGCTGGTTCGCGATGTGGTTGAGGATTTTCCCGTAGGAGCTGTTCTTCTTCTTCGTTCCGGGGCGGTTGCGGTGGTTCAGACAGGACAGCGTGAAGGAGATGTGGTGGAGTGTGCCGTTCTGGGCTCACTTTCCGAAAGAACTCGGGCGCTTGTCGGGCAAGGGATCGGTGTGCCCAGGGACAACATTCTCTGCGGGGGGAATTCATTTCTTGGACTGGCGCGCCGTCTCGCGGCGAAACCGGAACTCCTTCGGGGCGTTCTCGCGGGAGAAGTGGCGAAGCTCACGTTTCTCGCTCCCTGGAGAGCGCTGGCGGAATCGCAATTGTCACCTCTTCTGGAGGGGAGGAATCGGGAGGTTGAGCAGCATGTCCCGAGCGAGCCTCCTCTCCGATCCCTCCGCGCTCTTTCCGGCGTGAGACAAGAGGAGTGAAAGATCATGCCTCCGGGAGAGTGGTGTTCCAGTTGAGACGAAGGAGCCGGAAAGACATATTCTCGGAAAAGGTGGGGCTCTCGTCCTCGGCGGGAGCGGTTCCCTCCGTCTCTTGATGCCTGCTCCGGAGATGGCCGGTTTCCTCATTCAGGAGCTCCCGTTGCTCCAGCACGTGGACCCCGCAATAGTCCTGCTCCATGCGGAAGGTCGCCTCAAGGGGAATCCGCAGCGCTGCTGCGAGGATCAGTCGGAAAATACCCGCATGACCGACGAAGAGGATTACTTCGTCGGGGATGCGCTGTGTCGAAGCGGGAAAAGGAAGTCCTCTGCGGG
Organism: Aminiphilus circumscriptus DSM 16581; assembly: GCF_000526375.1. NCBI lineage: Bacteria > Thermotogati > Synergistota > Synergistia > Synergistales > Aminiphilaceae > Aminiphilus > Aminiphilus circumscriptus. The sequence goes on along the minus strand of NZ_JAFY01000005.1, from coordinate 591,248 downwards.
AGGGGGGAATCAGCATCTCCTGTTCTTCCTGGATGCGGCGTTCTCCGGAGGAAGAGCCGCTTCGCGTGGCGAGAAGAGCCGTGAAGACCGGAAGTGCGCGGGAAGCGGCGTCCCGGAAGCTTTCTCCCTTTGGAGGGCGTACATTCCAGAGATCCCGTCCTCGTGCCGCGAACAGTTCGGGCTCGGCGGCGGCGACGTCGTCGAACGTCCGACTTTCCCATGTTCCCAGGTGGATTTCCCGGAGCGCCTCGACGATTTCTACTCGTGAAGAGTGGCCTGCCGCGAGAAGAGACGCCGTCTCGGAAGCCCGTCGGAGAGGGCTGGTGATGATGCGGCTCAGGGGGAGATCCCGCAGGGCGGAGCGCATGGCTTCCGCTTGTTCGCGCCCCTTCGGGGAGAGCGGTACGTCCGTGGAGCCGAGAAAGCGTCGTGTTTTTCCGGGAAAGAGCGGCTCGCCGTGACGCAACAGGAGAATCCGAAGCAGACGCCGGAGCCGTTCTTCCTGTAGCTTGGGCGAAGCTTTGACACGAAGGATGCGATTCGTTTCCATGATGAGAACCTCCCGGGTGAGCATTTTCTCCCTCCGCTTTTATTGAGCGGGGCACAAGAGGGGAACTTCCAGATACGTTGTCGCGTTTCGTCTCGGATGCGGAGGCTTTCCAGCAAAAAATCCTTTCCGTGACGAAGGTTCCTTTCGAGAGACCACGTCTCTTCCTCGGGTGCATTTCCTGATCCGGATCTCCGCGGTGACGGGTTCATTGTCCCACGTGCCATGGGGAGCTTGCCAGAGTCATTTTGGTGAAATCGACAACAACCTGTTGCGAATCTGTTTGCGTCGTGAGACCATGATGCGTAGCTTGACAATTCCGCCGGAGGGGATTATCGTTATAGATGTCGGGAATTCTATTCCGATAAATCCAAAGGTTTTGGGAGGCTTTACCTTGGCACAGGGAACGGTTAAGTGGTTCAACGAAACGAAGGGCTATGGGTTTATCACCACGGACGAAGGTAAGGATGTCTTTGTGCACTACAGCGCCATCCTCGGCGACGGGTTCAAGACGCTCGCGGAAGGCCAGAAGGTTTCCTTCGAGGTGACGCAGGGACAGAAGGGACCCCAGGCGGTCAACGTAACGAAGATCTAGTCGCGGGGAGTGGCGGAGAAGACGGGCGCTGCGGCGCGCATGGCTTTGTTTTTCCCTGGTCTCATTGGATGTGATGTGGATAGGGCGGCGGTTTTCCTGAGGGGAAACCGCCGCCTTTTCATTTGCCCTTTCATTATGGAATGGATTTTGTGGGATGACGTTTTTCATGTCGGATCGGAGTTCTTTGCATTCCGAAATCGGTTCCGCGATGTTTTTGCGGAATGCGGAGAGAGGAAGCTATGATACAATTTTGAAGGGTGTTTTGGCACCTTGCCGAGAATGTTGTTGTCGGGAGTTAAACAGAAAACATTTTTGCGCGAGGCGGCGGAAAAGGGAGTAATGTTATGATCGTCCGGAGCCGAGGTGCTTCGGAAATCCGAGAGGAGGCGTGATGGAAGATGCGGAAGCTGTTGTTGGGTGTTGCGGCGGTCCTGTTGGTGACGGCCCTGTTCGGTCCGGCCTGGGCGAACGCGCCGGTGAAACCGGAGGATCTGAAGCCTGGTTTCGTCTATGTGGGCCCCGTCGGTGACGGCGGATGGACCTACATGCACGAGCAGGGGCGCCTGGACATGGAGAAAGTGCTTCCGGGCGTGGTGTCGAGCATCGTGGAATCCGTTCCTGAGGGCCCTGACAGCGCCCGAGTGATGGAGACCTTTGTGCGGAATGGTTCCAAGCTTGTTTTCACGACTTCTTTCGGATATATGGACGCGACGCTCGAAGTGGCGAAGAAATATCCTAACGTCGTGTTCATGCACTGCTCCGGCTACAAACGAGCGGAAAACGTGGGGACCTATTTCGGTCGCATGTACCAGGCCAGATACCTGTCGGGACTCGTGGCGGGGAAGATGACGAAGAAGAACGTCATCGGCTACGTGGCGGCTCACCCCATCCCCGAGGTGATCCGGGGCATCAACGCCTTCACCCTGGGTGTTCGCAAGGTCAACCCCGACGCGAAGGTCAAAGTGGTCTGGATCTTCTCGTGGTTCGATCCTGGTAAGGAAAAGGAAGCCGCAAAGGCTCTCATCGATGCCGGATCCGACGTGATCGCCATGCACGCCGACACGGGAGCCGCGCCGCAGGCCGCGGAGGAAGCGGGAGTCTATGTGGTGGGGTACAACAACGACATGAGCAAATATGCTCCCACGAAACACCTCACCGCTCCCGTGTGGAACTGGGGCATAGTCTACACGAAGATCGCCAGCGAGGTTATCGGCGGAACATGGAAATCCCAGGATATCTGGTGGGGCCTCCGGGAAGGGCTCGTTGCGCTCTCGCCTTACGGAAAGGATGTCCCCGAGGATGTGAAGGCTCTCGTGGAAGAGGAAAAGCAGAAGATCGTTCGGGGCGAGTGGGACGTCTTCACGGGTCCCATTCGAGATCAGAGCGGAACGGAACGGATTCCCGAAAAAGCGGTCATGAGCGATGCGGATATGCTCAGCTTCAACTGGTTTGTGGAGGGCGTCGAGGGGGACATTCCGAAATAACCTTCATCCGTCATCCTCTGCCGGATTCTTTGCCTTTTCTGATGAGGCGAAAGCCTGGAGAGGGCGTCGAAGGGCCGTGCGCATCGCGCACGGCCCTTCGCATCGACCGCCGCAGCCATGTCGTGTAAGATAGGGCAAGTCGAAACAGAGCCGGGAGGGGACTTTATGGCAGCCGAAATTCCGCCCCTCGTCTCCATGCGGGGGATAACCAAACGTTTCCTGGGCGTCAAGGCGAACGATGCGATTGATTTCGACGTGCGTGCCGGGGAGGTGCATACCCTGCTGGGGGAGAACGGTGCGGGAAAAAGCACGCTCATGAACGTTCTCTGTGGTCTTTACAAACCGGACGGAGGGGATATAGAGATCGATGGCGAACTCCGTCGCTTCAGAACCCCCCGAGATGCCATCGCTGCTGGTATCGGCATGGTGCATCAGCATTTCATGCTCGTTCCCGCCCAAACCGTGTGGGAGAATATGGTTCTGGGCCTTGATGCGCTTCCCAAGGTGCTTCCCCGCAAGGACATTGTCCGACGCATCGAGGAGATCTCCGAAAGATACGCCCTTCGGGTGGACCCTCTGGCTCCGGTCTGGCAGCTTTCTATTGGAGAGCAGCAGCGGGTGGCGATTCTCAAGGCTCTTTACCGACATGCCAGGATTCTTGTCCTCGACGAACCCACGGCGGTGCTCATCCCTCAGGAGGTCCAGAGCCTCTTTGCCACCATTCGCCAGATGCGCGGCGAAGGGCACGGTATCGTTTTCATCTCCCACAAACTCGATGAGGTTCTCGCCGTGTCGGACCGCATCTCCATCCTCCGCAAGGGAAGAAAGATCGGGACCTTCGACGCCGTCGGGGCGACCAAGGAAAAACTGGCGGAGATGATGGTGGGACGTCAGGTTTTTTTCAACAGTGCTCCACCGACGACGGAAAGAGGTCCGGTCTTTCTGGAAGTGCGGGATCTCGTCGTTCGTGGAGAACGAGGAAACATTGCCGTCCAGGGGGTCTCCCTGAAACTGCGCCAGAAGGAGATCTTCGGCCTCGCCGGCGTGACCGGAAACGGTCAGCTTGAACTCTGCGAGGCCATGGTGGGACTTCGCGGGAGTGAATCCGGAGACGTGCTCGTTCAGGGGCGGGAGATGCGCAATGCCTCTCCGAGAGCCTTTCTGGACAGGGGGGTTGCCTATATTCCCGAGGACCGCAAGGGAACGGGGCTCGTCCCCTCCATGAACATCCGGGAGAATGTGGTGCTCCGCAAGTACTGGAAGAAACCTTTCGCACGGGGTCGGTGGTTCATCGATTGGGAAGTGGTGGCGGGGTACACGGGACGTCTCGTGGAGCGCTTCGGCGTGATCACGCCGGGTCTCGGCATCCCCATACGCGCTCTTTCCGGAGGCAACTTGCAGAAACTCATGCTTGCCCGGGAACTGAGCGACAACCCGAAGGCGATCATCGCGGTCCAGCCTACATGGGGGCTCGATGTGGGGGCCACGGAATATGTTCGGGAGCGCCTTCTCGAGCAGCGGGACCGCGGAGCGGCGGTCTTTCTCGTGTCCGAGGACCTGGAGGAGCTGCTCGCGTTGAGCGACCGCCTGGCGGTGATCCATCAGGGGCGAATCATGGGCATCACGGAGGACCCGAGAGCCCTGGACGAGGAGGAACTCGGCCTGCTCATGGCGGGAACTCCGCTGGAGGAAGTGCTCCAAGGACGGAGGAAACGCGGTGACCCTCCTCTTCCGGGGCCGCTTCGCGATCCGGGCACGTTTTTCGCCGGAGACGGCGCAGTACAGAAAAAAGCCTTCCGGTCGGAAGGCGAGGAGGGAAGGACGCCATGGGCCTGAGAATCGTGACGGAAAAACGGGTGCGCGTTCCCGTCTGGCTCGAAGTGCTCGTTCCCGTCGGAGCCGTGGTGGGCGCCCTTATCGCCGGGGCGATTCTCCTGGCGCTTCTCGGCGTATCTCCCCTTGCCGCGTATGCGGCCATGCTGCGGGGCTCTCTCGGCGACTGGTACGGCATCAGCGAGACCCTCGTCAAGGCGGTTCCCCTGACGTTGGCCGGGCTTGCGGTGGCTCTCTCCTTTCGCATGCAGGTCTGGAACATCGGCGCGGAAGGCCAGCTCTACATGGGGGCTCTCGCTGCGGCCGCGGCAGTTCGTTTCGCCTTCGTGGACAACTCGCTTGTCATGTTCTGTCTCATGGCCGGGGCGGCTGCTTTGGCCGGAGGCACCTGGGGTGCCTTCGCGGGGTATCTCAAGGCCCGATGGAATGTGAACGAGATCATCACCACGCTCATGCTGAACTACATCGCCATCCACGTCGTGGATTACTTTGTCTACGGTCCTTGGAAGGATCCCGCGAGTCTCGGTTTTCCCATGACCGCTCCCTTTCCCGCTGCCGCGAGGCTGCCGCAGTTTTTCGACAGCCGGGTGCATCTGGGCATCTTTTTCGCCGTGCTCTTCGCCGTGTTGCTCCATATCGTTTTCCGGTGGACGAAATGGGGATTCGAGGTGCGCGTCATCGGGGCGAATCCAAAAGCAGCCCGGTATGCGGGAATAGATTTTCTCCGAAATGCGGTGCTCGTGATGTTCGTCTCCGGAGCCGTCGCCGGTTTTTCGGGCATGTGCGAGATGGCGGGGTTGCAGGGACGTCTCCAGCACGGTTTTTCCCCAGGTTATGGGTATACGGCGATCATCGTAGCCTGGCTTGCCCGGCTGAATCCGCTCGCCATCATGGGAGTGGCTTTTCTTCTCGGCGCACTGCTCGTCGGAGGGGATACGCTCCAAGTGGTCATGCGCCTCCCGCTGTCGAGTATTCAGGTTCTGCAGGGCCTGATCCTCTTCGCGGTGCTCGGGGCGGAATTCTTTCTCACGTATCGGGTGCGTTTCGTCCGAAGCGCCCCAGACTCTCCGAAGGAGGCGAACTGACGTGGAGATGCTCGTTCCCATTCTCGCCGCCGCCGTGCGCAGCGGCACACCCATCCTCTACGCCACTCTGGGGGAGATTCTCACGGAAAGATCGGGCATTCTCAACCTGGGACTCGAGGGGCTCATGCTCGTGGGAGCCTTTACGGGATTCAGTGTCGCCAGTGGTACGGGAAACGCCTGGCTGGGCATCGCCGCCGCCTTTCTCTCCGGATGTCTTCTCGCTCTCGTGCATGCCTTTCTCTGCATCACGGGGCGTGCGAACCAGGTGGTGAGCGGCCTTGCGCTGACCATGTTCGGCACGGGGCTTTCCTCGCTGCTCGGGCGAGGTTTCATCGGAGAAACCATTCCCGGCATTGGCGGCATGGCGATTCCTCTCCTCTCGAAAATTCCCGTTCTCGGCCCGACATTTTTCGACCAGGATCCGCTGGTCTATCTTTCCTACGGACTGGCAGTGTTTCTGACCTGGTTTCTCTGGGCCACACGGGCGGGACTCGCGCTCCGGGCCGTTGGAGACGCACCTCGGGTGGTGGATGCCATGGGACTTTCCTCCACGAGGCTGCGCTATCTCTATACCGTGATCGGTGGAGGCATCGTCGCGGTGGGCGGAGCGTACATGTCCGTGGTTTATACCAAAATGTGGGGAGATCTCATGACGGCGGGACGAGGATGGATCGCCGTGGCGCTGGTGATCTTCGCCATCTGGCACCCACTTCGGGCTGTGGGAGGCGCGTACCTCTTCGGTGGAGTGGGAGCGCTTCAGCTTCGCATCCAGGCTGCCGGAACGAGTATTCCCGCGCCTCTCCTGCTCATGCTTCCCTACGTGTTCACGATTTTTGTTCTTTTCGTCATTTCCGTGAGAAAGGGAAAGGGTATTCTTTGGGGTGCTCCCGCGTCACTTGGACAACCCTATCACCGAGAGGAGCGAGACTGAAATATCAGAGACGAAAGACACCCGGAGTTCTTCGAGAAGGAATAGTTTTGATTTAAAATAATTTTATTTAACAAGCGATACGTCTCCGGTTTTTATGCGGCGGACTGCTCTCAAGAGAAACAAGAAACCACGCTCCGAAAGTCTTTCTCCTTTTTCGACTTTCCTCTGTTTTTGCAGATAACGAGAGAGAATGGAGAACATCTCGAAAGGTGTTTTCCGTCTCTCTCGTTGTGTTTTTTCGACTAGGCGGTCAAAAAAAGAAGAGAGAGAGGGTTGACAAGAGGATGCCTGAACCTCTAGCATTGTTCATGTAGTATATAATACATCATACATCACATAGGGGGTGTTGCCCCAGCAATTTGAGTCGGGAAATCGGCGGTTCCTGTCGTATTGTTTCTCCTGGCACTATCCGGATTTGACGAAAAGGAGTGGATGTCGGTGACTACGAACAAGAAACGATTTTCCCTGAGTGGAGCACTGATCGCCTGTATGCTGTTCGTTTTGACGGGTTCCGCCTTTGCGGCACCTGAAATCACCCTCAATTTCGCCGGGCAGAATCCCGCGGACCATCCCGCGACGATCCTGATGAACGAGATTGCTCAGGAAGTGGCCGAGAAGAGCAACGGTCGCATCGAGATCAAGATTTTCCCCGCCAATCAACTGGGTGACTACACCCTGGTCTACGAGGAACTCATTCGCGGCACCATTGACATGTCCTGCACGTCCGTGCCCAGTCAGTTCGATCCCCGCCTGGAACTGCTCTACATCAACGGCTATGTGAAAGGGTACGAGGATGTGAAAAAAATCTTCGCCCCCGATGCGTGGCTCTTCGGAAAGATGGATGAACTCAACAGCCGTCTCGGCGTGAAACTTCTCGGCTTTTTCGTGGAAGGCATGATCGGTACGGGCACCACGAAGCCCGCCAAGGATCCCCTTGATCCCACGGTTGCCAAGGATGTGCTCGTGCGCGTTCCCAACATGGATGTGTACAAGCTTGGTGCCGAGGCCATGGGTTACCGCACCGTCACGATTCCCTATGCGGACGTCTACCAGGCTCTTCAGACGGGGGTCTGCGAGGGTGTGAACGGCTACTCCACCGCTGCCGCCTACACCATGCTCCGGGATGTGCTCAAGTACTGGTACATGACCAACTATTCCCTGGAGTGCATCAACTACATGATGAGCGGCAAGGTTTGGGAGAAGCTTTCCCCCGAGGACAGGGCCATCGTTCAGGAGGCAGTGAACCACGCGGCGGCGAAGAGCATCGAACAGGCCAAGGCGGAGGATGAGAAGTACATGCAGCTCATGCGGGATAAGGGCATCCAAGTGTTCACCTACGAGGAGAGTGAACTCCTTCCCCTTTCCGAAGCCTGCGCCGGAACGTGGGCACGGTTGGAGAAGAACATGACCAAGGAACTCATGGATGAGTTCCGCAAGGAAATGGCGCCGGGGAAATAGCTCCGAATCCGTTGCGTTCCGGGCGAGGTGTCCCCTGCGAAAACCTTTCCCGGAACGCAACACGATGAAAAACGCTGAGGGGGAGTCTTCCCTCGGCCCTCTGCCGGAGAGGCGTGCCCATCCGGCGAGGGGCGGGAGGACTTTCGCATGTGGGAGGGGGCACGTCTCATGTCTTCCTGTTCCGTCTGTGAGGAAAATTCCGGGTGCAAAAAGCCCAAGACCTTGTTCGACAGGATCGTCATCACTACCTTTTCCAGCGTGACCTTCGGTATGTCCTTTCTGCTCACGATCCTCATCGGTGCCGCCACTTTCGTCCGTTATGTCCTCAAGGGCGATCTCTACGGCTACGAAGAGTGGGTGAAGCTCTTCGCCTTCTGGCTCTATTTTTCCGGAGCCGCCATCGGGGCTTTCAACGGGACGCACGTCTCTGCGGACCTCGTTCAGTCCTATGTCCCGGATGGGCATGTAAAACGCTTTCTGATCTTCTTGAAAAATCTCGTGACCGTCGGCGTTACGCTCCTCTTTGTCTGGTACGGCTACGATTTCTTCATGTTCGGCTTCATGGGACCCTTGGGAACCGGGGTGGCCATTCCGATGACGACGGTGTGGCGCATTCCTCTGTGGACGTCCTATCTGGCGATCTTCATCGGATTCATCTTCATGCTTTACTACTTCAGTCTCGAGTTGTTCAAGAGCACAAAATCCCTGTTCTCCGGAGGTCGGTCATGATCTACGTGGCCATTGTCATTCTCCTGGCGTCGCTGATGCTCGGTGTTCCCGTTCCAGTCAGCTTCATGGCCTCGGCGGGATGGTTGATCTTCTTCGGCGGACCCGGCGGCGGCGGTTACGCTCCAAGCCAGCTCCTTCCCTATGCTTTCACCCAGATGAATTCCGTCTCGCTCATCGCCATCGCTCTCTTCATCATGGCAGGGGGCATCATGGAACGAGGGCGCATCGGAGAGAAACTCATCGATCTGGTGGACGTGTTCGTGGGACATCTCCGGGGCGGGCTCGGCATCGTGGGAACTATCTCCTGCGCCGTCTTCGGCTCCATCTCCGGAGCGGCCTGCGCCACTCTTTCCTGCATCGGTTCCATCATGTTTCCCCGCCTCGAGGCGGGAGGGTATCCGCGTGGACACGCGGCGGCCCTCATGGCCAACGCGTCCCTGCTGGGGCTTCTCATCCCTCCGAACGCCACGCTCATCATCTTCGCCTGGATCAGCGGCCAGCCTGTCCTGGCGTGCTTTCTCTCCACGGTGATGCCGGGCATCCTCACCACAGTGCTCATCTGTGCGGTGAACATGTGGCTCCTCCGGAACAACGAGTCGGTTCTCGTGGCCCACAGACGGAGCGCGGAGGAAAAATGGGCGCTCTTCCGGGAGCGGGGAAAGCGTGCGCTTCCGGCGTTGATGCTTCCCGTCATCGTCCTCGGAGGAATCTACGGCGGTATCATGACCACCACGGAGGCATCGGCGGCGGCAGTGCTCTACGCCATTCCCGTGGGCATGTTCGTCTACCGGGGACTCGATCTCAAAGGACTCTGGAATGTGGTGGTGGAGTCGGGAGTGACCACGGGAGTCATCATGGCCATGCTCTTCTCCGTGTCCATGCTGAGCCGCCTCTATCTGCTGGAGGACCTCCCCTCGCGGCTTCTGATCCTCTTCAGGTCCGTCTCGGAAAACCGTTGGGTGATCCTCTGTATGATCAACATTTTCCTTGTCATCATGGGAATGCTCATGGACGACATCAGTGTCGTGGTGCTCACCACGCCCATTCTCATGCCCATCATTCTTGAGCTGGGGTTCAATCCTATCCACTACGCGGCCATCGTTGGCGTCAACACGGGGCTCGGCTGCATCACGCCTCCCGCCGCCCCGGTGCTCTACCTTGGGGGACGCCTTGCCAACGCACCTATCAACGAAATGATGCGCCCCGCTCTGTGGTTCATGTTGCTCTGCTGGCTGCCGGTGCTGCTTTTCACGGCTTATTGCCCCAAGCTGGTGCTCTTTCTGCCCCACGTGATCCTGGGAACGCCCTGGTGACGCTACGGTGACGGCGAGCAGCTCTTTCTATCGGAACTTTTTTGCAGGGCTCTGTTTTCTCTGCCTTGCTGGAGGACTTCTTACCGGTTCCCCCTATGCCTTTTGGGGGTGTATGGTCTGTGGTGCCTTTTCCAGGACTGCGGTGAAGAAGCAATGGGCCGATCCTCCCTGGGCGGAGGGATTCCGTTCTGTTGTCACGTCTGCCTGGAGAAAAATCTGCCGCGCCTCCTGAAGAGGCGCAACCGATCACGGGTCGTTTTTGTCTGTACAAGGGAGCCGCGGGGGAGATCCGACGACAAGGATCGCCTCCGCGGCTCCCTCGTCTGTGTTTGCCATGTCGCTTTGGAGGACACGGTTTTCCCTGCGGTGTTCCTTTCTGTGTTGCCTCGCCTGCAACGTTTCATCTCCGGCCGTTGCTCCGCCTTTGTGTGTGCCGCCTTTCCCCACCTTCCGCTTCCGGCTCTGTAAAAAACCGCCTTGTGGCGTTGCCGATGCGATTCCGTACCCTCCGGACGGAGTGGTAACGTACCATAACGTGCAATGTCTTTCGCAAAATTGAGAGGAGCAGGTCGCTCCAAAACAAGACGACAGTCCGCGAATCCTTCCGCCGCCGTTTTCTCTCCTTTCGCAGTCCTGTCCAGAACCTTCGCTTTGTTTGCTTCCTTCAGGCGTAAAAACATCACGTCTCATCGTCCGCAGAGAAGGACAGATGACATTTCCCCCGTCCCGTTTCAGGAATGACGTTGTCCCTGTCCCGTCACAGCGACAAAAGGATGCGTTGACAAGAAAGATTTTTTTGCGTAGTATTCTGTGAAGGAAATCCTTCATTTAAAAAGTGACAATGATGCTTTTTATTCATTCGCGAGGGGGTTTTTTCGTGCGGGATCGCATTACAGCAAAGCGTTCCGACATGTCTCCGGCGCAGACAAAAATCGCCGCATACGTGCTCGAGCATCTCCGGGATGCGGCATTTCTCTCCGCTGCGGAGCTGGCGGAACGCATCGGTGTGAGTGAGGCGACGATGATTCGTTTTGCGGCCTTTCTCGGTTACGAAGGGTACACGCTGTTCCGTGAGGCTGTTGGGGACGCGCTTCTGCAGCGACTTTCAACGCTCGAGCGAATGAAGGAATATGCACCGGAGGAAGAATCGAGTCTTTTCGACAGGGTCGTGCGGGATGATCTGGAGGCCGTCGCCGCGATTCGGACGAACACGTCCGAGAGTGACGTGGATGCCCTCGGAAGGGCGCTTGCCGCATCCGGAGCCGTCTATATTGCGGGAAACCGAAGTTCCTTCGCACTCGCCTATTATTTCTCTTTTTATCTTTCCTGGATTCTTCCCAATGTCAAGCTTCTGAGCCCGGACATTCCTTACGAAACCCTCTTCAACGCGCCTCACGAGAGCCTTGTGGTCGGCATCAGCTTTCCCCGCTATTCCAGTTGGACCCTTCGCGTTCTTGAGGATGCGAAAACCCTTGGACTCCACACCGCGGCGATTACGGATTCGCCCGGAAGTCCTCTGGCGATGCGGTCCACCTACGTGGTGACCGTTCCCTATCGCCCGGTGTCCTTCATCGATTCCTTCGCCGCCCCTCTTTCCGTGATCAACTGTCTCGTGCTGTCCGTCTCCTCCCACCTCGGAGAGGAAGCGGCGGAGAAGCTCGAAGCGCTCGAGGAGTACTGGAGCAGAAACCGCGTCTACGACGGGGTGGTACGACCGGATGCGGCTCGCCGAGAGACGGGAGAGCCACCGCGCAGGTGCTGAGGATTGGAGCCTTTCCCCGTAATGTCGGCCCTTTTTCCCTAGGGTGAGACACGATGTTCTTGTTTTTTCCGTCGCTCCTTCTGGGTTTTTCTCGCAGGATGACTTCCCGTGTTCCGTTGTGGATGACGAATTTCCTTCAAGAAAAGGGATGTTCCACGAGAAACGCGATCCCTGAGGAGTGAGGAAGAGGCATTTTCGAGTTCACGAAGGGACGGAATGAACGCCTCGAGAAGAGGCGTGCTGTTGTTTTGTTGCCCTTCGACATGAAAAACCAGAGGAAGGAGCGGGTTTGGAGGGGGCGATGGCGGGCAGGACAAGGTGCGGCACGGGTTCGGAACGTATCGAGAAAACGGCCCGAGAAATCCTGTTTCGTCGGAGAGGGCGCAAACAGGAGGAGCCGGAACGACGGAACTGACAAGAGCGGGAAGGGAGATGAGGATGTGTCCGAGTGGGGGAACCTGATTCCCAGAAGTTACAAGACGGAAATGCCCATGGCTGTCCGAGGCGAGGGCATCTACATCTATGACGAAAGTGGTCGCGCCTATATCGACGGATGCAGTGGCGCGCTTCTTTCCAGTGTAGGGCACGGCAACAAGGAGATTGTGGCGGCCATGACGCGGCAGCTCGAAACGCTGGAGTTCGCGCATCCGTCACGGTGGATGAACGCCGCTGCTCTGGATGCGGCCAAGGAAGCCGCTTCCATTGCTCCGGCCGATCTCCGGAGCGTCTGGTTCGTGAGCGGGGGCAGCGAGGCCATCGAATCGGCGGTGAAGATGGTTCGCCAGTATTTTGTGGAGCGGGATGGCCTTTCCTCTTCCAAGTCGGTGTGTATCGCCCGCTGGGCATCCTACCACGGCAGTACTCTCGGTGCCATGGGACTCGGCGGAAACATGGCCCGTCGTCGGATGTTCTCTCCGCTCTTTCTCGAAGGGCCGAAAATCGAGCCCCATTACTGCTACCGTTGTCCCTTCGGACTGGAACATCCTTCCTGCGATCTGCGATGTGCCCATGCCTTGGAGCAGACGATCCGCCGCATCGGTCCCCAGTACGTGGCGGCTTTTTTGGCGGAACCCGTTGTGGGGTCCACCGTCGGAGCCCTGAATCCTCCGGAGGGATACTGGCCTCTCGTGCGGGAGATCTGCAGCCGGTACGACGTGCTGCTCGTCGCCGACGAGATCATGACGGGCGTTGGAAGAACGGGTAAACCCTTCTGTGTCGATCATTGGAAGGTTGTTCCCGACATCATCTGTTCCGCGAAGGCGCTGTCCGGAGGATACGCTCCCGTGGGAGCCATGTTTGTCCGGGACGACATTGTGGAGGTGCTCCGCTCGGGAAGCGGCTCCTTCATGCACGGCCATACGTACAATGCCAATCCTGTCACGGGAGCGGCGGTGGCGGCGACGCTCCGCTACATGAAAGCGGCGAAGGTCTTCGAAAACGCCGCCGTCATGGGAGAGCGACTGGAGAAAGCGCTCGCTCCCCTCGCGGATCTTTCCCTCGTCGGCGAGGTGCGCGGCATGGGGCTCATGCGGGGAATCGAACTTGTGGAGAACAAGGCGACGAAGAAGCCCTTTGCGCCGGAGAAAAAGGCCGCGGCGGTGGTGACCGGAGAATGCATGAAACGAGGTTTGGTGGTGTATCCCGGCAGCGGACAGATCGACGGTGTCGCGGGAGATCAGTTCATGGTGGCTCCCCCCCTGATCGTCACCCAGACGGAGGTGGACGAGATCGTGGGACGTCTGGAGGAAGGGCTTCGTGCCGCGGAGAATCGTCTCCGTTCCTGATTTTCCTTCGGAATACAGGTGGAAAGAGTATTCGGTCCGCGTTGCCATAAAGAGAAGACGCCGCGAAGGAAGGTGCGACGCCCCAGAAGGAAGGTGGTGAGGACGAGGAGAAGACGGAACAACGGGAGAGGTGGAGGACGAAATTCAAGGCGAGAGGTTGTTTCGGGAAAGGGCCACAGCGGATTTTCCCGGAGGTGTCCATGAGAAAAGGAGGAGAGAGACTCATGAAGAGATTCTCCATCACTGTGACAGCGGCTCTTATCGGCGCGATTTTCCTGGGAGCGGCGGCGTTCGCCGCGACCACCTTCATCACCATCGGGTCCGGCGGAGTGGGAGGCACCTATTACCCCCTCGGCGGTGCCATGGCTGAAGTCCTGAGTCAGGCGGACATCGGCGTGAAGGCCACCTCCCGTTCGACTTCGGCATCCCGGGAGAACTGCCGCCTCGTCGCCAAAAATACGGTCCAGATCGGCATGTCCATGGGATCCACGCTATACCAGGCGGCGTTCGGTGTGGGAGCTTTCGAGCAGGACGGCAAACTTCCCCTGAACATCCTCATGAACATGTATCCCGCCCCGCAGCATTTGGTGACCACGTCGAAGACGGGAATCAAATCCCTTGAGGACATCAAGGGAAAACGAGTCTCCGTGGGCGCTCCCGGCGGCGGTGACCAGGTGCTCACCATGCTCATCCTCAAGGAGGCGGGGATCGATCCCGACAAGGATATCTCTAAGCAACAGCTCACGCAGCCCGAAGGCGTCATGGCGCTCAAGGACGGCAACGTGGATGCGGTGTTCTGGAATTTCGCGGCTCCTGGAGCCTCCGTCCTCGAGGTGGCGGCACAGCGTGACGTGGTCCTCGTTCCCCTTCCCCAGGATGTCGTGGACAAGGTTGTCGCGAACAATCCCTTCCTGGTTCCTCACAAGATCACGAAAGACACCTATCCCGGCATGACCGAGGATGTTCTCACCGTGGCGGATGGCAATTATCTGGTCGTCCGGAACGACATGGACGAGAAACTCGCCTACGATCTGGTGAAGACGCTTGTGGAAAACCGGGAAAAATTCCTCCAGATCACTCCCCAGGCGGAGAATTTTGTTCCCGAGAAGGCGAGCATCGGTATCATCGATTTCCATCCCGGCGCCGTGAAATACTTCGAGGAACAGGGCATTTCCATGAAGAAATAAGCTGATGGCCCGTTCTGCGGCGGATCGAATTGTCCCGATCCGCCGCAGAACGGGCCCGGTATTTCCACCGCTTTGGCCGGTTGCGGGAAATGCCGCGGGGGAGGAAGACATGGTGGAGGGAACTCGATGAATGTCTGAATTTTCCGTGAGATTTTTCCGGAGAACGAAAACGGTGCGTCGCTCCAGACAGCCTGGGAGGTACGGTAGGCATGATCAACGAAAACGAAACGACGAAAATTTCGGATGAGGCGCCCCTCGGGGAAAAGGAACTTTTGGAGGAGTTTGAAAGGCGCAAGCGGAATCTACAGGGGTGGCGCTATTGGCTCGTGGCGACCATCGCCATTGCCGCGTCACTCTTTCATCTGTACACGGCGGCGTTTGGCCTGATGGCGGCGATTTATCAGCGGAGCATCCACTGGATGCTCATGGGAGTGTTGATCTTTCTTCTTTACCCGATATCCAAGAAACGTCCCGGCGACCGCATCGATTTCTGGGATTGGATTTTCGCGGGATTGCTCGTGATCGGGTGTATGAACATCATTCTCAACTGGGACGCCATTTCCATGCGAGAGGGCATGGCGATTCCGTCGGACATTTCTCTCGGTGTCATCATGGTGCTCCTCGTTCTTGAAGCGGCGCGGCGTTCCATGGGATGGCCCCTTCCCATCGTGGCCATCGTGGCGATGCTCTATGCGCTGTTCGGTCCGTATTTTCCGGGGATGCTCGCCCACGGCGGATTTCCGCTGGAGGAACTCGCACCCTTCCAGTATCTCCGGACCGACGGCATCTTCGGCGTTCCGCTGGGTGTCTCCGCGTCGTTCATTTTTCTCTTCGTTCTCTTCGGCTCTATTCTCAACGTGTCGGGGGCCGGGCAGTTCTTCATCGATCTCTCTTTGGCCCTTACGGGACGCAGTCAGGGTGGACCCGCGAAAGCGGCGGTGGTCGCGAGTGCCCTCATGGGGACCGTCTCGGGCAGTTCGGTGGCAAATGCCGTGACCACGGGTTCCTTCACGATTCCCCTCATGAAGCGGGCGGGTTACACCTCGGAATTTTCCGGGGCCGTCGTTGCCGCGGCATCCACGGGTGGACAGGTCATGCCCCCCGTCATGGGAGCGGCGGCGTTCATCATGGCCCAGTTCCTCGGAATTTCCTACTGGGAAATTGTCGTTGCCGCGGCGATTCCCGCGACGCTCTACTTCATCTCTATCATCGCCATGGTGCATTTCCGTTCAGGAAAACGGGGGATCATGGGTATTTCAGGAGTGGAACTGCGGAATGTGAAGGAAGTCTTCCGCGAGGGATGGCATCTGCTGCTTCCCATCGTTGCCCTCGTGGGATTCCTCGCGACGGGCTACTCCGCGGTGAAGGCGGTTTTCTGGTCCATCATCTGTCTTGTCGTCGCCTCCTGGCTCGGGCAGGAAAAATACCGCATGACGCCACGGAGAATTCTGGACTCCCTCATCAACGGGGCGATCAACGCCGTGGAGGTCGCCGCAGCTTGCGCGTGCAGCGGTCTCGTCATCGGAGTCATCGGCATCACTGGTGTCGGACTGGCTTTCTCCTCCTTCGTGATGAGCCTCTCCCACGGCATTCTGCCCCTGGCGCTGATGCTCACCATGGTGGGTTCCATCATTCTCGGCATGGGCGTTCCCACCACGGCCCAGTACATCATCACCTCCACACTTGCTGCCCCAGCCCTGGCCCAGATGGGCGTACCCCTCATGTCGGCTCACCTTTTCTGTCTCTACTTCGGCGTTCTCGCGGACGTGACGCCCCCGGTTGCGCTCGCCACCTACGCGGCGGCAGGGCTTTCCAAGTCGAATCCTCTGAAGACGGGATTCGTGGCTCTGAGCGTTGCCGTGGCGGGATTTCTCGTCCCCTACATGTTCGTCTACAACAGCTACCTCCTCTTTCAGGGAAACCTGCTCCGCATCGTGCTGGGGTGTGTCACGGCTCTCATGGGTATCGTCGGGCTTTCCGCGGCGGTGCAGGGATATTATGTGGCCCCTCTTTCGCTGCCTGAGCGTCTCGCGCTCTTCATCGTACCGTTCCTGCTCATCGTCCCGAATATCTACACCGATGCAGTGGCACTGGCACTGCTCATCGGTGTCTATCTTCTGCAGAAACACAAGGTGGGACGGGGGGTTGCCCCATCCGTGGCGGTTCCCCACGCATCGAACAGTGTCGGCAAGGAGGAGTGAGTATGTCGAAGAGAATCGTCAAACCTGTCCTGTCAGCCCGAGAGGCCGTGGCGGGCATTGCCTCCGGCGCAACGGTCATGATAGGGGGGTTCAACTACGGTGGTGTGCCCTACACTCTTGTGGAGGCGCTTCTTGAGCAGGGTGCGACGAATTTGACACTTATTGCCAACGACACGGCCTACGACGATGTGGGGCACGGGAGGCTTGTCCGGGAAGGACGGGTGAAAAAAGTCGTCGCTTCGCATGTGGGGCTCAATAAAACTACACAGCGCCTCTTCAACGAGGGAAAGATGGAGTTGGAGCTCGTTCCCCAGGGAACCTTCGCGGAACGGATCCGAGCGGGGGGATTCGGCCTGGGAGGAATACTCACGCCTACCGGCGTGGGAACCGTCGTGGAGGAGGGAAAACAGGTTCTGGAAGTGCAGGGGAAACGCTATATTCTGGAGCTGCCTCTCCGGGCGGAAGTGGCTCTTCTGCGGGCCTTCCGCGCCGATACCATGGGAAATCTGACCTATCGGGGGACGAACCGGAATTTCAATCCCGTCATGGCGACCGCAGCGGATCTGGTCATCGCCGAGGTGGACGAGATTCTTTCGCCGGGAGGACTCGATGCGGAGGATATCGTCACGCCGGGCATTCTCGTGGACATTCTCGTCATGAAGGGGGATTCCTACTATGCTTCCAGAACTTGATGAAGAACGGGTGCGCCACCGAATCGCCCGGCGCATCGCCATGGAGTTCGAGAACGGGGACGTGGTGAATCTGGGGATCGGTATTCCCACGCTTGTCTCGGACTATATTCCCGAGGACGTGCACGTGATCTTTCAGACTGAAAACGGCGTGGTGGGGGCGGGGCCGAAACCGGAAAAGGAAGATCTGCGCTACATCGGTGCTGGAGGACGTTGTCTCTCCGTACTTCCGGGAGGATCCTGCATCGCCAGCGATCTCAGCTTCGGCCTCATTCGGGGTGGACACCTGGATGCCACGGTGCTCGGCACACTCGAGGTGGATCAGGAGGCGAACCTCGCCAACTGGATGATTCCCGGCAAGATGGTTCCCGGCATGGGTGGTGCCATGGACCTGGTCACGGGAGCCCGCCGGGTGATCCTCGCCACGACGCATACGAACAAGAAGGGAGAGCCCAAAATCCTTCGGAAATGCAGGCTCCCTCTCACGGGAAAGGGTGTGGTGAGCCTCATCGTGACGGAATTTGCGGTGCTCCGTTTCCGGGAGGGAAAACTGGTGCTCGAGGAAATTGCTCCGGAGGTCACGCTCGACCAGGTGCGGGCCGCCACGGAGGCGGAATTTGTCGTTGCGGATCCCCTGCTGCCGATGAAGGGCGTCGAGAAGGAAGAGGTGGTCGCATGAGACGGGCGGTGATCCTTGCCGCATGCCGCACTGCGGGGGGAAAATTCGGCGGAGCGCTGGCGGAGATGGATGCGCCTCGGCTGGGCGCGCTGGCTCTGAGGGAGGCGGTGCGGAGGGCGGGGATCGACGACGATGTCGTAGAGGAGGTCATCCTCGGCAACGGCTGGCAGGCAGGGGTCGGTTCCAACCCGGCCCGTATTGCCACGGTGGAATCGGGCCTTCCTGAAACAGTTCCGGCGTTCACGGTGAACAAGCGCTGCGGCTCCGGTTTGCGTACGGTCATGCTCGCCGCAGACCGGGTGCGTCTCGGTGACGCGGCGGTGATTCTCGCGGGAGGAATGGAGAGCGCCTCCAATGTGCCCTACCTGCTCAAGAAAGCCCGCTGGGGGCATCGCATGGGTGACGTGCCGACCTTGGACGCACTTCATGCGGACGGATTTTTCTGCCGGATGGCGGGGATGCTCATGGGCGCCACGGCGGAGATTCTTGTGGAGGAGTACGGTATTTCCAGGAGGGAACAGGACGAATTCGCGCTGCGGAGTCATCGTCTGGCCGTGCGGGCCGTGGAGACCGGGGCCTTCCGGGACGAGGTTTTCCCCGTTCGATTGAAGGACAAAAAAAAGGGAGAGATCGCCTTCGACACGGAGGAAATCCCTCGGGCGGACACCTCCCTGGACAGGCTCGCCGCACTGGAGCCCATTTTCAAGAAGGGGGGCAGCGTCACGGCTGGAACCAGCTCGGCTCTCTGCGACGCCGGAAGCGCTCTTGTCGTGGCCGATGGAGAATGGGCTGCGGCACAGGGGCTCCGCCCCATGGCGGAAATCCTGGGGTACGCATCGGCGGCGTGCGCTCCCGATCACATGGGGCTCGGCCCGGTCTACGCGGTGCCGAAGGCGCTTCAGCGGAGCGGATTTGCCCTGGAGGACATGGAACTCATCGAGCTGAACGAGGCCTTCGCCGCGCAGGTTCTGGCGGTGCACCGGGCGCTTCCCTTCGACATGGACCGCTGCAATGTCAGGGGCGGTGCCATTGCCTTGGGGCACCCCATCGGCGCCACGGGAGCGAAGATTCTCACCACGCTTCTCTACGCGCTCCGTTCTCTGGACAAGGAACTCGGACTTGCCACCGCCTGCATTGGCGGAGGACAGGGTGTGGCTCTCGTCGTCCGTCGCCTGACCTGACGTTTCCGCGACTCCGGAGAACGCGCCGCGCCACCCAGAGCGGTTCGCGCTCTCCGGAGGAAGGGTTATCCGTCGGTGCGTTTCATCGCGATGGGATGGACGAACTCCACGTGTGTTTCCGCGTCCCAGGGAAAGAGGATCCACGTGTCCTGGCTCACTTCGGTGATGAACGTGTTCACCAGCGGTCTTCCATCGGGCTTTGCGTAGACCGTGGCGAAATGTGCGGTGGGAAAGATGTCGCGGACAATCTTGGCGGTCTTGCCCGTGTCCACCAGGTCGTCCACGATGAGGAGCGTTTCCTCCTCCCTGTCCAGACATTGCGCTTGCTTGAGAATGGCGGGTTCCCCTTGGGTACGCAGAGTGTAGCTGGAGATGCACACCGTGTCCACGAGGCGGATGTCGAGTTCTCTGGCGATGATCGCCGCGGGAACGAGCCCGCCCCTGGCGACGGCGATGATCCGGGTCCAGGGACGAAGAGCGACAAGACGCCATGCGAGAGCGCGGCAATCCCGATGAAGCTGTTCCCACGAGACGGGGAAAGTTTTGTGATAGCGGTCACCGGCGGACATGAACGGATTCCTCCTTGAGATGAGACAGGAATGGTGGTGCGAAGGAGCGCTGGAATGCACACTCCCCCGGAAACTTTCTCAGCCGGAGCGGCTAAAGGCTTTCCACGCTGCGAACGGGACACTGCAGCGGAAGTCTCTGTTCCCCTTTCCGGAAAAATGGTTTACAAGGTGTTCCACGGCCACTCGGAAGCGATGCCGAACCAGGCGAGGAAGCTCGGGCCGCAGAGGATCGCTGCGATTCCACCCAGGGCGAGAAACGGACCGAGCGGAATGGCGTCCTTGCGCTTTGCCCTCCCCGTGACAAGGAGCAGCACCGCCCAGAATCCCCCGAGGAGAAAGCCGAAATAGAGTGCGGTGCCGGTCATTTTCCATCCAAGGATTCCTCCAAGTCCTGCCATGAGATGTGCGTCTCCCCACCCCATGCCTCCACGACTCAAAAGGATGATGCAGGCGATGATGCCGTATCCGAGCGCGGCGCCGAGCAGGCCGTCAATGAGGGCATGTTCGCCGCCCCCGACGCGGAGCAGGAGTCCCAGGGCTCCCGGGGCGAGGGCGAAGAGGTCGAAGATGTAACCGCTGTAGAGGTCCGTAAGGGCGTTCAGATAGAGGGAATAGGCCGCTATCGAGGCGAGCAGGAGAGGGAGAAGGGCCTTTCCGTTTGAAACGCTTTCCGGAAGGAACTGTCCCCAGCGTGCCGTGACGAGAGCGCCGATGAGGGCACAGACAAGTTCTACATAGAAATAGGATCTCGGGATGGCCGCGCCGCAGGTGCGGCAGCGCCCCCTCTGGACGAGCCAGGAAAGGAGCGGAATCAGTTCTGAGGACGTGAGAGGAGTCCCGCAGGTGTCGCAACGGGAGCGGGATTTTCCCCACCAGGATTCCCCCGCGACGGTACGGCGGGCGACCACGTTCAGGAAGGATCCAAGAACGCTTCCGAGCAGAAAGCCGAAAGAAAAAAGAACGACCAGCCACACCAAGGGCACCCCTCCACTGTTTCCGTGTGCGGTAAATGGTATAGTTATAACAGTATTCTTTCGGAAATTCACCGGGGAATTCCGTTGGTTTCTTTTTCGTCGTCCGGACTGGGGAAAACAGCGCGGTCGCTCAAGGAGGAGTGTCTCGTGTCCATGTCGTTCCATTCTTTCCGCAAGGTCTCGTTGTTGTGTCGCCTGGCGTTGCTCCTGCCACTCCTCGCGGGAGCGCTTTTTCCCCTCGCCTTGCCGCGGAAGGCTTCTGCCGCGGGGAACAGGGTGGAGGATCTCCTCGTCTCCATGACCGTGGAGGAAAAGGTCGGGCAGATGATGATCGGCTTTTTCCGGGGGAACTCCCTGTCTCCGGAACTTGCCCGACGTCTTGAAACGGTACGTCTCGGGGGTGTCATCCTCTACAGCGTTTCCGGCAACGTGGAGAGCACGTCCCAAGTGGCCGGGCTCGTGCGAGGAATCCAAACGTGCGCGAAAAGCGCCGGTGTCCTGCCGCTCTTCGTCGCCATCGACCAGGAGGGGGGGCTCATTTCCCGCCTCACGAGCGGGGTCACGGTCTTTCCGGGGAACATGGCTCTCGGCGCGACGGGCGAAACGTCTCTCGCCGCCACGCAGGCGCGTCTGCAGGCCCGGGAGCTGCGCATCCTGGGCATCACCTGGAACTATGCTCCCGTGACGGACGTGAACAGCAACCCCGCGAATACCATCATCGGCATCCGCTCCTTCGGTTCCGATCCGGGCCTCGTGGCGGACATGGGAACGGCCATGATCGTTCCCTACGCAGGAGAGCGTGTCCTCTGCACGGCAAAGCATTTTCCCGGCCATGGGGACACGGACACGGATTCCCACCTGGGACTGCCAGTGCTCCGCAAGGACAGAGAGGCACTGGAGAAGGTGGAACTCGCTCCCTTTCGGGCCATGATCGGACAGGGTGTGCCGGCGATCATGACGGCCCATGTGGAAGTTCCCGCCCTGGAGCCCGACGGTGCAGTCCGTCCCGCCACGCTTTCGTCGGCAATCCTCCAGGATCTTCTCCGGCAGGAAATGGGATTCGAGGGACTTCTCGTGACGGATTCCATGGGCATGGGGGCCATCGACCAGCACTGGGGCATGGAGGAGGCTTCGGTTCTTGCGGTGCTCGCCGGAGCGGACATGCTCATCTTTGGCGCAGACAAAGGGCACGAACCGGAGGAACAGGATGGAGTCTTCGCGTTTCTCGTCGAGGCGGTGCGGAGCGGACGGATTCCGGAATCCCGTATCGACGGGGCCGTGGCCCGCATCCTTCGGGCGAAGGAAGCTCTGGGCATCCTTGACGACCCCTGGCCAAGAGAGGGCGATCTGGACCGGCTGGCGGCGCCGGAATCCCTCGCGGTGGCGGAGGAGATCGCCGAGCGAAGCGTGACGCTGGTGCGGAATCCGAACCGTAGGGGCTCCGGAGGATGCGCCGTATCCGGAGGCGCGAAGGCCTCGGTCCTTCCTCTTGCGGGAGAGAAAATTCCTCTCGTCTGGCCTAAAGAATACGAATCTGCTCTGGCGCCGCTCCTGCTGGAGTGTCCGGGCTTCGTGCCGATGCTTCTTCCCCTCGACCCGGCATCGGAGGACATGGAGGAGGCATGTGCGGCTCTGGAGGAGCGGGAAACGGTCTTTGCGGGGAGCTACGATCTGCACCGCAACGCCGGGTGGAAAGCTCTCCTGCGTCGCCTTGGAGAGGAACGGCTCGTGCTCCTTTCCGTTCGTTCCCCCTACGATCTGCTCCATGTGGAGGACGTGTGCGGATATCTGGTGACCTACGGAGACCGTCCCGCCTCCATGAAAGCCCTCGGCCGCATTCTCTCGGGAGTGTCGTCCCCGAAGGGGCATCTCCCTGTGGAACTTCCGGGGTTCTATCCCAGAGGGTGGGGATTGGAGCGGTTCTAAAGATCGTGCTCGTCTTCGGGGAGAGTTTTCGGCAAAGTGTTTTGTTGGAGTTTCTTCACGCGGAGAGTTAGTTTCATCGAGTGCTTCGCGGAGGCGCTGTAGGCTAAGAGGCGACGGAAGCTGCTTCCGTCGCCTCTTGCGTTCTTGAGAATCGGGGGTAAGGGCAGTTCTTGGAAAATTTGGCAGGTCTTTCCGCATCAACCTTTAGGAAGCTCTGAATAAAGACCTTTGGCTTTTCCTTGACTCGGGTCGCATCAGGCTCTGCGAGGCGCCCTGCGGGGCTGACGTAGCCTTATTCAGAGATTTCTTTACTGAAGCGCGTCGAGGCGCTCCCGGGCGATGCGGGCGGAAAAGGAATCTTTTCCTGCGTCCCGTTCCAAAGCCTTGCCGTACCACTCCTTGGCCTTCGCGGTGTCTCCCGTCTTTTCCAGGTTCTGTCCGTATCCGACCGCCCAGGCCGTGAAATCCTCGTCGGACATGGCCGTTTCCTCTGCGAGAATCGCCTCGTAGAGGGGGAATGTCTTTTGAAAGTGTCCCATCTCCTCGTAGGCCCTGAGCAGGCGTTTGCGTGCGTCGGAAACGAAGGGCGAAGAGGGATAGCGGCGGAGAAGGCGCTCGAGTGAAAGAGCGACCTGGGGAAACTTCGGCTCGTCGTAGGCGAGGAGGTAGAGGTTAGAGAGCCTCCAGAGTGCCTCGGGGGCGCGTTTCGCGTCGGGACACTCGGTGAGGACCCGATCGTACAAGGAGATGAAGGTTCCGATCTGGTCCGCATCGGTGTTCGCCAGGGTCTGAAAGAGTTCCGTCGCGAGACGCTCCTGCTCCTCCAGCGGAAGCGGAGGAGTTTGTTCGATCCAGTCCTGTGGGCCGGAGGCGTTCAGAGGGTTCGCCGTCTGATCCAGGGGTGTCCGGTTTGCCGTGGTGTTTTCCTGGAGATCCAGCACTGGCGGCGGTGGCAATTCGTCCTGGCTCCCCGGCGGTGGCGCCGGAGAGGGATGCGCGTCTCCAGCGGGGGGCGGAGGTTCCGTCGGTTCAGGCAATGGCGGCGGAGGTTCCGTCGGTTCAGGCAATGGCGGCGGAGGTGGGAGCGTCTCCTCCCGGGAGCTTGTGCCGCCCAGTGGCGGCGGTGGGGGGAGCAAATCCTCCAACGAGGGAAGTCCTTCTTCAACGGAAGTGATTCGTTCCTCCGCTGTTGGTGATGGTGCCGGAAGGGATGTTGTCCCGGAAGGGAACGGCGGGGCCGAAGTGGGACCCGGGAGCCCTTCCGTTGCGGGAGGCGTGGGCATGGGGGTGGACACCGGCATCGCGGATGCTTCCTGCCGGGCGATTTTCGCCATGGCCATGTCCACGGCGGGAGCGAGGCCGGGATTGTTGCTTCGGGCTTTTTCGAGTGCTTCCCTGGCTTCGCCGAAGCGTCCGAGGCCGAGCGCGATGATGCCCTGAAGGTAGTTCGTCTCGCCGAAGAATTCCAGGTCCGGTTTTTGAGTAAGTGCCGCGTTGAGTGCCCTGGAGGCCTCTTCCCATTGCTCCAGGGAAACCAGTGTCGAGGCCAGGTAATAGTGTCCCATGACCATCCCGGGACGCATGGCGAGTCCCTGGCGGATGGCCGCCGCGGCCTCCTCGTGTTTTCCCATTTCCTTCAGGGCCAGGCCGAGATCCACGTAGGCCGTGGCGTTTCCCGGCTCTGCTTCGAGGATCTGTCGGTAGAGAATGACGGCTCTCTCGTAGTTTCTGTCCCCGTAGGCCTGGAGAGCCTGCTTGTAGAGTGTATCGGTCCGTGTCACGGCTGTGCCGGGTACGGAGGAGAGAACGGTGCAGAACAGAAGAGAAAGCGACAGAAGTACGGCGAAGGCTTTCCGCCTCCTCTGTGAGGATCGTCGGGTGCAACAAGTATCCCAGGATTGTACGTCGGATCTTTTCATGAACGTATCCTCCCTCGGTCGGTCTTCGGAGTGCTTGTTTCGGTCTGAGGTGTTCCGTCTCTTTCTTCGAACTGGGAGAGCGCCTTTCTCTCGTCGAGGATGCCTTTCGTGCCGGGAGAAACGGTTTTCACCGTACCGTGCGCTGTTACGGCACTGGCGTGGGAGATGAGACAGGGCGCGTGATACGCTTGGACAGTTCCGCCACATAGGCTTCCAGTTTCGTCACATGTTCTTCCACCCGAGGGTCTCTGACGAGGGACAAGCTTTCCCGGAAACGGATGATGGCCTCCTCGTAACGCTCTGCTTTCTGCAGTTCCACGCCCTCCCGAACGAGGCGGGCCGCTTCGTTCTTCCGCTCCTCTTCGAGGCGCCGTCTTTCCTCCTCGGCGCGGCGGGCTTCTTCCTTGCGACGTTCCTCCTCCTGTCGTTTCGCCTCTTCCTGGGCTTCGAGGCGGTGGAGACGTTCCTCGAGGATGCGGATGTGCTCCTCAAGCTTCGGGTCCGCCAGAAAGGGAAGACTTTCCCGGTACTTTGCCACGGCCTCTACGAGTTTTCCCGCCTTCTGCAGGGCCGCACCCTCCTCGCGGAGTTTTTTCGCCGCGGCGAGGCGGGCCTGTTCTTCCGCGCGGCGTTTCTCTTCCGCTTCCCTGCGTTGCCGCTCTTCTTCCTTGCGGAGGAGTTCCTCGAGTTTTTGCGCGTACTCGGCGATCCTCGGGTCTTTCACGAAGGTGAGGCTCTCCCGGTACTTCTCCAGTGCCTCCGGGTAGGATTGAGCTTTCTGCAGGGTCACTCCCTCGGCGATCAGCTCCCGGGCCTTGGAGAGGCGTGTCTCGAGAGTTTCTATCTGTTGCGCCACCGCTGGGTCGGAGGCAGCGGCAAAGCTCTCCCGGAACTTTGCCAGGGCCTGAGAAATCTGTTCTTTGTGCAGCAGATCCTCGCCCTCGAGCCGAAGTGTCTTCGCACGCTCCAGGCGTTCCTGCTGTTCCTGAACGCGTGTTGTCAGCGCCGCGATTTTTTCGTCCGTCTCGGGATTGGCCAGGATGATGCGGCTTGCTTCGTATCGTTCCAAAGCTTCCTCGATGCGTCCTTCCGCGGCGAGAGCATCCCCTTCGACCAGGAGCGCTGCAGCGCGCTGTCGCTCCTCGAATTCCGCGCTGATCCGGGCGAGTTCCGCCGCGGCAGCCATGTTTTCCGGGTCCAGTTCGTGGGCCTCGCGAAGCAGGGCGACGGCTTCCGCTCCCTCGCCCCGTGCCCAGGCAGCCAGCCCCTCGTCGAGCTTTTTCGCTGCGTCGGCACGTTTCTTGGCGTCCTCGAGAGTTTTTTCGTCCACGGTGACGGAGAAAACGGCCCTCCCCTGTCCGAGTTCGGTCCCCTCCCGATCGGTTGCGGTCACGAGAACCTCGCACTCTCCGATGGTGTGTCTGGAGAAAGCCGTCTCCGCACCGTGGAGTTCGCCCACGACGGAGGAGCCTTCGTTTGTGGCCCAGGAAAAAAGCACCTCTCCACCGAAATCGGGGGAAATGAGGGCGCGAACCCGCATCTTTTCGAAGACCGCGAGTTCTTCCTCCAGAGGGACGAGCCCCTCACCGGGCTTCCAGATCCGGGCTCTGGGCTCTTCCGGGCCGAGAAGATCGACTGTTACGTCGTAAGGGCGGATCTGCAGGGACATGGAGGCGGAGGCGAGCGTTCCCCCCAGGTCTCCGGCGGTGAGGTGGGCGGTGAGAGTGGCTTCTCCGGTCTTGAGCGCGCGGAAGAGAAAGACCGTGCCCTCGTCCTTGCCCGCCGCCGCGACACCTTCCGTTTCCCAGAGGATGGCCCGCTTCGTCTCGGGAATGGAGGGGGAGATGTGAGCCGTTACCGTCACTTCCTGTCCAATATAAGGTGTTTCGGGGAGGGCGGAGAGAGAGAGCATCAGGGGTTCCACGTTGAGAAGAAACTCCTCGGAGGTACCCAGGGGGTGGAGGGAATCCTCGCCCTGTTCGAGGACGGTGCAGCGAATGGCATAGGTTCCCGCCTCGGGGAAGATGGCGGTTACCTCGTTCGGTGTTGCCTCCGTCGAAACGGTGAAGGGAACCGCCGGAGAGGATTCGAAACGATAGACCACTCTTTCGGAAGGTGCTCCGCCCTCCGGATCGAGAGCGGCCCGGAGGAGAACGGGAATACCGGGAACGGCGGGTTCTCCGGAATCCAATCTTTCCAGCAGGACTGTGCGGGACGCGGAAGCCGGAGAAAAATCCGGCTCTTCAGGAAGAGGAGGCAGGACGGGCAATTCCGAAACAGATTCCGACGGGGTCAATGAAGGGAGCGCCGACGTGGCCGTCCCCGCCGGCTCTCCCTCGCGGAAATTTCGCAGGATTTGAGCCTCTTCCCGGAAGAGTGCTGCGATGCGTGCCGCCGCATCGTTTTCCCTTCGGGAGAGGTCCTCGGGAAGCGGTATGTTCAGGGAGGCGAAGGTTGCTCGTATCCGTGGAGCTGCATCCTGGACGAGCTTCCAGTGAGCGCGTTCGAAACGGACGCGATAGAGCCTCCGTTCCGCCTCCGCGTCGAAGCCTGTCTCGTGCAGCGGGGCTTTCTTGAGAAACTCGAGGGCCTGTCGGATCTTGACGCGCTGTTGTTCCGCCTCCGTCAGAAAGAGCTTCCCCTGGGAAGCGTCGAAGCGGGGATCTCCCGTAAGGGGGGGCAATCCCGTGAGGGGACGGGGATCGGGTTTTTCACCCGACACTTCTTCGAAATGTTTTTCCGCGCTCTCCCGGACACGGACGAGTTCCGAGTAGACGTTCAGGAATTCCTGAAGTTTTTCCGAGGGGGTTTGCCGGAGAATCTCCGTGGCCACCTGATCGACGCCGAGATCATGGAGCAGTGCCGCTATCTGTTCCGCTTCTTCGGAGATCGTTTCTTGTCCGTCGAGTTCCAGCGCCGGAAGGTCGTCTTCGGGCATGACGGGGGTATTCTCCGTTGCCGTGTCGGCGAAAGAGACACAACCAAGGAAGGTGAGGGAAAAAAGAACGAAAAAAAACAGGAACAGGGGCCAGTGGAGAGGAGGATGTTTCCCAGGATGGTGGTTCCATTGTCGGGAAGAGGTTCCTTCGTAAAGGCCGGCACGCTCCAGGGCGCTCTTCTCGTAAGAGGCGTCTCGTGCTCCTTCGGTGCGGCCTGTCCGGGAGTGCGGAGAAACGTCCCTTCTTCCGTTCTGCGGAAATGGGTTTTCGGGAGTTTCGAAAATCGTTCTTGCCATGGATGGGCACCGCCTTTCCTGGATGACATAAGGATGATCCGCCCCCGGCATCACGTGCGTTGAAGAGGGAGCATGCCTTTTGCACGCTTTTCCGTCGATTCACTACCGTGATTATCCCGCAAGGTCGGATCCGAGGCAAGGGAGGAAGTGGCAGGGTTCTCGCTTTTTCCAGTCGCTACCTCGGGCAGGGACCTGTTGATCGAACACAAAAAGGCACTCTTGGAAAAGTGTGGCTCATCGCCGCAGACGACCGCCAAACACCATGAAAACCCTTTTGCACAACTTGATGCGACGATTTGAAGCGTGAGACGTGGCCGTGTTCCGAAAGAGCGGGTTTCCTTCCGTCGGGGAACGGAAACGATGGCGGGTGCGTCGGGAGTGTGCCGGCAAAGGGCGAAAAAGCCCTCACCCGAAGGCGTGTGACGCGGATCTTCGGGTGAGAGCTTTCGTGTCTCGTGCAGGATGGTGTGGAAGGGTCAGTTTTTTGCGACGTGTCGCGCTGTCTCCACCAAGCCTGTGAAAAGGGGGAGCATGTCGTCTCCCGCGGTGAGCATTTCCTCGGGATGCCATTGCACCCCCAGGGCGAAGGGATGCCCCTGGACCTCCACGCACTCGGGAATACCGTCCGGTGCGGAAGCCGTGACCAGCACGTCCTTTCCGGGAACTCGAATGGCCTGGTGGTGGAAGCTGTTGACGAGGAAGGTCGCTCCGAGAAGACGCCGGATCAGGGATCCCTCCAGGGTGGTGACACCGTGGGTAGCGACGAAACGGAAGGATTTCTGGGAATGTTGCAGTGTCGGTTCCGGCCTTGAGGGAAGATCCTGCCAGAGCGTGCCCCCCAGGGCGACGTTGAGAACCTGGATGCCCCGGCAGATGGCAAGAAGGGGACGTCCCGTGGCCAGCGCGAGATGCGCGGCCTTCATGTGGAAATGGTCCAGATGAGGATGGACCGCGCCGAGACCAAGGGATGGCTCTTCCCCGTAGAGCGAGGGATGTACGTCGTCACCGCCGGGCAGAAGAAACCCCGCGGCCGATTCGGCCTGAGCCGACAGATCCTCCAGGTTTGACAGAAGAGGCAGCACAAGGGGAACACCGCCCCCTTTCTCGACGGCCTGGACATAACGCTGGGAGAGATCGCATCGTTCTCTTCCCCTCGCATCGAGAGCGAAATCACCGAGTATGGCGATGAGCGGTTTCTTCATGATGGCTGCATCATCCTCGATACGAAAAGGGGTGGAAAACTCCTCGTGTTCGTTGCGGCAGCCGGAAGCTCGGTGCTTGTGCGGCGCGGCGGTTTTTTCTGTTTCAGTGAAGTCCCTCTCATGAATGTTCGTGCCTCCAGTCGTTTTCTATTTCCGATGCGTCGTTCGCGTCGTCGCGGGCTTTCGCTCCGTTGATCTGTCATCCACGGAATCGGCGGCGCAGCAGCCTTGCGTCGTCGGTGCCGAAGGGGTAGTCGAGGTAGTAGATTTCCTTCTTGTGCAGGTCCAGGAGGTGCATGAATTCGATTCCGTTGAGGAAGAGCTTGTCCTCTCGGAATCCTCCCTCCAGGGAGACGTCGTGCCCGAAGAGATTGATCGGCGCGGGGTTGTGGAGGAGTTCTTCGCTCCGATGGGCGATGCGAATGTGTCGTCCCTCCGGAAAGATGTCCGTGCATCCCCGGACGATGATGCTCCGGGAGGCGAATTTTTGCAAGGTCCTTTCGTCGTCGTGGTTCCCGAGAACGAGATAGACCTCTGTAGCCGTGGTTCCCTCCAGGAGTTTCAGAAGCATGCGGACCCTCTTTTCGTACAGATCAAGACAGCAGGGGCTCCGCTCGAGTTTCACGTCGTCCGCCAGGTCACCCGTGTGGACGATCCACGAGGGGGAGAGTCTGCCCAGAAGACGTCGCAGATGGCCGTACATGGTGGAGGGTGTGTCGGAGATGTGGAGGAGCGCGCCTTGCGGGAGTGGCACCTTGCGGACGAGGCGGAGAAAACGAAGAAGACGCTCCATGTTTTCGGCGAGAGGTGTCATGGGATGTCCCCTTCCGAAGGAGAGGGCTTGCGGAAAACGGTCGGAAAAAGGTGGAGGAACGCAGGACTTTCCGCTCCTCCACCCGTGGAATTGCCCTCGTTGTGCCACGCCGGGAACATCAGGCCACGGTGATCTCCTTTTCCAGATAGACGTCCTGCACGGCGGAGATGAGCTTCACGCCCTCGTCGAAGGGCTTTTGGAAGGCCTTGCGCCCCAGGATGAGTCCCATGCCGCCGCCGCGCTTATTGATCACCGCCGTCCTCACCGCCTCGGCGAAGTCGTTCTGCCCTGCAGCGCCGCCGGAGCTGATGAGCCCCGCACGGCCCATGTAGCAGTTTGCAACCTGGTAACGGAGAAGGTCCACGGGATGGGAACTCGAGAGTTTGTCGTAGACGGCACTCGATGTCTTGCCGAATTTCAGCGCCGTGTACCCGCCGTTGTTTTCGGGGAGCTTCTGTTTGATGATGTCCGCGGCGATGGTCACGCCCAGGTGGTTTGCCTGTCCCGTGAGATCCGCCGCGAGGTGGTAGTCCGTCTCCTTCGTTTTGAATGCCTCGTTGCGCAGATAGCACCAGAGAATGGTTGCCATACCCAGCTCGTGGGCTCGTTCGAAGGCCTGGGAGATCTCCTGGATCTGGCGGTTCGACTCGGGGCTGCCGAAATAGACCGTGGCGCCCACCGCGACGGCTCCCATGTTCCAGGCCTGTTCCACCGAGGCGAAAAGAATCTGGTCGTGGGTGTTCGGATAGGAAAGGAGTTCGTTATGGTTGATCTTGAGGACGAAGGGGATCTTGTGCGCGTACTTTCTCGCGACCATGCCCAGAACACCCAGTGTGCTGGCTACGGCGTTGCAGCCGGCCTCGACGGCGAGGCGCACGATGTTCTCGGGATCGAAATAGAGGGGATTTGGGGCGAAGCTGGCGCCGGCGGAATGTTCAATGCCCTGGTCCACGGGAAGAATCGACAGATAGCCCGTTCCGGCGAGGTTTCCGGAGTTGAAGAGTGTCTGGAGTGAGCGCAGGACGGGAATGGGTCTGTCCGAGGCGGCGAAAATGCGGTCCACGAAATCGGGACCCGGCACATGGAGGGATTCCTTCGGGATCGTGTTGCACCGATGGGCGAGGAGATACTCCGCTTCGGAACCGAGAAGCGCTTCGATATCCTTCATAGTAATGCTCATGTTCTCAACCTCCTTCTTGTTCTGAAGGCACACGTTCCGTCTTGAGGATGGCGTGACGGATTTTCTGGAGAGCTATTCCATGCCCGTTCAATTATACAACGAAGAAAGCGATGGTGCGGAAATTTCCGTGGCCCGTGCTAGAATGAGACGTCATGAAATTCAGAGGAACTGTGACGTGGAGAGATCCTCTCTAGACTTCTGAACGAAAGAAGGTGAACGGACATGTCAAAACGGACGATTTTCGTGACGTTCCCCACGCAGAGAGAGGTGCGGAGAGTTTTGGAGGAAGAAGTCGGTTCTCTCG
This sequence comes from Aminiphilus circumscriptus DSM 16581, assembly GCF_000526375.1. NCBI lineage: Bacteria > Thermotogati > Synergistota > Synergistia > Synergistales > Aminiphilaceae > Aminiphilus > Aminiphilus circumscriptus. Next base: position 559,667 of record NZ_JAFY01000005.1, on the reverse strand, counting down.
CCCGGTTACTTTACGTGGAAGACGTTTCCTCCAGGGAGCGGGCCTCAGTTCTCCGCGAAGTTGAGATCCTACTGTCCTTCTTTCTTTCCGCAGAGCTCTCTCCGGAGGAGCTGGCTTGCCTGGATTCACTCGTCTTCCTGCAGTCCATGCTCGCGGGAGTGGACAACATCCCTTTCGCCGCGCTTCCGCAGGGAGCACTCGTTTGCAGCAACGGAGGTGCCTGGGCGGATCCTCTTGCGGAACACGCCCTCGGCATGGCCTTGGCGCTTGGAAAACTTCTCTTCTGGAACCACGGCAAGCTTTCCAGGGGTGAATACGATTTCACCGAGAAAAGCTTCTGGTTCCGGAATTCCGTATGCGGCATTCTCGGTTTCGGGGGAATTGGCAAGGCCATCGCGGCTCTGGCGCGACCCATGGGGATGAAAATTCACGCGATCAACCGCAGTGGTGTCTCGGATGTCCCGGTGGACTTTCTCGGTTCTCTGGAAGATCTGGAGACGATGCTCCGTGTCACGGACGTGCTTTTCGTGACGATTCCTCTCACGCGAGCCACCAAGGGGTTGCTGGGAAGCCGGGAACTCTCGTGGATGAAGGACGAGGCGATTCTCGTCAACGTCGCTCGCGGAGACATCATTTCCGAGAAGGCCCTCTTCGAACACATGCGGGACCATCCCCGCTTCAAGGTGGGCATCGACACGTGGTGGAACGAACCTGAAGAGGGGAAGCGTTTTCGTGTCAATTACCCGTTTTTCCGTTTTCCTCATTTCCTCGGCTCGCCCCACAACGCGAACAGGGTGGAGGGAATAAATCCCGTGGCGGCGCGTTTCGCCGCTGCGAATATCGCTCGCTTCCTCCGAGGCGAGGCGCCGAAGGGCGTGGTGGACAGAGAGGAGTACCTGTGACCTCTCTTTCCGTCAGCGCGGGGATGTGTGAGAGGCTCAGGAGTCTGGTAAGGGAAATAGCGGAGTCCGGTGGGTCGAATTTCTGTTATGTTCTCCCCGGAATCGATGCAGGATAGTCCGTTTTCGTACGAGGTGCAAAAGGAATCGAGAGGAGGAAAGTCCGTGCCCTACAAAATCGTTTTTTTACGACACGGAGAAAGCGAGTGGAACAAGGAGAACCGTTTCACCGGGTGGACCGACGTGGATCTTTCCCCAAGAGGGGTGGAAGAGGCTCACGAGGCGGGGCGTCTTCTAAAGCGGGAAGGCTTCGTCTTCGATGCGGCGTACACCTCGGTGCTCAAGAGGGCGATTCGTACTTTATGGATAGTCTTGGACGAAATGGATCTCATGTGGATCCCCGTCACTCGCTCCTGGCGTCTCAACGAGCGTCACTACGGAGCCCTTCAGGGGCTCAACAAAGCCGAAATGGCTGCGCAATACGGTGAGGACCAGGTTCTTCAATGGCGGCGCAGCTACTCGGTACGCCCTCCGGAGCTCGACGCGGAGGATCCTCGTTTCCCCGGAAAGGACCCCCGGTACGCAGCCCTGTCCCGGGAGGAGCTGCCCTCTGCGGAGTCCCTGAAGGACACGGTGGCGCGCGTCGTTCCCTACTGGAAGGATGTCATTGCTCCGGAGATCAGGAAGGGAAACCGTCTTTTGATCGCCGCCCATGGCAACAGCCTTCGTGCTCTGGTGAAGTATCTCGACCATGTGGACGACGAGGAGATTGTGGGACTCAACATTCCCACGGGAATTCCCCTGGTGTACGAACTGGATGATGAACTGAAGCCCCTCGGACATTTCTATCTCGGAGATCCCGAAGCAGTGGCGAAAGCCGCGGCTGCGGTGGCGAACCAGGGCAAGGCCCGTTGATCACCAAGAAATAGGGGAAAGGAAGCGATTCGATGGCGAAGCGATTGAAGAGCGTGCTTCCGTTGTTCCTTCTTCTGCTCTTGTTCACGTTTCCTGCGGGAGCGACGGAGGGGCAGCGGCTGGGAGGATATGAACTGGCCGCACTCAAAGGGCCTGAAGTGCTTGCCACGGACACGCTGTTGGGAAAGCCCGTGCTCCTTGTCTTCTTCACCCCAAGCTGTCCCTATTGCAAGACCGAGCTGACGGAGCTGAATCACGTCGCGAAAGAGTACGAAGAGAAAGGTGCTCTGATGCTCGCCCTCGCGCCGGGATGGACACCTCATGAGCCGCTGGAGAAAACCGTGGAATCCTGGGAAGTGACGAACATTCCTGTCTACACCGATGGGAAACCGGGTTTCTTCGACGCCTTTGGCGTGCGGGGCGTTCCCTTTTCCGTGATCTTCGACAAAGAAGGCAACGTTGCCCGGAGTTATTCCGGACTCGTGGCAACGGAGGAGATACGCAAGGTTTTGGATGAGTTGTTGGAGTAAAAAGAAAGAAAAATAGGGGAAAAAAGAGCGCAATTTCCGGCGGAGAAGAAAACACCCGTGCGGCGGAGAGGAAACTCCTCTCCGCCGCACGGGTGTTTTCTTGCTCTCTAAAAGAATACGGGAGGGGAAGCCCGTCCCAATATCGACTCTTGTTGGGTGTTGTTGAGAGTCAGCTCCGGTAGGACTTCATCATTCTCGTATAAAATTGAAGGAGTGTCCGCTTGTACTTCGCGTTCGCCCGTCCCTTGTACCGGTCGAGGGCTCTGTCGATATCTCCGTTGTACCGACGAATGTGATTTGCCAGGAAGTAGGTGCCTACGCGGATGTTGTTTTCCGGAACCATGAGGTCCTTGAGGGTTTTGATATGCGGGAAAGCTCTCGCGATGCTCTTGCGATGGGCGGACCACTTGATTTGCATGAGACCGTAACATCCGTGAGCGGAGGTGTTCGCCCGTGCGGTCGATTCCTTGACGACGATGGCTGCCACGAGGACAGGATCCACGCCGAAATCCTTGGCGGCATCGGTGATGAGTTTCGCATAACGTTCCGCGGTCTGTCCGGAGAGGCGCCCATTGTGCTCTCGCAGAAATCTCGCGATGGTCGTTGCCGTTTTCGGATTGCACTTGCCGTCGCCCAAGCTCTGCATGTAGAGGAAGTCGGGGTTTCTGTTGAAGAACTGCTCCTGCGCCGATGCGGGAAGGGTCCAAACAAACAAAAACAGAAGAAACGCCGCGAACGAGGCGGAGAAAATGCACCCGGCTCTTCGTGTCATCGTCATCAATCCTTTGCGTACAAGATAGGTTGGGGTGGTTTCGTTGTCGTTCCTCCTTTTCGCCCGAAAAAAGACGCCAGCCTCTTCAGCTGGCGGAAATATATATATATATGGTAAGGGGATTTTTTCTCTCTGGCAACCCGTAGGATTACGGAAGCGTCGGAGGGAGAAGCGTGGTTTGCTTTTGTCAAAGCAAGGCAACATCGGATTTGAAAGCTGTCTTGACGTGGAGACGTGATAATCATGCAAAAAAATCTTACTCTTTTGGTTTTTTCTGTTTTTTTATGTATTGCGTGTTTCTACAGCGCTGTACCATGTGTTTCTTTTGGAGAAGTGCGTCTCGGTGAGGAGGATTTTCAGCCCCTCACACCGTTTCTGCGGGAGTTTCCCGGTTGGGAAGGGGACGTGGTGGAGCTGTTTCTCGATGAGGACGCAAGAGGAGGCGTCCTCTCCAGAAGCTACACCAAAGAGAAGGCACTCCTCGAAATACGCATCATGATCGGTGGAGGAGTTGCGTCCTATCTCGGAGGCATGGTTCCGGGGATGCTTCTCATGGAGAGCGACACGGTGCGTATGGAGCGATGTTCTTTCGGAGGCTTTCCGGCGATAATCCGCCAGGAAAAGGGCAATTCGGCGGGGGCGCTGGCCGTTCTTCTCGGAGGCGAAAAGCCGGAGTCCTCCCAGGAGGAATGGGATGCGCTGGTGCTCTTCGTTTACGAAGGGATCACCAGCGCCGATGTGGAGCGGCTTGCGAAGGAAATCGATCTTCAGGGTTTGCAACACATCGTCGGATCCTCGGGAAAGGTCCAGCAATAGTTCTGTGGCGGTTTCATCAACCCTTTCATCGCGAAGGGAAAGTCACTGGCGAAGACCAGAGCGTCTTCGTCGCGGAAGAGGAGCATGTCCCGGTTGCCCTTCTTCACGAAAGGAACACCGTCGGCGAAGCCGAAGAAATTAGACTCGAAGCAACAGAGCGTCTCCATCAGAGGGAGTCCCATGTCCACCACCATGCGACCGATGAATTCGCTGTCGGTGATGTCGCCCCAGGCCCGTGCGAGGGGCGCAAGGGCCGCCTCGTTGCCGTTCGCCGCGAAGACGAGCCGGGACGTTGCCTTGCCGGTGGCGGAGTGTCGCCCTTCCACGGAAAAGGGATGGCAATTGCGGTCGGAGATGGAACCCTCGCTGGCTTCCCTGCTGTGAAAGAGAACCCATGCGTACTGCTCCGTCTCCATTGCTCGGGCTGCTTCGGCGGGGGAGAGAGAAACGCCTTTTGCCATACGCACTTCCCCGTCTTCGCCGAGGAGGGCGTAGCCGTTGCCGTTTCCTCCATCCCGCAGCTCCAGCGCCTCAAGGTATTCCCGCAGTGAGCTGCAACCCGGAATGTCCGCGAGGATCTTCCGGAGTCGGAAGATTCCGTTCCTGTTTGCTAGGAGCATTCTGCACATGGCGCATGTCACCTCCACAGGGCTTTCGTCGACCAAACGGGGAAAGTGTAGCAGAAAAGGGCCGATTTGGGACCGGCGGGATCCGGAGATTGTGATATGCTGTGTTCCGGCGGTATTTTTCCAGCCGGAATCGAGAAGACGAGGAGCGATGTGATCATGCTGCGATGCGGCATTGTTGGTCTTCCCCTTTCTGGGAAAACAACGGTTTTCAATGTCATTACGAGAGCAGGTGCTGAGGTAAAAGCCTACGCGGGGGGCAAGACGGACCCCAACCGGGCGATGGTGGCTGTTCCGGATGAGCGGTTCGACCGGCTTGTTCACCTTTTTCAACCGAAAAAGGTGTCGCCTGCTGTTATGGAGTTCGTGGATCTCGCGGGGCTGTCCCGCGGAGCCGGAAAAGGCGCCGGGCTCGGCAACGCTTTTCTTTCCTTCGTGGGCGACGCGGATGCCCTTGTGCACGTGGTACGCTGTTTTGACAACCCCGATGTCCCCCATCCGGAAGAAAGCGTGGATCCCCTGCGGGACTGGCAGATTGTGGAGATGGAACTCATCTTCCGGGATCTGGGTGTCATCGAAAACCGTCTTTCCCGCCTCGGAGCGAAGAAACGCCTCCTGCCCGAGGAGGAACAGGAGAAGGTGCTCCTTGAGCGCTGCCAGGCCCATCTGATGGAAGAACGCCCCTTGCGGGAACTCGCTTTTTCGCCCGAGGAAGAACGGAGCGTCCGCGGTTTTGCCTTCGTGACGCGCAAGCCGGAGCTTGTGGTGCTGAATCTGGACGAAACCCAGACGGACGAGACCCGGATTCCCGGCTGGAAGGACATGGAGAAACTCGTTTCGGAGCGCGGGCTCGGACTTGTCCGCATCTATGGGCGCATGGAGATGGATATGGCCGATCTCGCTCCGGAGGAACAGGAGGAGTTCATGAAGGATCTGGGTGTTGTCGAATCCGGGCGGAATCGTCTTATCGCCAGGGCCTATGGACTCCTGGGACTCATTTCCTTTTTTACCACCGGCTCGGACGAGGTGAAGGCCTGGACTCTCCGGAAAGGCGACACGGCACTCGCTGCGGCGGGCACGATTCATTCCGATCTGGCGAGGGGGTTCATCCGCGCTCAGGTTGTCTCCTACGAGGATTTCTGTGCCCACGGGGAATCTCTTCCCCGGTGCCGGGAGGCGGGAGTGCTCCGTCTTGAAGGTCGCGACTACCTTGTCGCTGATGGTGACATGATCGAAATCCGTTTCAACGTTTGAGACTGCGTGCCGCCCTTTCCAGGGGTGGCGGAGAGGAGGATCCGAAGTGACGGAAAAAAGAAGCGATGGCATGCTCTGGACTCCCCTGGAAGTTCGCGGGGTGAGGATGGCGAATCGTATCGTCGCCGCTCCCACGGCGACGGGAACCGCCGACGAGGAAGGGCGCCCCACGGAGGCCGCGCTGAGGCGGTACGGCGCTCTCGCTTCGGGAGGCGTTGGGCTTGTGGTGATGGAACATCACGCGATCCGTCCGGACGGAAGGGTCCGCCGCACGCAGTACATGCTGGATCGGGACGAGTTGGTGGAGTCCCACCGGAAACTCACCGCGCTCTTTTCCGAGGCGAACGTTCCCGTTCTGGTACAACTCAATCATTCGGGAGGACTCCTCCGCGACGCGGAGCTTCTCAAACGTCCCGGATTCGTTCCCGTTGGGCCGTCGGCGGTTCCGCATCCCTCGGATGAATTCGGTGTGGTGCCCCGGGAGCTTTCCCGGGAGGAACTTTCCGCTTTCGTCGCGTCCTATGCGGCTGCGGCGCTTCGAGGACTTGCCGCAGGCTACCGTGGAGTTGAGATCCATGCGGCCCACGGCTATTTTCTTGGGCAATTCCTGAGCCCGCTTACGAACAGAAGGACGGATCAGTACGGGGGCAATGTGCGAAATCGTGCGCGTCTTCTGCTCGATGTGGCGGATGCTCTTCGAGACTTGATCGGTGACGAGGCGGTTCTCTCGGTTCGGCTCGGCATGGCGGATGTTTTGCCCGGAGCGCCTTCCAGAGGAGGACTCGACGTGGAAGAAGCCCTATGGGTCGCTCGGGAACTTGTCGCTCTTGGTGTGGACATTCTGGATCTGTCGGGAAATCTCTGTGGCTACGACGGACCTGGGGAAGCCTATTTTGCTCCGTATGCGGCGGCGGTGAGCGAACGCAAGGGGAGGGCTCTCGTCGTCTGTACGGGAGGGATTCGGCGCCGGGAAACGGCGGAACGGCTCCTGAGAGAGGGTGTGTGTGACCTCGTCGGTCTCGGTCGTCCGCTTTTCGCAGATCCCTATTTTCTGAGAACCTGGAAGGAGTAACGTATCATGCATGTCTACATCAGCTGCGACATGGAGGGGGCCACGGGGGTCGTCGGATTTGACCAGGTGGAACCGGGCAGCGCGGGGTACGCGTTCGGAAGGGCCATGCAGCGCCACGATCTGCTCGCCGTGGTGCATGCCGCTCTTGAGGCGGGCGCCACACGCATTCTCGTGAACGACGCGCACGAGAACATGAACAATCTCGACTCCACGGGATTTCCGACGTCGGTGGAACTCTGCAGCGGCTCGCAGAAGGTATTGAGCATGGTCGAGGGAGTGGACGAGTGTCAGGTGGCCTTTTTCGTGTGCTACCACGCCATGGCGGGAACGGAGAAGGCTGTGACGGACCACACTATGTCCCGGATCGTTCATGACGTGCGCCTCAACGGGCGTTGCGTGGGAGAAACGGGAATCAACGCGGCGGTATGCGGTTTTCTCGGTGTCCCCGTGGCGCTTGTCACGGGGGATCAGGCGGTGTGTCTGGAGGCGGAGAGCCTCCTCGGCGAGGAGCTTGTCACCTGCGCCATCAAGGAAGGACGAAGCGCCTCCGCAGCCCGGCTTCTGCCGCCGGAAAGGACGGAAGCTCTACTGCGCGAGGCGACCCGTCGCGCCATGGAGCGGGCGCTTTCGGGCAAGGCGCCTCTTTTTCCGCTCCAGTCTCCGTATCGCATGGAGTTGGAATTCAGTCGTTCCTCCCAATGTGACGCCGCCTGCATCGTGCCCGGGAGCAGGAGATTTTCCGGAAGAGGATTGATGGCGGAGAACGAGGATATGCTCGAACTCTATCGCTGGTTCCGTTCCGCCGTGAATCTCGCCGAATCGGCCTGAACCCGGATGCCGAGGAGGGATCGCGTGGTGTGGCGAAATAACCTGGGATGGCGCTGCGGGAATATTGTAGCGAACGTGTTGTTGAAGATAGCTGTCCTGTTGATTGTTCTCGGCACGCTGTTCGTGGGAATGGCCAGCCTGGGCACAGGCGCCAGGGCGGGGAGAATCGTCGAGGATCTGCATCGGCTGGGTACCGAAGCGGAGCGCTTTTTCCTCAAGTACGGAAGTACGCCGACCTCTCTGGAAGAACTGTCCCATGCCGTATCCGCCATGGGGGGCGCTCGATACGGGATGGTCACCGACGGGGGCGGTTTCCTTCGGGGATTTTGGGCGGATCTCGCCCACGTTCCCAAAGAGGTGCGGAAAAAACTCGCAGGATGGGCACGAGAAGGCGATTTGTATGGCGATGCGGCTTTTTCCGTTCCCTACAACGGCACGATGGAGGAACTCTTTGTCCCTTTTTTCGGCAAGACAATGCTGGCTTCGGAGAACGGCAGTGTCGCGATGGAGCCCCTTCTGTTCCAGGGACGTGCGGTCTGGCCGGATCTTTTCTGGGGTGGTCGTGACGCGCTTCCACCCCTGGTGATCCGGAAAGAGGTCGGAGGTGTTCTGAGCGTCTTCAATCCCGTGGGATCGGGAATGGCGAAGAGCTCCGGAGGCCGTCCGCTCTTTTTCTGGCGGGATCCCGGAACGGGGGGATGGCCCGCGAATTACGAGGTAGTTGTTCGGGCGACGTTGCAGGGGTCCGGTTCTCTTGGGCTTTACTACCGGTTGAAAGGTGATTTTATGCCCGAACGCTTCGGAGAAGGGTATGTGCTCGTCTTCGACCCCGGACGGAGGGGTATCGTGGATGCGTCGGAGAGCACGCAGGTTCCGTCGAAAATGCGTGATTCCCTGGGATATCTTCTGGTGCGGAAGCTTCACCGGGGGAAAGAGGACGGCGGAGGAACGGGTGTTTTTCGCGCCGTCCCCCTTGGGCAGCTTGTGTCCCGCATTCCGGGTTTCCGGGGATGGGGAACCCACGAGATTTCCCTTCGCGTCTCAGGAAGGCAGCATACAATTCTGGTGGACGGCGTGCGGGTTCTCGATTTTCTCGACGATCACTCTCTGGAGGGCGGGGCCGCGCTGCGCATCGCTCCGGCGAGTCGGGTGGTGCTCGAAGATGTGCGCGTTCTTCCCGTGCGTTGATCTGGAGTAGGATCAGCCGGAATGAATGTCGCGGAACAATGCGGTCCGTTTCCCCTCCGGACGGAGGTGCCTTTTGCCGAACTCGGAAACATTCTTGTGGAATGGTTTTCCGCATACCATAGGGATCTTCCCTGGCGGAGGTCCTATGATCCCTACGAAATTCTCGTCTCGGAGGTCATGCTTCAGCAGACCCAGATGGAACGGGGTGTTGCCTATTTTCTGCGGTGGATTGCCCGTTTCCCCACCGTGGCGGATCTCGCCAGGGCGGACGAGGAAGATGTCCTGAAGCTGTGGGAGGGACTGGGGTATTACAGCAGGGCGCGCAATCTTCTCCGGACGGCGCGCTGTATTGTGGAGCGTCACGGAGGAAGCGTTCCCCGTACGGCACCGGAGCTTCGCAGTCTCCCCGGGATCGGCTCCTACACGGCGGGAGCGATTCTCGCCATCGCGTGGAACATCCCCGAACCCGCGCTGGACGCCAACGGGGAGCGGGTTCTCGCTCGCCTTTTGGACTGTCGGGAGAGCGTGCGGAGCCGTAAGGGCCGGGAATGCCTTCTCGCGGCGATGCGGTGCATGATACCCGAGGGAAAGGCGCGGGATTTCACCCAGGGACTTATGGAATTCGGCGCTCTTCTGTGTACCCCCAGAACACCCGGATGCGACGCCTGTCCCCTCCGGAAATCCTGCGCGGCTCTGAAGGCAGGAACCGTGTTGCTGCGTCCCGTTCTTCCCGAAAAGCGTGCCTCCGTATCCCTTTCCGTGGTGGCGGGGATGCTTCGACGCTCCGACGGTACGGTGTTTCTCAGGCGCCGTCCTCTTGGAGGACTTCTGGGAGGGCTCTGGGAATTTCCCGGCGGAAAAGTTGAGGAAGGAGAACGCCCCGAGGAAGCGCTTGTGCGGGAAATGCGGGAGGAACTCGGGGTCGAGATACTTCCGGGACCGTTGCTCTGCAAGGTGTCGCACGGATACACCACCTTCCGCGTTTCTCTCCGCGTCTATCTCTGCCTCCCCCCGAGCGCTCCCGGGCAAGAGGCCTTCTTCGATGGGGAAGTGCCCGCGGGGCTCCGCTCGCATGCCGCGAGCGAGGGTGCCTGGGTTTCTCCCAAGGCCCTTGGGGACTACCCTTTGACCGGTGGGAGCAGAAAGGCTGTGCGGATTCTCCGGGAGAAAGGGGTCTTTTTCGAGACGGCCGAGGGGGAGGATGACGCTGGCTCGTAGTTGTTGTCATGCTGTGTAACAAGAGTGCGGACAAGTGACGATGCTGCTTCGAAACCATGTCGAACCCGGAGGCCCGTCGCTTGATGAAAAAAATGTGTCACGACCGCAAGAAACTCGCTCTCTCGGGACGAGTTCCTTGCGGTCGTTTTTTCGAAGTCAGAGGGATTTCCGCGCCTTGTGTGCTCTTGTCTGTCGTCCGGTGCGCCGGAAGAGCGGAACAAGGGGGATGAGCAGAAGGAAGATCCCCGCCGGCGCCGTTGCGGCGGCGCAGCCGCCGCCTCCGTTCTCGGAGGCGGGAACGAGTCCCACGGCCTTTGGCTCCGTTCCTTTCGCATTCGTCACGAAGGAGGTGTCGGTGGTCCGGGCCGGGCGGAGAACGTTCCCCGCAATGACGGGAAGGGAGGACGCGGCGATGGAAAGGGCGGTGCCGCCGCTCTGCATCCAGAGCGGAGTGTCAACCGCATTGAGGAGGACATTGCGCACCTGCCAGTTGGCGAGTTCGGCGCGGCGTGCCCACAGGGCCACTGCCACACCGGTGGCGATGGGGGAGGCGAAGGATGTCCCGTTCACGGTCTGGTAGCCGCTGCCGCTCTTGTCGGTCGTCGTGATGGCCACTCCGGGAGCGGCCACTTCGACTGCGTAGGCGCTGTGGTTGGAGAAGGACGCCAGCAGTCCCGCCGTATCCGTGGCGGCGATGGCAAGAGCGTTTCTCGCGGAGGCCCTTGCCGGATAGACATACTTGCGGTCCAGGTCGGCGGCCTCGTTGCCCGCGGCGGAAAAGAAGAGCATTCCCACCTCGTCGCACCGGAGGAAGAGTTCCTCGAAGAAGCTTTGCAATGCGCTGTCGGGACTGTCGGAGGGATCCGTGGAATAACTGAAGTTCAGGAAAATCTTTTTCCCCGGCAGCGTGTTTCTGGCGAGCCCCACGAGGTAATCTACTGCGGCGGTGAGGTCGCTCACCTTGGCGCTGCCGCTTTTGTCGGCGATTTTCACGGGGAGGAGCGGCGCGGAGGGGATGATGCCCGTCGCCGATCCCGCGAGCGTGCCCGTCACGTTCGTGCCGTGGCCGTTCTCGTCGGCGAGAGCCGACCTGCTTCCCGCAGTGCGCGTGATCGCGTTGTAGGCGAGGTCCCACCGGATCGGGGCCCCGGAAAAGTCCGGGTGGTCATTGAGGCCCGAATCGAGGACCGCCACGAGAACGGTATTCCACTGCGCTGCGGTGATTCCGGCGGTAAGCCCCGCGTTTTGTGCCCATGCGACGTGCCAGGGCGTGTCCAGCGCCGGGTCGAAGGTCATCCCGGATTCTTCGGGCGCGGCGTGAAAGAGAATGTCTGCCCGAACGAGAAGGAACGTCCCCGATTTTCGGACGAGGGCGGCATCTTTATCGTCCAGATCGATCAAGGAAGCACCGATGTTGGAGAACTCCTCCGACACGGCGGACGAGATGCCCAACGAGGCGAGTTTTTTCGATGCTTGGAAAGAGGACGTGCTTTCATGCACCAGGCTGTCCTCTCCGCCTCTTGGGGTGAGGAGGATGTAGGGGGCGCCCGGGGACGCGGAAGGAAAGAGCGTCATGAGCAGGAACGACGCAAGAAGGAGAGCGGAGAGCGACAGAAAAGAGCGTCGAACGGGTGCTGTGTGCATTGTGTGCATGGAGATCAAATCCTTTCCGTTAAAGGATCCGCAACGGGTGTTTCTGTCCGTTCGCGTTGGAGGAGTTCTTTTCAGGCGCCCGTCTCCCTGCCGCCCCAGAGCAGTTCCGGAGAGAGTTCGGGTTTCGGATCCCGCAGAAGAAGTTCGTCCAGAATATCCCGGGGGGCTGCGTTCTCGTGGAGAATACGGAACACGCCCTCGACGATGGGAAGTTCCACGCCGAAGGAGTCGGCGTGTTCCCGGAGTGCCTGGGCCGTGTAATATCCTTCGGCCACTTGGCCCAACCGAAGGAGTGCCTCTCCTGGTGGCATTCCTTTGCCGACGGAGAAGCCCAGGCGGAAATTTCTGGAGTGGCGGCTGTAGCAGGTGGTCATGAGGTCGCCGACACCGGCGAGTCCCGTGAGGGTGAGCGGGTTCGCGCCCAGGCGGGCTCCCAGACGGAGGATTTCCGCGAGTCCTCGCGTGGCGAGTGCGGCCACGGCGTTGTCTCCCAATCCCATACCTTGGGTTATGCCTGCGGCGATGGCCACCACGTTTTTCACGGCACCGCCGATCTCCACGCCCGTCACGTCCTCGTTCGTGTAGACACGGAAAGTATTTCCCGTGAGGAGTACCTGCCATTCGAAGGCTTCCTCGAAAAGTGCCGAAGCGACGACCACTGCGGTAGGAAGTCCCTGAACAACTTCCTCCGCGTGACACGGACCGGAGAGCACGCTGTACACGGCCATGGGAAGCGTCTCGTGACAGACCTGGCTCATTGCCTTTCCTGTGGTGATTTCGAAGCCTTTGGCGAGATTGCAGACCCGGACGTTCCGCGGGGCGAGTGGCCGGAGCTTGCCTGCCAACTCCCGAAACGATTGGGCGGGAACGGCAAAAACCCATCTTTCGGCAAAGATCGCCGCTTCGGCGAGATTCCCTGTCGGAAGCAGATTCGGACTGAGCGGAATATCCTCGAGATAGTCGGGATTTCTCCCCGACGTCGCGATGGCTCTGGCTTGTTGGGGACGTCGGCACCACAGACAGACATTATGCCCACGGGACGAGGCGAGATGGGCGAAAGCGGTTCCCCAGCTTCCCGCTCCGAATACGGACAGATTGGCCATGAACGTTTTCCTCCTTTATTGGATTCGGTGACATCGTGCTCTTTGTGGAAGAAGCGTTGTCGCCGAAACAAGACCATTATACCAGCAGGGGAGAGATGCGGAGTCGGAAGTCCGTTGTCCTCGTTTGTTGCGGTCGGCGCCATTGCGTGTTGTCGAGAGATGCGTTTCCGGGGTAAACGTTCTATAATTACAATCCGGAGGGCAAGGCGGTGTTTTTTCGTCCGCCCCGGAGAACAACGAAGAGGAGAGCCGCCGAAGGTCTCTCCGGCGAACGGAAAGGAGGATCGCCTGTGAATGAACAGAGATTGACCACGAGAGAACTCGTGCTGCTGGCCCTTTTCGTGAGTCTCAACATTGTTTTGGCTCGCGTCGCGAGCATCCGTATCGCCATCGGGCCGGTCGAGGGAATCCGCCTCGGTTTCGGCACGTTTCCCGTCTTTTTTGCGGGCGTCAGCATGGGTCCCCTTGCGGGGGCGATTGTAGGGGCTCTCGGAGACCTCCTGGGTTACTGGATCAATCCCATGGGGCCGTACATGCCCCATTTCACCTTTGCCGCCGCACTTTCCGGCTTTCTTCCCGCCGTCGTCTTCAGGATGGCCTCCGGGCGCTGCTTCTGGAGGCTTTTTCTGGCGGTGGCCTCCGGGCAGATTCTCGTCTCGACGTTTCTGGTTCCCTGGTTTCTTCAAAACCTCTTCGGCCTTCCCTTCGCGGCGCTTTTTCCGGGACGTGTGATTGCGGCGATGATCCATATTCCGTTGTATGCCGCAGGAGCGGATATTCTTTTGCGAAGAGTCCGACTTTTTCCGGCCCCACGCTGCGGTTAGGCGAACAGACAAACGACAAACAAGGAGGAAGAGGATATGTCCATGCGGGAGCATGCGGCCGTTGCCGCCATTCTTGGGAGACGCAGCATTCGGAAATACACTTCTCAGCCGGTGGAACGGGAAAAGATCGACCTGCTGCTGGAGTGCGCCTGCGCGGCTCCGACGGCGGCAGGAAGCAGGCCATGGCATTTCGTGGTGGTGGATGATCGGGCGAAGCTCGATGCACTTGCGGGGGCGCACCCCTACGGGAAGATGCTTTTTCGTGCGCCCCTCGCAATCGTGGTTTGCGGCGAACCCGAAAAGAACGAATTTGCACGGATTTATTGGGAGGAGGATTGTTCCGCTGCCATGGAGAACATCCTTGTGGCGGCCAAAGCTCTCGATCTGGGGAGTGTTTGGCTTGGGGTCCACCATTCTCCCGAGAGAGAACAGGCGCTTCGGCTGATTCTCGGTATTCCCGGAGCAATTTCCGTTCTCGGGATTGCTGTCCTCGGCTATCCCGACGAAGTGAAGGAGCCTCACGAAGGAATCGACGAGGGCGCGGCACACTGGAACGGTTGGTAACCTCCGAAAGAAGAACGACGAGTGTACGTGGTATAATGAGATATTGATCCAAGCGCGAAAAGCGACGGATTTCCGTCGTTTTTCTCTTTTTGTACGTTCGATGCGACGGAAAACGAGAGGTGAAGGCCCTTTCTTCACCAAAAATCGGTTGTCGTCGTTCCGTGCGGAAAAACCGCGGTGAGGAAACGAGGAGGAACGTTCATGTCGGAACTGTTGGGTGGCCGATTGGATTTCGGCACGGTGGTTCCCCTGCCTCTGGAAGAGGAGATCAAGCACAGCTACCTCGATTACGCCATGAGCGTCATTGTCGGTCGCGCTCTTCCGGATGCACGGGACGGTCTCAAGCCGGTTCAGCGTCGCGTGCTCTACGCCATGCTCGAACTGGGGCTTCGCCACAATCAAGCCTACAAGAAATCCGCCCGCGTCGTTGGAGAGACCATGGGAAAGTACCATCCCCACAGCGATTCGGCGATTTACGATACCATGGCTCGCCTGGCCCAGGATTTCAGCATGCGCTATCCCCTCGTGGATGGTCAGGGAAATTTCGGTTCCATCGACGGGGATCCTCCCGCAGCCATGCGCTACACGGAGGCACGCCTCTCCGCCCTGGGGGAGGAAATGCTCGAGAATATCGACGAGGAAACCGTTGACTGGGGGCCGAACTTCGACGACTCTCTCAAGGAGCCGCTGGTGCTTCCCTCGCGCATTCCAAATCTCCTCGTGAACGGTTCCACGGGTATCGCCGTGGGGATGGCCACGAACATACCCCCCCACAACCTCACGGAGGTGGCGGACGCGCTCTGCTACATGCTCGATCATGAGGACGTGGAACTGGGAGAACTGCTGCATTTTCTGCCCGGTCCCGACTTTCCCACGGGAGGCGAGATTCTCGGCCGGGACGGTATCGTCGAGGCCTACCGGACGGGCCGCGGCAGAATTTCCGTCCGCGGCAAGACCCACGTCGAGGATGTCAAGCGGGGGAAAAAAGCCATTGTCATCACCGAGATCCCTTATATGGTGAACAAGACCAACCTCATAGAGGCGATTGTCAGAGGCGTTCAGGAAAAACACCTGGATGGCATCACCGACATCAGGGATGAATCGGATCGCAGAGGGCTGCGCATCGTTCTCGAGGTCAATCGGGATATGGATTCCCAGGTGGCGTTGCGGCAGCTTTATTCACGGACTCAACTCCAGACCACCTACGGCGTCATCAATCTGGCTCTCGTGGACGGCCAGCCGAGGGAATTGCCGCTCCTGGAGATGCTCAAGGTGTTTCTCTCCCACCGTCGCAACGTGGTCCGCCGGCGCACCGCCTACCGCCTCCGCAAGGCCGAGGCGAGAGCGCATATCGTGGAGGGGTTACTTAAAGCACTGGATATCATCGAAGAGGTCATCGCGGTGGTGCGCGGGTCCAAGGATCCGAACGAGGCCCGCCAGGGATTGACGGATCGTCTCGGATTCTCCGAGCCGCAGGCTCAGGCGATTCTCGACATGCGCCTGCAGCGCCTCACCGGTCTGGAGCGCCACAAGCTGGAGGAAGAATATGCGCAACTCCTCGGTGACATCGAGATGTACCGCTCCATCCTCGCGAATCCCAAGGTGCTCGACGGGGTCGTGAAGGAAGAGATCGAGGATGTGAAGGCGCGTTTCGGCAACCCCCGGAGGACGGAGATTCTGGATGCCATGGAAGATGTCTCCATGGAGGATCTCATTCCGGAGAAAGAAATCGTGGTTGTCCTTTCCCGGGACAACTATCTGCGCCGGATGATGCTCGAGGAATACCGCCTGCAGAATCGGGGCGGAAAGGGCGTGAAGGGAGCGACGCCCAAGGAAGAGGACGAGATTTCTCTCGTGACCGTCACCACCACGCATCGGGATCTCTTCCTCTTCACCACCAAGGGGCGGGTCTTTGCCATCCGGGGACACATGATTCCCCAGCCGAGGTCCGGAAAGGGAAAGCCCGTGAGTTCCTTCATCTCGCTCGAAGAGGACGAGAAGGTGGTGGCTCTCCGAGACAGCCGTCTTTCCGGAGCACGGTTCGTCTTCTTCATCACGCGCCAGGGGGTGGCGAAGCGCATGCCCGTGACGGAGCTGGAGAACATCACCAGGGCAGGGCGGCGGGTCCTGTCGCTGGATTCGGGAGATGCCATCGCGAGAGTTCGGTGCACCTCCGGTGAGGAGGATCTGCTCTTCGTCACCGCTTCCGGGCAAGCCCTCCGGGTCCCCGAAAACGAATTCCGTCCTCTGGGGCGGCAGGCCAGGGGCGTGCGGGGCATCCGCCTGGACGAAGGCGATGTCGTGGTCGGGTGCGATGTGGTGCAGGCCGGAACGGATCTTTTGCTGATCAATGAAAAAGGGCTCGGCAAGCGGACGCCCTTTGAGGAATTCACTCCCCATCATCGCGGCGGTGGAGGGGTACGCGCCATGCGCCTGGGAGCCAAGACGGGGCTTCTCGTGGGTTCCTGGGGTGCCGCCGAAAAGGACGAAATTCTGCTCATTTCCAACCGGGGACGCATGGTGCGTCTGGCGGCGGAGGATATTCCGATCCTGAGCAGAGAGGCGACGGGACCGATCGTGGTCCGCCTCGACGAGGGGGATGAGGTGGCCGACGCAAGCATCATCCGTGCCGAAGAAGAAGAGGAGGAATAGGCCGTGCGCATTGCAAGGGAGGGCCTGCCCGCCATCGGAGGAATGCTCTTCATGTCCCTCGGGGGATGGTTCGTCTCTCCCGCTCTGTCTGCGGTGTTTCTTGCCGTGTTGTGTTTTCTTCTGTGGTTTTATCGGGACCCCGAGAGAAGGCCTCCGGAGAATCCGGCTCTGTGGGTGAGTCCTGCGGATGGCAGAGTGGTTGAAGTGGAGGTGACGGAGCATCCCTTCACGGGGAGGGCGACGCGCGTGGGCGTGTTCATGTCCCCCTTGGATGTACACGTGAATCGTGTCCCCTGGGACGGAGAAGTGACGTATCTTCAGTATATGCCTGGAAAGAAATGGGTGGCCTACGGTCCCAAAGCGTCCGCGGAGAACGAACGTTTTTGTCTGGGAATGGAGACTGCGGCGGGGCCCGCACTGGTCGTGCAGATTGCGGGGCTTTTGGCCCGCCGTATCGTCTGCAGGGCTCGTCGAGGGCAGCACTTGACCCGAGGCGAAAGATACGGGATGATACAATTCGGTTCAAAAGTCGATCTTTATCTCCCCTCCGCCGTGCGTTGCGTCGTATCGGTCGGACAGAAGGTGAAGGCCGGCGAGACGGCTCTGGGGGTGGTACGCAATGAAAAAGAATAGGCACGTTCGAGGTGTTCCCTTCACGAAGATTATTCCCAACATGATTACCAGCGGCAACCTTCTCTGCGGTATGTTGTCCCTGGTCATGGTGATTCACGGGAAATTCGTTCCCGCAGCGTGGTTGGTTTTCGCCGCGGTCTTTTTCGACTACATGGACGGGAAAATGGCTCGAAGCCTCGGAGGCAGCAGCGCCTTCGGCATGGAGCTTGACAGCCTTGCCGACGTGGTCAGTTTCGGCGTTGCGCCGGGCCTGATCGTCTATGGGGCGTACCTGCACGGCTTTCTCGGCGTCACGGGAGCTCTTGTCGCAGCGTTTTTCGCGCTGTGCGGCGCCTTGCGGCTCGCCCGCTTCAACGTCATGCACGTGCCGGGTTCCTTTCAGGGACTTCCGATTCCTGCGGGAGGGCTTTTCGTCGCTTCCTTCGCCATGGCGGAATTCTCCCTGCCGCCTCTGGTAATGGCGCTCATCACCGTGGGAACGGCGATCCTCATGGTATCGACGGTTCCCTATGGCAACCTGAAGAAACTGCGGAAAGGCAATGTCAACAGGATGAAAGTGACCTTCCTCACGACCTTTGTGGCGGTGCTGTTCATCACGCTTCGAGAAAAGGCCCCCCTTGCGGGAATCCTTCTCTACGTGGCGAGTGGCCTTCTCCGTTTCGATTGGGGAGCATGGCTCAGCCTCGAAGTGGATGGAAATGCCGAGGTGGAGCATCGCGAGGGATAAGAACAGGGGAATCTCTGAATAAAGACCTTTCGCTTTCCCTTGACTCGAGTCGCATCAGGCTCTGCGAGGCGCCCTGCGGGGCTGACGCAGCCTTATTCAGAGATTCCCAGGAATATGCGTTTTTGAGCGAAGATTTTCAAGGAAGGCGTGCACACCAAAGAAGGGAAAGGCCCGCGGGCCTTTCCCTTCTTTGTTTTTATTGTGGAAGGTGGGGAAAACGCAGGATCCCCCCGAACGACTTTACCGGTCGTATCGCTGAAAAGCGAGGGAACGCTCATTTTCGGAAGAGAAGTACTTGGTGGACGATGCTCTCTCGGTCGTTTCCGACATAAAACGGGAGGGTAAACGTGTCCATCTTGTCCTCGGGTAGCTTTAGGGACTTGATGTTGGTGCCGACGAAGAGTTGAGGCGGCGTGATGTCCAGACCGGAAAAGCCTCTTTCACTCAAAGTGGTCAGGGCGTTTCCGCTCACCATATTGGCGAGTTCGCCTGCCACGCTCACCGCGACGGGTTCTTCCGGATCCGGAAAGAGCATGCCTCCCGTCATTCCGTTCACGTAGGACGCGAAGGCTTTTTCGCTGAGAAAGAAGGTGATCGTTCCATGAGCCCCTTCTCCGTAGAGGGAGAGGAGTGCCGCCACCCGGCTCCCCGGCGCGTTGATACCGAGGCAGACGCCCCCTTTGTTGAAGGTCAGCGATACGCCCACTTTTTCACTGATCTTGATCATGCTCACGCCAAAGGCGTTGACGAGTGAATGGAGACGCCCTATATACCGTTTGTCCTGTTTCAACGGGAAAAACCCTCCTCAGGGAAACAGGGGCGTCTTGCCACCTGATCCGTATTCAATGCCCCGCCTTACTCCAGCCGGGAAGACGCGCAAGCCGAGGCAGGAGGAAATGGCCGAGGGCGATATTCAGAACGAGCGCGGGAACCATGAAGCTCCCGTTGTAGATGGCGGAATAGAGCCATACGGGCGTCCCTTCGGGAGCATAGCTTGCAAAAAAAACGACGCCCGAAAGGAAGTGGCAGAGAAACCGGGCGAAGGTGCCGATGGCGAGTCCTGCCCAAAAGGGTTTGCGGACGAAAGATGCCGAAGCCAGAGCGGCAAAGGCCAGCGGATAGTCCAAAAGCGCTTGGATAGGGTGTACCATGTAGCCTCCGAGCGACAGTTGCAGAAGTCCGGACATCCCTCCGGCGAGCACTCCCGCTTTCAATCCGTGGCGATAGGCGTACATAAAAAGCGGCAGATTTTCAAGGGTGATGGAACCGCCCTGAGGCAATTGCCAAAGTTTTACGTAGGAAAGCGCCACCGAAAGTCCGCACAGCACGGCTCCCTCCACCAGAATTCGAGTGCGTTGGTCCTCTTTGGAATACACAGTTTCCTCCTTCTCCGCACCATGCGGGTTTCTCCGGTCGGCGGGAGAAGAAAAGGGTATTCCGGTAGGATGGTTGAGACCGTATCGGTTTCGCTCCATGCCCGTTCCCTCCGCCGGTACAAACCGGATCAGGTTCCAGGGGTCGGGCGAAAAGCCACCTCTCAGCCGGAAACACAGCTCCCCCCGGGCAGGTTCGATTATTTCCTCCAGGTACATTTTCTGTCAAGCGGACTTTTCAGGTTTGATCTAGGAAAGCTCTGAATAAAGACCTTTCGCTTTCCCTTGCCCCGGGCCGCATCAGACTCTGCGAGGCGCCCTGCGGGGCTGACATAGTCTTATTCAGAGATTCCTTATTTTTTAAAAAGGCACGCAAAAGGTCTTATGACATCATGACAACTGGAGGGATCTTCTCCTGACCGTGAGCAGCCAGTGTAGGGAGGCGGTAACCGCGACCGTCACAATAGCCACCTTAAAGCCTGTCCCCTTGGGGTAAACCATCACCACCCCGGATACCAGGAACAAAACCCTCTCCCACCATGTCATATCAGAAAGCCCGGTGCCGATGAACGCGCAGGAGAGGAGCAGTATACCCATGGCGGCAACGGCAAACACCTCCAGGAACTTAAGCCAGGAGAAGTCCACCAGCAGAAGCACCGGGTTGTAAACGAAAAAGAAGGGAAGTATGAGCCCCGAAGAGGCAAGGAAGAGTCCCATAAGGGCCACCTTGGAGGGACGTCCCCCCCGAGAGTCCTGCGGCGGTGAAACTGGTAAGCGCAACGGGGGGGACAACCCCAGAAAGGGTGCCGTAGTAGAAGGCGAAGAAGTGGGCCGCCAGGGGAGGCCCCCCATCCCTTGAAGGGCCGGGGCGGCGATGGTGGCCACCACTATGTAGCAGGCGGTGGAGGGAAGCCCCATCCCAAGCACTATTGACGCCACCATGCAAAGCAAAAGCGATGCCCAAAGCATCCCGCCGGAGAGGTGCATTATGTTCATGGCTATCACCTGCCCCAGGCCAGTCATCCCAACCGCCCCCACGATAAATCCCACTATGGCGCAGGACACTGCCACCGATGCGGAGCTCTTGGCCCCCGCCTCCAGGGCTCCCTTGGCGTCCTTAAGGCTCATCCTGGTGGTGGATCTCAAAGAGGAGACCACTATTATAGCCACCAGTCCCGCCATGGCGGAGAAAAGCGGGGTATAACCGGCCACAAGCATGTATAGTATGAAGGCCAAGGGTAGTATCATGTGCCCTCTTTCCTTCATGGTCCTGGAAAGAGGCGGCACCTCGTCCTCAGGCAACCCCTTCATCTATGCACCTTTGCCGACTGGAACGAAGCAGGGATCGGGTTCATGGAGATGAACCTGGGAAGCCACGACGGCGGAAATGCGTCCAGGGACTTTGCCTACACGCTGACCCTCACGGACGTGGCCACCGGCTGGACCGAGCTTCATGCCCTGCCGAACCGGGCTCAGGAATGGGTGCTGGAGGCCCTCCCCGCTCTCATGGACCGGCTCCCCTTCCCCTTGAAGGGGCTCGATTCCGACAACGGAAGCGAGTTCATCAACCATCACCTGACTCGGTTCTGCGCGGATCACGGGATCACCTTCACGCGGTCGAGGTCGGAGGACGAGACAGGCTATACGCTCGTCTTCAGATCGATGTCTCCTCCCTTCTGCTCCAGTGCATGGAGACGGCCCATGTCCATGTTATGTAAACTTGTCTACACTAAGAGGCCCGTGTCGGAATCACTTTTCCTCCACAGGCCTCTCTTGTGTTTGGGTTGAGTCAATTTTCACAACAAGTCAAACAAAGGCATTATCAAAAGCTCCCTGTTTTCCTTTGGGAACCAAGCCTTCTGTCTTCCTTCAAATAGCATCAGCGAGGGTTGTCCAGGCAAAACCTAACGGCCCTGCCGTTCCGCCACCTTTCGCTCCAGTGCGGACACGTGAACGACCGCTCGCTCCTGGCTCCCCTTTGCCACAGGACCGTACATGTCGCTGGCGGTCATGGAGAAAAACACCCGGTTGCCTTCCACATTGTCAAGGGAAACGGTAAATACCACATCATCCCCCAAGACCGCAGGGGCCAGGTTTTCAACGTGCGACATGATCCCAACCGATATCACCCCTTCAGGAAGCTTGGGGTCCAGCAGCTCCACCGCCAACTGGGTCATGGCCTCAAGACATGCGGCGGTTGAAAGGAACTCCTCCAGCGCCTCCGACTTGTTGCCCACCGTATCAGAGGTGGACACCTTTTTCACCAGCCTCTTTACGGTACCCAGCGACAGGATATCTTTCAGATCCATTGTATCGCCCCCTTTGACTTTACCCTTTTATTTTATCACAACACATCCCAACTCGACGTCATCTCCCTGATGCGCTCCTCCACCGCCTCAAGGTCCATGGTCAAAAGTTTACCTTGGGAAACCACCTTACGCCCTCCTGCAAAGACGTCCCATACCCGTCTGTCATGCATAACCTTAAGGTCCCCCATGGCACCAATCTCCATGGACCCCACATTGCCGCACCTCATGTTAAACGGTATAAGCGGAACTGACACGCCAAAGCGCTCAAGGGTAAAATCCCGCTCCTCTCGTATGCTAAGGCCATAGTTGCTGGCCTCTCCATCGGTGCCAAGGTAAACCGGAATCCCCCTTTCAAGCAGGCCCGGCAGGTCAGGGGTTCCCACCTTCATTCGGTGGTTCATTCTAAGGTTCAAGACCACCGAGGCTCCCATTTGACCGATTAGGTCCTTCTCCTCTTGAGACAACCATATGCAATCGGAAAGCAGGAGCCTTACGGGGCCAGTTTTCTCCAAAAGCCGGGCCAGCACGAAGGCTGGCCGTTCTCCATAGAGGTCCAGGCAGAGATCCACATCTCCCTTATCCTCCGAAAGGTGGAACTGAAGCGGCGAGTCGAGCTCCGAGGCGAGCTCCAGCGCCCTTGCTATGGCACCCAACGTATTGGCGTGAAAGCTGTGAAGGGAAGGGGCAACCTGCACCCCCGCAAGGCCCTTGAACTCCTCCATGAGGGATATGAGATGATTCTCGTAATAGGGGCCTTCGAAGTAGCTCTCCTGGGAAGCCCGCTTCTTAGGGTACGCGTCCTCGGACAGCACATCGTAATTCATCCTTCCGAACAGGATCCTAATGCCCGAATCCAGTGCGGCTTTTATGACCTCGCGGTCCAGGGCGTTGCCCATGCGGTTATGGCAGTAGAAGGAAACCGCAACGGAGGTTATGCCGTTCAGCAGCATGCGGCCAAATGCCCTGCGGCAGCTTAAGTAAACCAGCTCAGGGGTCATGTGGACGCTGTGAGCGTATATGGTCCTCCTGCACCAGGTTGCAAGATCCCACCCCTCTTCCACTATCTCGGCGTAAACGGACTGCTCCGGATGGCTGTGCCCGTTGAAATCTCCGGGCATTACGGAAAATCCCCCGTGGTAATTCTCGATCCTTTCCGCCGCGGAGTTCCCCACAAAGGCCTCCGATGGATCCGCAAGGACCCCGTCCTTCACCGCCGCCACAGGCTTGCCGTCAATCCTTATCAAGACGTCCGATTCCAATACCCCACACCTCCACAACTCCGCACCAAAGGCCGGAACGGTAAAATCCAATCCATTTTATGATAGACTCCTTGTTGTTGAACATGCATGATAATAACCACCGCCTCAAGGATATATTGCTTCCACAAGGGGATACACCTGCCTTCCGGCAGGCCAGGGCGAAGGCCATGAGCCGTACGGGGTGCCCGGACCAGTGCCGGTGCTTTAAAGGCATACCCTACGAAGAGGGTCTTCGCTTGAAGGAGGAATGGGATATAAGGGCCTCTCTGACCACAGGGATGTGGTCTCTTTCCTGCGCCCATCCCAACACAAGGGGGTGGCGGCCTCTACTGTGGCGACGGGGCATCCTTGGCGCTATAGTCAGCTCTCACGGGGCATCCACCCTGGGGATCAAGGTGCCATCCATGTCCTTGAAGATGGCGGGCATCAACTCCCCTTTTTCGTTGCTGCTGCAGGGGACCTACGCCCAGAGAGTTCCCCAGAGAGCGGATTTCCTAAAGTCTTTCCCGGTTGAAAACCGCCTTGTTTACGCAAACTCCCCGAGGTCCGGCATGGAGGCTAAGGTTTTGAGCATGCTGGGAGAGTCAGGGCATGGCGCATAGTCTATCTATCTTGCGCCGCCTCGACCCTTTCCAGGAATTTAGCCCAGCTAGTCCCCCTGGGATACAGGGTAACAAAGATGATCTCCTGCGACTTCTTCCCCATGACCGACCACTCAATGGTCTTAAGGCGACGCTGACGTAAGCCCCGCAAAGGCCTTAACCACTTTCATCCGGGGCCGGGAAGGTGTTTGGATTTTCTCGGTTTTCGCAAAGAAGGTTCAAAACCTTCAGACACGGCCAAGGAGGCTTTTGTCCAAGGTTTCTGCGTTTTCCTGAAGGAAAACGTGCTCTATAATAGACAAGAAGTGTTTTATTCTGGAAAGATTTAGGCGATCGTTGGCGTTCGGTCCTGCGCGTTTCTGGAGTGCACGAACTGGGCAGGATGAAAGGGTAAGGCGAGGAGGTTGGAGGCATGCACGGCGGTATTGCCATCACGAAGGATATCCACTGGATCGGCGTGAACGACAGGGAGACGGACCTCTTCGAGGCCATTTGGCCTCTTCCAAGGGGCGTGTCCTACAACACCTATTGCGTGGCGGATCAAAAGACTGCCCTCATCGACACGGTAAAGAACGGCTATTTCCCGCAATTCCTCGAGAAAATTCGTTCCATTTTGGGAAAGGGGCGGAAGATAGACTATCTCGTGATCAACCACATGGAACCTGACCATTCAGGGGCTGTCAAGGTGCTTCGGGAATCCTTTCCGGACGTGACCATTGTGGGGAACGCGAAGACAAAGGATCTGCTCGCCAATTTCTACGGCCTCACCGAGAATTTTCTCGTCGTCAAGGACGGAGAGGAACTCGACTTGGGAAGACACAAACTCCGTTTCCATTTCATTCCCATGGTGCACTGGCCGGAGACCATGGTCTGCTACGACGAGACGGACAAGGTCCTCTTCTCCTCCGATGCCTTCGGAGGATTCGGCTCTCTGGACGGCGGTGTCTTCGACGACGAAGTGGACATGTCCTACTACGAGGATGAAATCCTTCGCTATTTCTCGAACATCGTCGGGCGCTACAGCTTTCAGGTCCAGAAGGCGATCAAGAAGGTGCGCACACTCGATCTGAATGTGATCGCTCCCGCTCACGGTCCGATCCTGAGAAAACACCCTTGGCACGTGGTGGATCTTTACGACAAGTGGAGTCGTCATGAGGCGGAAAAGGGCGTTGTGGTAGTCTACGGTTCCATGTACGGCAATACCAAAGCCATGGCGGAGGAAATCGCTCGGGCCCTTGCCGAGGAGGGGATCGAAAAAGTCATTCTTCACGACATTTCCCGGAGCCATGTCTCTTTTGTCATCCGCGACATCTGGAAATTTCGCGGACTCGTGCTCGCCAGCTGTACGTACAACACGGAACTTTTTCCGCCAATGCAGGCCCTCACGTCGGCACTGCAGAACAAGATGCTGAAAAACCGTGTTCTCGGCATCTGCGGTTCCTACAGTTGGAGCAAGGGTGCCTTGGCGGCCCTGCTCCAGTTCGGCGAAAAAGGGGATTGGGAGATCGTGGGGCCTCATGTAGAGGTCTGTTCGGCGCCTACCCAGGAAGATCTCGAGAGTTGCCGGGAGTTGGGAAGGAACATCGCCGCCGCACTCTAGACGGAGAAGAGCACATCCATTCGAACAAAGCACGGAACCCCTCTTCGGGCGCTGAACATTGCTCCCGACTTCGCCGGGTTTGAAACGGGAAGCCTTGCAAACACCGGAAAGTGCATCTTGGGTGGGCACTACACAGCCCCTCTTTTCAATTCTGTGAAAAGAGGGGCTGTCGTTTGAGGCGGATTTTTCGGTCTCACCGTGTCTCGGGGCTCCGAAAGGTATTGCGAAAGGTGAACAGGAGATCTGCTCCCGGCTCGTTCAGTTCCTGCCCGTCCCTTCCCCCGCTGTTCCGTCTCCGTCCGTCCCGGCGCTCCGGATCCCTTTCCGGTTCCTGTATTTCCTCACCGACAGGATCTCCGTGTTCCCCAGTCCCCGGACGAGGCCCAGGGAACGGTAGATCTTCCGGGCGCTCTCGCTCATGGCCTTCGGGAACCGGTAGAGTTTCCCCGTCTCTTCGTCCTTCATGAGGGTGGACTGGACATCCAGCAGGGCGGTCCGGATGGCCCGGGCGCTCATCACCGCGTTCTGCCGGACCGCCACTCGGTGCTGGAGATGCCGGAGGAGGGCGAAGGCGAGGTAGGTGAGGGTTATGTGGGCCTCGATCCTGCGGGGTACCCAGTGATAGACAGGGCGGATGGAGAGGTCGTGCTTGTTCACCCGGAAGGATTCTTCGATGCGCCACAGGCTCCCGTAATGGGCGAGGATTTCCTGCGCTTCCGCGGCACTTTCCACGGGCAGGTTGGTGATGACTCCGTGAAGGCCGTCCCACCGGCTGTCCCGGAGGATCTTCTCTTCGTCCAGGATGTAGCGGTCCTGTCCGTTTGAATTTTCAAGGGAGAGGTATTTGTTCGTTCCCCGGTTGGTGACAAGGCTTTTTCCCGGAAGAGCCTTCTTCCCCTGCAGTTTTTTCCGCAGGCGGGCCAGAAGCCGTTCCCGGTCGGAGGCGTCCTTCCGGGCTCGTTGTTCACTCCAGGTGACGAGCAAATTTCTCCCGTTTTCGAGGGGGACGGAGTACCAACGGGAAGGGCTGCACGTTTCTCTCTCACCCTCCGGGAAGACAGGCGAATCTCCGGGCAGGGGGGAGTAGTTCCCGGCGTCCAGGATTTTCTCCCTCATGGTCCGGCTGAGACCCCGGAGTTTCGCTCCCACGACGAAGGAGCATCCCGCCTTCTCCACTTCGTGCAGGTTCTCTTCCGTGAACATGGCCCGGTCCGCCACCACCACCGCCTGCCGGGGGGAGAAGGTCTCCATGCATCTCCTGAGCACAGGCACAAGAGTATGCCCTTCAAAGGTGTTTCCCGGGAAAAGGTCGTACCAGAGGGGAAATCCTTCCGGCGTCACCGCCAGGGCGAGCACCACCTGGGTCTCCTGTATCCTGTTGTCCTTGCTGTACCCCGACACCCTCAGGGCATCCGCCTCAACGCTTTCGAAATAGAGGGTGGTCACATCGAAGAGCAGCAGCGACGCCTTCGTCTCGAAGAGGGACGCGGTCTCCCGCGCCACGATCTCCCTCACCCGGTCCGTCTTCTTCGCCAGGGCGTCCATCATTCGGTAGATCCTGTTCAGCGACATGTCCGTCCCGCCCTCGTCCTCCAGCCAACGGGACATCCCCCGCTTGCTCGAAGGATTGGCGAGGGCGCAGGCGAGGCATTTCTTCAGGACTTCCGTGTTCCCCTTCCCCCGGTTGGATACCCCGAAGATCGCCTCGAAGCCCAGGGAGGAGAACAGGCTCTCCACGACTTCCCCAGGCCCTTCCGTCACCTGTTCCAGGTTCTTCATCCCCCGGAGGCTGACCCGCTCCCCGTCGCCGACCGGCCGCTCCCACGCCTCTTCGTTCTCGAGGAGGGAGAACCCCGGAAGAGAGGGCTGCTCTCTCTCCTCCATCTCCAGAATGAGCTTCCGCCCCAGTTCCCGGAGCTCGGAGAGCTGCTTCTCGTCGTGGGCTATTCCCACGTGCTGGAGAATGACCTGGGAGACCCGTTTCCCGGTACGGACGGATTTGACGATCTGGACTGATTTTCGCGGACTGAGCTTTGAGGATTTCACCCGGATATACATGAAAGGAGTATATCCGGAGAAAGACAATATGTCAATAGGGCAAATATGCTAGGCACTACATTTTGATTTCCGGCTTCCCGATCTTCTGAACCCCCATGAACACTGCATCCCTTTTTTCAAAATCCTTGTTTTCTCGGGAAAAACGGCGAAGTCGGGACAAGATGCTGAAAAACCGTGTTCTCGGCATCTGCGGTTCCTACAGTTGGAGCAAGGGTGCCTTGGCGGCCCTGCTCCAGTTCGGCGAAAAAGGGGATTGGGAGATCGTGGGGCCTCATGTAGAAGTCTGTTCGGCGCCTACCCAGGAAGATCTCGAGAGTTGCCGGGAGTTGGGAAGGAACATCGCCGCCGCACTCTAGACGGAGAAGAGCACATCCATTCGAACAAAGCACGGAACCCCTCTTCGGGCGCTGAACATTGCTCCCGAAGAGGGGTTCCGTGCGGCGTGGGATCGGGGAGAGATGGTGTAGTAGAAAAAATGCCGGCAGGACGGTTTGTCAGCGCTTGCCGTACCGTTCCTCCCCGTAGGATACGTATTTCTTGCCTTCACCGGATTTCTCGGAAAGGTTCTTCCGCAGTTCCTCCAGAAGTTGTTTTTTACGACGATCTTCCACGGCAGGGCCTGAGACGTCCCGGTCGAAACGCCCCATCTGCACGAGCATCTCGAGATCGCGCACGTCCTCGGAAATCTGATCTGCAAGGCGAATCACGTCCAGCGACTCGTCGGGATTGTCCCTCATGAAGGCGCGGGCTTTTTCGTACACGGCATCAAGCCGTTTCATGCATCGAGGACAGATTTTCGGCCCTGTCGTGGCAAAGGGCTTGGCGCAGAGATCGCAGGTGATCATTTCCATAGTCGAGACCTCCCCGTCCGAAAAGGCTTGCAAACAGAAAACCCACACTTTCCCCTCTCTTTATCGGAAAGAGCGGGTGCATGTCGGAGAAATGGACTTGGGCCTTCAGACTCATGATACCACAAAACCGTCTGGGCGGAAATTTCCAGGATCTCGCCGGGAATGAAAAATCTGGTGTATGATGCCTTCATTCCCGCCGGTCGGCAGAGGCATTCAGGTGATGTGCAAGCACAGCGGCGGGGAAAACGTAGGGAATAAAATAAACTGAATTATGGGTAATTATCGTGTAAACGAGAGTCCCTTGTTGCATTCCGGAGCCGCCTGGAGAATAATAAGGTCTCGTATACGTGCGTGCAGGATTGTCCGTTGCCAGAGACCACAGAACATTTTTCGGATGTTTCGGGAACAGGGTGTCGGTGCGACGGAGAGCGAGGCGGACCCGGGAGGCCCTTCGCGACGCAGATTTAAGGGAGGGGAATTATGGTGTTCAAGGAGGAAGCGCTCAAAAGGATTGAGAGGGAGAAACAGGCCTTCGAGGCGCGGATGGAGAAGTTGCGACAGAAACGACCCGAACAGCGGGAAGTGTTTGCGACGGGGAGCGGCATCCCCGTGAAGACGGTCTATGCTCCCGACGATATCAAGGATCTCGAATACCTCGAAGATTTGGGAATGCCCGGAAGTTTCCCCTTTACGAGGGGTGTCCAGCCTAATATGTACCGTGGGCGATTCTGGACCATGCGCCAGTATGCCGGTTTCTCCACGGCGGAGGATTCCAACGCTCGGTATCGGTATCTTCTTTCCCAGGGGTCGACGGGACTGTCCGTCGCTTTCGATCTGCCCACTCAGATCGGTTACGATTCGGATCATTCCATGGCTCAGGGAGAGGTCGGCAAGGTGGGTGTGCCCGTCGATACCCTGGCGGACATGGAGATCCTCTTCGACCAGATTCCCCTCGATCAGGTCACCACATCCATGACGATCAACGCTCCCGCCTCGATTCTGCTGGCCATGTATATCGCTCTTGGCGAGAAGCAGGGCGTTTCGGCGGACAAGTTGGGCGGAACCATTCAGAATGACATCCTCAAGGAATACATCGCTCGGGGTACGTATATCTTTCCCCCCAAGCCTTCCATGCGTCTCATCACGGATATCTTCGCCTTCTGCAGCAATCACGTTCCCAAGTGGAACACCATTTCCATCTCCGGGTACCATATCCGCGAAGCAGGTTCCACCGCAGCCCAGGAGATCGCTTTTACCCTCGCCGACGGTATCGCCTATGTGGACGCGGCCATCAAGAAGGGGCAGGATCCGAACGTCTTCGGCGAGCGGCTTTCCTTCTTCTTCAACGCCCATAACGATTTCCTCGAGGAAGTGGCCAAGTTCCGAGCTGCCCGGCGTATCTGGGCGAAGATCATGAAGGAGCGTTTCGGCCTCACCAACGACAAGGCGATGATGCTCCGTTTCCACACGCAGACCGGAGGCAGCACGCTCACGGCGCAGCAGCCCGAGAACAACATCATCCGTGTGGCCTTCCAGGCCCTCGCTGCGGTTCTCGGCGGAACGCAGTCCCTGCACACGAACAGCATGGACGAGGCTCTCGCCCTTCCGACGGAGAAGAGTGTCGGCATTGCCCTGAAGACGCAGCAGATCATTGCCTATGAATCCGGCGTCTGCAACACCGTGGATCCCCTTGCCGGGAGCTATTACATCGAAGCCCTGACGAAGACCCTCGAAACGCAGGCGTTGGAGTATATAGAGAAAATCGATGAGATGGGCGGTATGCTCGTGGCCATCGAAAAGGGGTATGTGCAGCAGCAGATCCAGGATGCGGCCTATGCCTACCAGAGAGCCGTCGAGAGTGGCGATGCGGTGGTGGTCGGTGTCAACAAGTTCCAGATCAAGGAAGATAATTCCGGTCGCGAACTCCTCCGCGTGGATCCCAGCGTTGGAGTGCGTCAGGTCGCGAAACTCAATGCAGTCAAGGCTGGTCGTGACAACCTGAAGGTCAAAGCGGCTCTCGAAGACATCCGGAAAGCCGCTCGGGACGAGGGAACGAACCTTATGCCCTTTATTCTCGATGCCGTCCGGTGCTATGCTTCGGAGGGCGAGATCTGCGGCGTGCTTCGCGAGGAGTTCGGCGAATATCGGGAGAACATCGTTCTCTAAATTCCCGGATTTCGCGGATGTTTCGATCCTGAATTCGAAAAAGCGACGCATGGAGGAGGAGAAGCCATGAGCGAAAGAAAGATCCGCGTGGTTGTTGCCAAACCCGGCCTGGACGGGCACGACCGCGGTGCGAAAGTCATTGCCCGTGCGTTCCGAGATGCGGGCATGGAAGTCATCTATACCGGTCTTCGCCAAACTCCGGAACAGATCGTCGAAACGGCGATCCAGGAGGACGCCGACGCCATCGGCATCAGCATCCTTTCCGGAGCGCACGAACATTATTTCCGCACCATCATCGACATGCTCAAGGAGCGGAACGCGGAGGACATCATTGTCTTCGGCGGCGGCGTCATTCCGGAAAATGACGTGCCGAGCCTTCTGGAGATGGGCGCAGGAGCGGTCTTCGGTCCGGGGACGCCCACGACGGAGAGCATCGAGTGGCTTCGGAAAGCGGTGGAGGAGAAAAGGGCGAAAGAAGTGCAGTCCTAGAGCGTGCCCGGAACGTTTTGTGCCCTGCCCGGGAGGAGCCGGCAGGGCCTCTTGTCTGGTCTGTCGCTCGCCTTTCCGCGAAAGCACCCGAACTCTTTTTTCGGGGGCCGACGAGTAAAAACGCAGGGGGTGCGCATCATTATGAAGGTCACAGTGGTCGACCATATCGGTATTGCGGTACAGAGCATCGATGAGTCTCTGAAAATCTGGGAGGCTGCTCTTGGAATTGCTTGTACAGGCGTCGAAGAGGTGGAGGAGCAGAAGGTCAAGACGGCCTTTTTGCCCGTGGGAGACACGGAGATCGAGCTTCTGGAAGGAACGGCTCCGGACAGCCCGGTGACCAAGTTCATCGAGAAGAAGGGAGAGGGCATTCACCATATCGCTCTCCGCGTGGAGAACCTTGAGGAAACACTCGCGGAACTCAAAACCAAGGGAATTC
Source organism: Aminiphilus circumscriptus DSM 16581 (assembly GCF_000526375.1). NCBI lineage: Bacteria > Thermotogati > Synergistota > Synergistia > Synergistales > Aminiphilaceae > Aminiphilus > Aminiphilus circumscriptus. The sequence goes on along the minus strand of NZ_JAFY01000005.1, from coordinate 528,247 downwards.
GTCTCATCGACGAGACACCTCGCTACGGTGCCGGTGGTGCCCGAATCGCCTTTGTGCATCCTAAAGCGACAGGTGGCATTCTTCTGGAAATCTCGGAACGGTAGCGCGAAACACGAACGGAACGGCGGGGTCTTTTCCTCTCCGTTCCGTTCTGTCGTATGTGGTGTCCGTATGCGGCGTGGAGATGGAGGTATGCGGACGGGTGCATGTGCGACCCGTCGAAGCAGGACGAGGAGGTTATGGTAGATGTCGGAGAAGAGCATCGACCAGCTTTGCGAGGAACTGTTGGCGAAACGGGAACGAGCGCAAAGCGGAGGCGGCGGTAAAGCCGTGGAGAAGCAGCATGCCTCGGGAAAGCTGACGGCGCGGGAGCGCATCGCGAAGCTTCTTGACGAGGGGAGCTTTGTGGAGATCGACGAATTCGTGGAGCATCGCTGCACGAACTTCGGCATGGAGACGAAAGTGTTTCCCGGGGACGGAGTCGTGACGGGCTACGGGACCATCGACGGCCGCATCGTGTACGTGTACAGCCAGGACTTCACCGTCATCGGCGGTTCCCTCGGCGAGGCGCACGCGAAGAAGATCTGCAAAGTGATGGACCTTGCCGTGAAGAACGGAGCCCCGGTCATAGGGATCAACGACTCCGGCGGCGCCCGAATCCAGGAGGCCGTGGACGCTCTTTCGGGTTACGGCAACATTTTTTTCCGAAACGTCCTGGCGTCGGGAGTGGTGCCCCAGATCTCCATCATCGCCGGTCCGTGCGCCGGAGGCGCCGTGTACAGCCCCGCCCTGACGGACTTCACCTTCATGGTGGACAAAGTGGGCATCATGCACATCACCGGCCCTGCAGTCATCAAGGCAGTCACCGGGGAAGAAGTCACAAGTGAACAGATCGGAGGCGCCCTGACCCACAACAGCAAATCCGGCGTGGCCCAGTTCTATTGCGCCACCGAGGACGACTGCCTCCGCCAGGTGCGCCGCCTTCTGGGCTACCTCCCCTCGAACAACCTGGAGGACGCCCCCTGGGAAGAGACCGACGAAGACCCCTTCAGCGTCAACCCCGCTCTCCGGACCCTCGTTCCCACCAACCCCAACAAAGGTTACAACGTCATCGACGTCATCAGCGGTGTGGTGGACAAAGAAAGCTTTCTGGAAGTGCAGCCTCTGTGGGCGCGGAACATCGTCACCGGCTTTGCGCGGGTGGGAGGCATCGCCATCGGCATCATCGCCAACCAGGCCAATTACATGGCGGGTTGCCTCGACATCGACGCCTCGGACAAAGCCAGCAAATTCATTCGCTTCTGCGACGCCTTCAACATTCCCGTAGTCACCTTCGAGGACGTTCCCGGCTATCTCCCCGGGCGTGCCCAGGAAGAGGGCGGAATCATCCGTCACGGAGCGAAGATGCTCTACGCCTACAGCGAAGCCACCGTTCCCCTCGTGACCATCATTCTTCGGAAAGCCTACGGAGGCTCGTACCTCGGCATGTGCAGCAAAGACCTCGGAGCGGACGTCGTGCTCGCGTGGCCCCAGGCGGAGATCGCGGTCATGGGAGCTGAAGGAGCGGCGAACATCGTTTTCCGGAAAGAGATCGAGAGCGCCGCGGACCAGGTTGCCGTGCGGAAGCAGAAGATCGACGAGTACAAAGAAGCCTTCGCGAACCCCTATGTGGCAGCGGCGCGGGGTTTTGTGGATCGCGTGATCCTTCCGGAGGAGACCCGTGGAGCGCTGTACCAGGCACTTCTGCTGACGGAGGGGAAGAAGGAGCAGCGTCCGAAGCGGAAACACGGGATCATGCCGCAATAGGCACGAGGGAAGGGGGAGACGTACATGGAACTGGCATCCCATTTTGTCGGAGCGGGAGGCGCGGTGATCCTGGCGCTCATCGCCTTCAGCATCGTCTTTCTGGTGCTCATCGGATTGAGTCTCATCATTGTGGGGAACAAGTGCCTTTCCGAAGTCGTGGACAGCAGAAAAAAGCAGCAGATTGCTTCTTCGACACCCAAGCCGGCAGCCCCAGCTGTTTCCCGGTCTGTTGCCACCGGCGCTTCCCAGAACGCTGACGAGGAAAATCTCGTCGCGGTTCTCACCGCGGCGGTGGCGGCGACGCTCGGCAGCGCCGTCACGGTGACGAACGTGCGTCCTGTTTTCGCCGTCTCCAGACAGGCGGGGAGCGGAAGCGGCTGGAGGGCTCTCGCTCGTACCTGCAATCTGGAGGGGCAGGGATTCTAGTTTCTGAGCCGAGGAATTTTTTGGTGTCGTGACTTTTCTCCCGGGATGACAAAGTTGCGGCGTGGTGCTGTCGTGACGGGGGAATTGGCGCCTTTGTACGTGCCTTAAAGAGGATCCGGCCAGTTCATTCGGTGTTCCCCTGGTCTTTACTTTTAGAGAACGCCGCAGTGATGGTTTGTAAGGCGGTTCAGTACGGCGACACGACGTGGCGATTGACTCGGGGCTTTTGCCAGTGCGGTGTGCAATCGGCTGTTCGTTTGATCGCAGGATTTCTGTGGTCTCGGAAAGAACCGGAACACTCGTTTTCTCGGAATGTGCCGGAGTGAGCTGTTGCGACGGTGGCATACGGTTCTGTGCATGGTCCCGCACCTCGAGAGTCGATTGCTGTTCCGGATGTTACGCTTTCGCTTCGTGAAGAAACCCTCATGTTTTTTAATCTTGCACTCTCCCAAGGAGGAAGGAAGAAGATGGCCCGAACGTTTCGAATCGCAGTGAACGGCAAGAGCTACGACGTGGAAGTTGAAGAGATCAAGGGAGGCGCATCGCCTGCTCCTGTGGCGGCGCCCGCGCCCGTGGCCGCCGCGGCCCCGGCGCCGAAGGCGTCTGCGCCCGCACCTGCGCCCGCACCTGCGGCGGCGCCGGCTCCGGCGGCTCCCGCCGGAGGCGACGTGGTGAGTTCCCCCATGCCCGGCAAGATCCTGAAAGTGGCGGTTTCCGTGGGAGCCTCCGTGAACCCCGGAGATCTGCTGGTCGTTCTGGAGGCCATGAAGATGGAGAACGAGATCCAGGCGCCAAGCGGAGGAACAGTGAAGGAAATACGCGTCAAGGAAGGTGATTCCGTCAACACCGGCGACGTCCTCGTCGTCGTGGGCTAGTAGAGTTCCTGCCGTTCCCCGGGAACGAGGGAGGACGAACAATGCTGTATGTGGAAGCACTGCGTAGCATTTTAGAACAGTCCGGATTTCTGGGCCTCACGGGTGGTCATTTCGTCATGCTTGCCGTGGCCCTGGTGCTCCTCTATCTGGCCATCGGCAAAGGCTTCGAGCCGCTTCTGCTCGTGCCCATCGCCTTCGGCTGCCTGCTCGTGAACCTTCCCCTGTCGGGCATCATGGACGAGGGAGGCTTTCTTCGGTACGTGTTCTACGGAGCGGAGCACGAGATCTACCCCGTGATCATCTTCATGGGCATCGGAGCCCTGACCGACTTCGGCCCTCTCATGGCGAACCCCATCACCTTTCTTTTGGGGGCGGCGGCGCAGCTCGGCGTGTTCGTAGCCCTTTTTCTCGCCATGGTCATGGGCTTCAGCGTGCGTGAAGCGGCGAGCATCGCCATCATCGGAGGCGCGGACGGCCCGACGAGCATCTACCTCACCATGAAGATGGCGCCCCAGATCCTCGGTGCCGTGGCCGTGGCGGCGTACAGCTACATGTCGCTCGTGCCGCTCATCCAGCCGCCGGTGATCCGCCTTCTGACCACCAAGGCCGACCGGGGCATTCGTATGGACCAGCTCCGCCCCGTGAGCAAGACGGAAAAAGTGCTCTTTCCCATCGTGTGCACCATGGCGGCCGGTTTGATCCTGCCCGCCTCCGTGCCGCTCGTGGGCGTGCTCATGTTCGGCAACCTCCTTCGGGAGTGCGGCGTGACGGAGCGTCTGAGCGGAGCGGCGCAGAACGAGATTCTGAACGCTACCACGATCTTCCTTGGCCTGTCCGTGGGAGCCACCATGGATGCCACGAGTTTCCTGACCATAGGGACCCTGAAGATCATACTTCTCGGTCTTGTGGCCTTCGTTTTCAGCACGGCGGGGGGTGTGCTCTTCGGCCAGCTCATGAAGACACTGTCCGGCGGAAAGATCAACCCCATGATCGGTGCGGCGGGAGTTTCCGCGGTGCCCATGGCGGCCCGGGTGGTGCAGCGCATGTGCCAACGGGAATTTCCGAGCAATTTTCTTTTGATGCACGCCATGGGGCCGAACGTGGCGGGCGTGATCGGGACCGCCGTGGCGGCGGGAGCGATGCTGACGTTGCTCACGCACTGACGGAGAATGCCGTGTTTTGCAGGAACCAGACGCAGGGGGCCTTCCGTACGGAAGGCCCCCTGCGTTATTGTAAAAATCCTCAAAAAGTTATGGAAGCTCTGAATAAAGGCCTTTGGCTTTTCCTTGACTCTGGTCGCGTCAGGCTCTGCGAGGCGCCCCGCGGGGCTGACGCAGCCTTATTCAGAGATTCCTTAAGTGTGATGACACGGACGAACTGTGTCGGTATGAACGTTGCCTCTTCGTTGCCATTCTTCTCTTTTTCAGTTTGTCGAAAAAACATTGCTGTGTAGTGTGTCAGAGGTTTTTCTCATGCCATCGGATCTCCACGTGCGATGTGGCGAGTCTCTTTTTCACGACAGAACGCAAGGCGTTCATGATTTAAGCCGCTCTGTATGCACGATGACGCAAAAAGATCCGTTGCTTGACGCGATCTCCGTTGACCTGTATAAATGACCGTAACAACGACGCGAAGGAGATTATTTCGTCGTAATAGTCAGAAAAATATAGAAGCATCGGTACCGGAACCGCCTTCGGTACCTTCAAACGGGAGTTCTCCACAGTTCGCATTTTCGCGGTCGATACCTCGTATTGTCGTTGCTTCCACAGGAGCCTGCCCGGTTCCCAGCCGTTTTCGTTCAAGATTTTCGTCTTGAAAATCGGGAACTGAGAGAGAATACGCTCTCCGTCAGGAATGACGTTTTTCCGGAGAAGAGAACCACGGGCGGACTGTCGAGCATTTCCCTGGATCGGAATCATTCTGTGAGGAACGCCTTCGCTCGGAGCGGAACGTTGTTCACGCTGCGGAGGCTTGAGTGACGGGCTGTCCCGAGTCGCCGAGGGGCAGAAGCAGGACGAGGAGGTTATGGTAGATGTCGGAGAAGAGCATCGACCAGCTTTGCGAGGAACTGTTGGCGAAACGGGAACGAGCGCAAAGCGGAGGCGGCGGTAAAGCCGTGGAGAAGCAGCATGCCTCGGGAAAGCTGACGGCGCGGGAGCGCATCGCGAAGCTTCTTGACGAGGGGAGCTTTGTGGAGATCGACGAATTCGTGGAGCATCGCTGCACGAACTTCGGCATGGAGACGAAAGTGTTTCCCGGGGACGGAGTCGTGACGGGCTACGGGACCATCGACGGCCGCATCGTGTACGTGTACAGCCAGGACTTCACCGTCATCGGCGGTTCCCTCGGCGAGGCGCACGCGAAGAAGATCTGCAAAGTGATGGACCTTGCCGTGAAGAACGGAGCCCCGGTCATAGGGATCAACGACTCCGGCGGCGCCCGAATCCAGGAGGCCGTGGACGCTCTTTCGGGTTACGGCAACATTTTTTTCCGAAACGTCCTGGCGTCGGGAGTGGTGCCCCAGATCTCCATCATCGCCGGTCCGTGCGCCGGAGGCGCCGTGTACAGCCCCGCCCTGACGGACTTCACCTTCATGGTGGACAAAGTGGGCATCATGCACATCACCGGCCCTGCAGTCATCAAGGCAGTCACCGGGGAAGAAGTCACAAGTGAACAGATCGGAGGCGCCCTGACCCACAACAGCAAATCCGGCGTGGCCCAGTTCTATTGCGCCACCGAGGACGACTGCCTCCGCCAGGTGCGCCGCCTTCTGGGCTACCTCCCCTCGAACAACCTGGAGGACGCCCCCTGGGAAGAGACCGACGAAGACCCCTTCAGCGTCAACCCCGCTCTCCGGACCCTCGTTCCCACCAACCCCAACAAAGGTTACAACGTCATCGACGTCATCAGCGGTGTGGTGGACAAAGAAAGCTTTCTGGAAGTGCAGCCTCTGTGGGCGCGGAACATCGTCACCGGCTTTGCGCGGGTGGGAGGCATCGCCATCGGCATCATCGCCAACCAGGCCAATTACATGGCGGGTTGCCTCGACATCGACGCCTCGGACAAAGCCAGCAAATTCATTCGCTTCTGCGACGCCTTCAACATTCCCGTAGTCACCTTCGAGGACGTTCCCGGCTATCTCCCCGGGCGTGCCCAGGAAGAGGGCGGAATCATCCGTCACGGAGCGAAGATGCTCTACGCCTACAGCGAAGCCACCGTTCCCCTCGTGACCATCATTCTTCGGAAAGCCTACGGAGGCTCGTACCTCGGCATGTGCAGCAAAGACCTCGGAGCGGACGTCGTGCTCGCGTGGCCCCAGGCGGAGATCGCGGTCATGGGAGCTGAAGGAGCGGCGAACATCGTTTTCCGGAAAGAGATCGAGAGCGCCACGGACCAGGTTGCCGTGCGGAAGCAGAAGATCGACGAGTACAAAGAAGCCTTCGCGAACCCCTATGTGGCAGCGGCGCGGGGTTTTGTGGATCGCGTGATCCTTCCGGAGGAGACCCGTGGAGCGCTGTACCAGGCACTTCTGCTGACGGAGGGGAAGAAGGAGCAGCGTCCGAAGCGGAAACACGGGATCATGCCGCAATAGGCACGAGGGAAGGGGGAGACGTACATGGAACTGGCATCCCATTTTGTCGGAGCGGGAGGCGCGGTGATCCTGGCGCTCATCGCCTTCAGCATCGTCTTTTTGGTGCTGGTCGGATTGAGTTTGGTCATTCGGGGAAACAAGCTTCTCGCTACATCCGTGGACAACAGAAAAAAGAACAGGGCGGCAAAAGTGGAAGCGCCCGCGCCGTCGAAACCAGCTGCTCCGTCGGTCGTTTCCGTCGCGCCTGCTGCATCCGTGCAGGTTCAGGGCGAGGATGAGGACGAACTCGTCGCGGTTCTCACCGCGGCGGTGGCGGCGACGCTCGGCAGCGCCGTCACGGTGACGAACGTGCGTCCTGTTTTCACCGTCTCCAGACAGGCGGGGAGCGGAAGCGGCTGGAGGGCTCTCGCTCGTACCTGCAATCTGGAGGGGCTTGAATAGCGTTTCCGCGTGCCGTCCCTTCCGGCCATGTTCGGAAGAGGCGGTTGCGACGAAAAAGACGACCAACTCTCGTGCGGATCGGTTTTGCGCGTCTGTCGGGGAGGTGTTTCCTTTATCGGGCAGACCGGCATTCCGAGCGGATGAAGTGTGGATACGAACTCCCAAGGAGGAAGGAAGAAGATGGCCCGAACGTTTCGAATCGCAGTGAACGGCAAGAGCTATGACGTGGAAGTTGAAGAGATCAAGGGAGGCGCATCGCCTGCTCCTGTGGCGGCGCCCGCGCCCGTGGCCGCCGCGGCCCCGGCGCCGAAGGCGTCTGCGCCCGCACCTGCGGCGGCGCCGGCTCCGGCGGCTCCCGCCGGAGGCGACGTGGTGAGTTCCCCCATGCCCGGCAAGATCCTGAAAGTGGCGGTTTCCGTGGGAGCCTCCGTGAACCCCGGAGATCTGCTGGTCGTTCTGGAGGCCATGAAGATGGAGAACGAGATCCAGGCGCCAAGCGGAGGAACAGTGAAGGAAATACGCGTCAAGGAAGGTGATTCCGTCAACACCGGCGACGTCCTCGTCGTCGTGGGCTAGTAGAGTTCCTGCCGTTCCCCGGGAACGAGGGAGGACGAACAATGCTGTATGTGGAAGCACTGCGTAGCATTTTAGAACAGTCCGGATTTTTGGGCCTCACGGGCGGTCATTTCGTCATGCTTGCCGTGGCCCTGGTGCTCCTCTATCTGGCCATCGGCAAAGGCTTCGAGCCGCTTCTGCTCGTGCCCATCGCCTTCGGCTGCCTGCTCGTGAACCTTCCCCTGTCGGGCATCATGGACGAGGGAGGCTTTCTTCGGTACGTGTTCTACGGAGCGGAGCACGAGATCTACCCCGTGATCATCTTCATGGGCATCGGAGCCCTGACCGACTTCGGCCCTCTCATGGCGAACCCCATCACCTTTCTTTTGGGGGCGGCGGCGCAGCTCGGCGTGTTCGTAGCCCTTTTTCTCGCCATGGTCATGGGCTTCAGCGTGCGTGAAGCGGCGAGCATCGCCATCATCGGAGGCGCGGACGGCCCGACGAGCATCTACCTCACCATGAAGATGGCGCCCCAGATCCTCGGTGCCGTGGCCGTGGCGGCGTACAGCTACATGTCGCTCGTGCCGCTCATCCAGCCGCCGGTGATCCGCCTTCTGACCACCAAGGCCGACCGGGGCATTCGCATGGACCAGCTCCGCCCCGTGAGCAAGACGGAAAAAGTGCTCTTTCCCATCGTGTGCACCATGGCGGCCGGTTTGATCCTGCCCGCCTCCGTGCCGCTCGTGGGCGTGCTCATGTTCGGCAACCTCCTTCGGGAGTGCGGCGTGACGGAGCGTCTGAGCGGAGCGGCGCAGAACGAGATTCTGAACGCCACCACGATCTTCCTGGGCCTGTCCGTGGGAGCCACCATGGATGCCACGAGTTTCCTGACCATAGGGACCCTGAAGATCATACTTCTCGGTCTTGTGGCCTTCGTTTTCAGCACCGGAGGCGGCGTGCTCTTCGGCCAGCTCATGAAGAAACTGTCCGGCGGAAAGATCAACCCCATGATCGGTGCGGCGGGAGTTTCCGCGGTGCCCATGGCGGCCCGGGTGGTGCAGCGCATGTGCCAACGGGAATTTCCGAGCAATTTTCTTTTGATGCACGCCATGGGCCCGAACGTGGCGGGCGTGATCGGGACCGCTGTGGCGGCGGGAACCATGCTGACGTTGCTCACGCACTGACGGAGAATTCCGTGTTTCGCAGGAACCAGACGCAGGGGGCCTTCCGTACGGAAGGCCCCCTGCGTCGTGCGATGATGCCCGTTTTGCGAGGTCGCCTGTTGTCCGAATCCTCCTCTGCGCCGCTGGAACCACAAGACATCCGGATCGGAAATCGCGTTGCGTGCTCTCCGCAGGAATTCTGACATCATCACGAGAGAGGGTGCATATCTCGATGTTTTGGAATCTCTGAATAAGGCTACGTCAGCCCCGCAGGGCGCCTCGCAGAGCCTGATGCGACCCGAGTCAAGGAAAATCGAAAGGTCTTTATTCAGGGTTTTCTTTTTTCTGCGATTCCGTTCCCGTGAATGATCCTTTCGTTTTCCGATCTTTCGAAGGCGTTCTGAATTTGTCGCCGATGCTCGAACCGCAGAAGAGGTTTGGCATTCCTCCGCTCGATGGTATGCTGTTTCGAGAAGGAGGGGATGTAGCATGCGATCCGTAGCTGTCTCTGCCGTGACCGATCTCGTGGAAAAACTTCTGCTTGAGGCGAATTACGGAATTCCCCGCAATGTGGTCCTGGCTTTGGAGAGGGGGCGTGTCGAGGAAACGTCCACCCTTGGAAAGGCTGTACTGGAGGACATCCTCGAAAATCATCGCATCGCTGCGGAGGAACGCGTGCCTGTGTGCCAGGACTGTGGTCTCGCGGTGCTTTTCTGTGACGTGGGTCAGGACGTGCATTTCGAGGGCGGCAACTTCGAGGATGCCCTGCACGAGGGTGTCCGTCGGGCCTATACGGAGGGATTCCTCCGGAAGTCCGTCGTGACCGACCCGCTGTTCCGGAGGAGTAACACCGGGGACAACACACCGGCGGTGGTGCATCTGCGCCTTGTCCCGGGAGAGGAGGTTCATATCTCCGTGGCCCCCAAAGGAATGGGCAGCGAGAACATGAGCGCTCTGCGCATGATGAAGCCCGCCGACGGTGTCGAAGGTGTGGTGGAGTTCGTGGTGGAGACGGTGCGCAAAGCGGGACCGAATCCCTGTCCGCCCGTCGTGATCGGCGTCGGTATCGGAGGTAATTTCGAGACCGCTCCCCTCGCCGCGAAGAGAGCCTTGCTTCGGCCTCTGGGTAAGCCCCATCCCGATGAGGAATATGCGGTTCTCGAAAGACGCCTCCTTGCTGCCGTGAATGCTCTGGGCATCGGACCTGGAGGATACGGAGGGCGCGTCACCTGTCTCGGCGTCGCCGCGGAATGGCTGCCCACCCACATCGCCGGCCTTCCCGTGGCGGTGAACCTCTGTTGCCATGCCCTTCGCCACGCCGAGGGCATTCTGTAAGGAGGCGAGGACCATGCATTCGAGTGAACCGCGTTCCATCGTAACGCCTTTGGACGAGGCGGCGCTTTCGTCTCTTCGGGCTGGAGATCTGGTTCTTTTGAGCGGTTCCGTCTACACGGCCCGCGATGCGGCGCATCGGCGCATGGCGGAATGCCTCGAAAAGGGCATGGCGCTTCCCCTCTCCCTTTCCGGCCAGGTGATCTACTATGCCGGACCGGCTCCGGCAAAGCCAGGACGCGTGATCGGCCCCATCGGTCCGACCACGAGTACGCGCATGGACCCTTATACCCCTCTTCTTCTGGCCCAGGGACTCAAGGGCATGATCGGCAAAGGACGAAGGTCTCCCGAGGTGGTACGTGCCATTCGGGAACATGGTGCCGTCTATCTCGGTGCCACCGGTGGCGCGGCGGCGCTCCTCGCCCGATGTGTCCGGTCCGTGCGGATCGTGGCCTATGAAGACCTGGGACCCGAGGCGATCCGGGAACTCGTTGTGGAAGACCTTCCTCTCGTGGTGGTGGTGGATTTCCGCGGGAACGATCTCTACGAGATCGGCCCCGCAGCCTTTACCCGACAACAATGAGGATCCTGACTTTTTTGAGACGTCGTATGCCCGATGGTGAGGAGCGGCTCTTTTCCCGCCGCATCTTTCGCAGTCTGGGGAACAGAGGGAAGGGATTTTGCCATCCTCTGAAGATTCGGACGAAGATCATCCTCATGGGACTCGCGTTCTTCGGCGCGAGCCTCGCCGTGGTCGGTTTCGTGACGAGCCGGAAGATTGTGGCCCAGTTCGAGACTCGCCTCGGTGAAAATGCCATGAATGTGGCCCTCTCGGTCTCGGAGATCCCCGATATTCAGCGCTCGCTGGGCAAACCTGGAGGTGAGCGGGTAATTCAGCCCATTGCAGAGCGGATCCGACAGAAAACCGGCGCGGAGTATATCGTCCTCTTCGACATGCGAGGAGTCCGATACTCCCATCCCGTGGAGGAGCGTATCGGAAAAACCTTTGTGGGAGGCGACGAGGGGCTCGTCTTTCGCGGAGAGACCTATGTGTCCAAGGCGGTGGGAACGCTCGGGCCGTCCATGCGGGCCTTCGTTCCCGTCTATTTCGAGGGAGACCAGGTCGGGGCCGTTGCCGTGGGCATTCTTCTGACGGAAGTACGCAAACAGGTGGGGGTGCTCAATCGTTTTCTCCAGGTCGCATTGCTCCTCGGTCTTGGAGTGGGGTTTCTGGGAGCTACTGTCCTTGCCTGGGATATCAAGCGGGCCATGGGTGGTCTGGAGCCCCACGAAATCGCCCGGGTTGTCCAGGAACTGGACAGCGTGATCGAAGCCGTCCCGGAGGGAATCGTCGCCGTCGATGCGGAAGGACGAATCCGGCTTATGAATCGAAGGGCGGAGGAGCTGCTTCGGGTTGAAGGCGATTCTGTAGGGCGCAGTGTGGAGGAGGTGATTCCCTCCACGCGCCTTCCCGCAGTGCTCGCCACGGGCGAGAGCGAACTGGACCAGGAGCAGAATCTTCTGGGATCGCGCATTCTCACGAACCGGATTCCCGTAAAGGTGAAGGGGCGCGTCGTCGGTGCCATCGCGAGCTTTCGGGACATGACCCAGGTCCTTTCCATGGCGGAGGAACTCACGGGAGTCAAGCGCTACGTGGAGGCTCTGCGGGTGCAGAACCACGAATTTCTCAATAAGCTCCAGGCCATATCGGGTCTCGTCCAGCTCGGTGAATATGCGAGAGCGGTGGAGTTCATCTCCGGCATCGTCGAAACCCAGCGCTCTCTCATGTCTTTCATCGCCCGGCGTGTCAAGAATCCTTCCTTGGGAGGACTCCTTCTCGGAAAGTCCGGTCGCTGCAAAGAATTGAATATCTCCTTCTCTCTCGATCAGGACAGTTTCTGTGGTCCTCTTGAGGATCTCGATAGCCAGGCTCTCGTTCTGGTCGTGGGCAATCTCCTGGAAAATGCGATGGAGGCGGTCCTTCAGGAAGCACCGGAGCGAAGAGTCGTGGAAATTTCCATTTTCGACGAATCGGGGGGAATTCTCGTGAGTGTCCGTGACACAGGCGGAGGTATTTCTCCCGATCTTGTGGAGCACATTTTCGAGAAGGGTTTTTCCACCAAAGGTCTCCAGAGGGGATATGGCCTCTTCAACGTGAAGAACGTCGTGGACGCCTGCGGAGGAGATGTGAGCGTGCACGCTCGTCCCGGAGGCGGAACGGAGTTTCTCGTGCGCATTCCCCATGGAACGAAGGAGGGCGATTCCCGAGGGGGGTGACGGCGGTTACCGGCCCCTCTGCGGAAGGAGGAGAAGACGGTGCGGGATATCACGGTGTTCATCGTTGAGGACGATCCCATGGTTCTCGACATTCATCGGCGTTTTCTGCTCTCTGTTCCGGGGTTCCGCGTGGTGGGAACCGCCGGAAACGGTGTTCGTGCGCTCGATTTCCTGTCCAGGACGGCGGTGGATCTGATCATCCTGGACATCTTCATGCCCGAGATGGACGGGCTCGAAGTCGTGGAGAGGCTCCGTGCCGTCAGGAAAAGTGTGGACGTGATCATCATTTCCGCGGCGCATGAGGCGGGAGTCGTCAAGGACGTAGTTCGCTCAGGCGTGTTCGATTATCTCGTCAAACCTTTCACGTTCGAGCGTTTCCGGGCTGCCCTCGATGCCTACCGGGACCTCATGCGCCGCGTTCAGAACGGCCAGGGCGAGTTCAGCCAGGAGGACATCGACGGCTTTTTTCTCATCCGGAACCGAAAGAACATCCGCGCCACCCTTCCCAAAGGGCTCAACGCGAACATGCTCGACAGGATCGAGGAGTTGCTGCGGAATGCGGTGGCTCCGCTCTGCGCCGACGAGGCCGCAACGGGAGCGGGCATTTCCAGGGTCACGGCCCGTCGCTATCTGGAGCATCTCGTCGCCACCGGAAAGGCCGAAATGGAACGTTGCTACGGTGAGGTGGGACGCCCCTTGAACAAATATCGTCTTCTCCCCTGATTGCGGAGGGAGTGCGTTTCACCGGGAGGTATCCGAATCACCGGGTTGTTCCCGGAAGGCACTGTTTCTTTTTGTTTGATTTCGTTCATAGAGCGTCTTCCGGAAAAGCTTTCCACCCCAAGGGATTTCCTCTTTTCCCTCCGCTCCTTCCGTGAACGAAAAGATTCTTTTGGCCGGAAAAAAACCGAAACTCTTGTTCAAAAAAGATGAAGAGAGCACACTCGTCGTGTTCCTCCAAGGCTGCGTCGTCTCCACGGGGAGACAGGGAAAGAGGGGGGGAGCAAAACAGGAGGGACCTCCGGGTTTTTTTCGGGAACGGAGGAAGACAAAGGAGGGTGTGTGGAATGCAAAAAGGAACCGTGTGGGCATCATTGATTCTGGCGTTCATCCTTGTTGTCACCGGAACGGCCTTTGCCGAGCCGGAGTTCGTGTTCAAGCTGGGGCACATCGCGGATCCCGAGAATCCCTACGCGCAGGGAGCGCAGAAATTTGCGGATCTTGTGAAGGAGAAGACCGGGGGCAAGGTGGAGATTCAGGTGTTTCCGAGCAGCCAGCTCGGCAATCAGCGCGATCTCATCGAGGGAACCCAGTTCGGCACCATTGACTTCACCCTCACCAGCACGGCCGTGTTGGGAAATTTCCTTCCCGAAGTGGCGGTCTTCGATCTTCCCTTTATCTTCCGGGATGTGCAGCATGCCTACAAAGCTCTGGACACGGTGGGCATGGAGATCGGTGCGAAGCTCGAGGGCAAGGGAATGAAAGTCCTCGTCTACATGGAGAACGGCGTGCGACACATGACGAACAACAAACATCCCATTCGGGTGCCCGAGGACATGAAAGGGCTCAAGATCCGTGTCATGGAGCAACCGATCTACATCGAGATGATGAAAGCCCTTGGTGCGAACCCCACGCCCATGGCGTTTGGTGAATTGTTCACCGCGCTGCAACAGGGTGTCGTGGACGGCCAGGAGAATCCTGCGGCGCACATCTACACCGCCCGGTTTTTCGAGGTACAGAAATATATCTCTCTCACGGGGCACACTTATTCGGCGGAGCCTGTCCTGGTGAGCCTCAAGGCGTGGAACAAACTCTCCCAGGAGCTGCAGGAAAAGGTGCTCGAGGCCGCCGTGGAAGCTCGGGACTGGCAGCGCAACCTCTGCCGGGAGCTGGAGGATGGCTATTGGCAGAAGATCCGGGAGAGCGGAAAGAGCGAGATCAACGACGACGTGGATAAAAAGGCCTTTGCCGAGGCGACGCGAGGTGTCTGGGCGAAGTTCGAGGACAAGGTGGGCAAGGAGAACATTGAAAAGACTGTGAACGTTCAGTAGACGACGGACAGGCTCCGTCTTTTCGGTGGTGCGGTGCGCCGGAAAGACTTCGTTCGGGTAGGAGAGGAGCGGCATTTTTCGCCGCTCCTCTCCGCGAAATCGGGGGGATCTGCTTGAAAAAAGTGCTCGATATGGCCGATCTGGTCCTTCAGAGAATCATCATCGTCACCATGGGTTTCATGCTCTTCTTCACCTTCGCCCAGGTGGTGGCCCGCTATGCCCTGCACAGTTCCCTCACCTATTCGGAGGAGTTGTCCCGGTACCTCTTCGTCTGGACGGTTTTCCTGGGGCTTCCCGTGGTTGCCCGTCGGGGAGGGCACATGGCGGTGCTCGCCATAAGCAGCAGGCTTCGCGGAGGTGCGGCGAAGGTCTGCACAAGTCTTGCCTACGCGATCAGCATCGTCTTCATGACCATCATGATCGTTCAGGGGGCGAATATGGTGCTGCGTACCTTCGAACAGCTCTCTCCCGCCATGGAGATTCCCATGGCCTACGTCTATCTGGCCATTCCGGCGGGGTGTTTCTTCATGCTCTGCCAACTCCTGGTGGAGCTGTACGCCTTTCTCACGAAGGGAGGGGACACGGCATGATCCTCTGGGTTGTCTTCGGCGGATTCCTCTTCGTGCTTGCCACGGGAGCCCCCATCGGCATCGCCCTCGGTGCCTCCGCGGCGGTGGCGCTCTACACGATCATGGATATTCCTCTCATTGTCGTGGCGCAGCGTATGTTCACCTCCGTGGACTCCTTTTCCTTCATTGCCGTGCCGTTCTTCATGCTCGCCGGGGCGTTCATGTCTCACGGCGGAGTAACGCGGCGGCTGCTCAATTTTGCGCATTCCCTCGTTGGGGCGCTCGCGGGAGGACTTGCCCTCGTGGTGGGCGTGGCGGGCATGTTTTTCGCCGCGATCTCGGGGTCGTCCGCGGCGACCACGGCCGCCATCGGCACGGCCATGATCGACGAGATGGAGAAGCGGGGCTATCACAAGGACTTCGCTGCGGCGGTGGTGGCCGCGGGAGGCACCGTGGGCATCGTCATTCCTCCGAGCATCACCATGGTTGTCTACGGTGCCATCGCGTCCGTCTCCATCGGGGACATGTTTCTCGGAGGATTTCTTCCCGGAGCATTCATGGGCGTCTCCATGTGTCTGGTGAGCTATTTCATCGCGAAGAAGCGAGGATACGAGGGGGTCGGCTCCCTCTCCTTCGGCAACATTGTCCGTTCCTTCCGGGAGTGTTTCTGGGCGCTGCTCATGCCGGTGATCATCATCGGCGGTATCTACGGCGGCATCTTCACCCCCACGGAAGCGGCGGCGGTGGCGGCGGTGTACGGTCTCTTCATCGGCCTCTTCGTCTACCGGGAACTGCGGATCTCCGATCTTCCCAAGGTCTTGCTCGATGCGGCGGTGAGCACCACCATGATCATGTTCGTCGTGGGCGGCGCCAACCTCTTCGGCTGGATTCTCACCAACGCCCAGGTGCCGCACAGACTCGGGCTGTACTTCACCACGCTCACTTCAAATCCCCTTGTCTTTCTCATGCTGGTGAACGTGCTGCTTCTCTTCGTGGGAACCCTGATCAACGCCTCCGCGGCGGTGGTGATTCTCACGCCCATTCTGCTTCCCGTGGCGCTGTCCATGGGCATCGATCCGCTCTTCTTCGGAGTCATGATGGTGGTGAACCTCGCCATCGGCTGCATCACTCCTCCGGTCGGACTGGACCTCTTCGTGGTCTCGGCAATCACGAAAATTCCCATAGAGAAAGTTACGCGGGAAGTGATGCCCTACCTGGGAGTTCTCCTTCTGGATCTCCTGCTCATCACCTACTTCCAGGATATAATTCTGGTCATCCCCAGAACGTTCGGCGGGTAATTTTTGCGCTGGGCAGTGCCGGGAGACGTTTTCCCGGAGGAGCTGCCGTCTTGGAAAAGGAGTGCGGCGGCGATCGATGAGGTGCAGTTGCATTTTCCCGGCGGATGGTGGAGGAGATGCGCGTGGCGGTTTCGGGTGCGCTTTGTTTGAGAGACATCCTCGCGCAGGCGGGAGGAAGTTCCCGCTTTTCTTCCGAGGATCGCCTTGCGCGGGGGATGTCCGATCGGCCCGGATGATCCGGCGTTTCCCTTTTTTGATGTCGTGACGCTTCTTCCGTTCCTCGAAGGCTGGTGCGTTCTCTCCGCGGAAAATTTTTTCGGAAACGGCTGTTCCGGCAATCTTGAGTGGCAGAAGCCGCATCTTGCGGGTACAATCTCGGGAACGGGAGAACTCCCGCCTTCCCGCCGGGAGATGGCGCGGGGAGCCGAAACGGAAAGGAGAGGCGGAGACATGGACATGAGCTGGCTTTTCTGGTTTTTTTTCCTCGGAAGTTTTCTCACGCCCTTATTCCAACAGAAGCTTCTGGAGGGACAGCGCCGTTCCATCATCGTTCGCATGGAACGTAGACGGAAGAGCAGGGTGGTCACCCTCATTCATCGCCAGGAGACGGTCTCTTTTCTAGGAATTCCCGTCTCGCGCTATATCGACATCGACGACTCGGAGGAGATTCTTCGTGCCATTCGTCTCACACCGTCGGACATGCCCATCGACTTGATCGTCCATTCCCCGGGCGGGCTTGTCCTCGCGGCGGAACAGATTGCCTGCGCCCTTATCCGCCACAAGGCTCCCGTGTCTGTCTTCGTACCCCATTACGCCATGTCCGGCGGCACGCTGGTGGCGCTCGCGGCGGATCACATCGTGATGGACTCCAATGCCGTGCTCGGGCCGGTGGATCCGCAGTTGGGACAGATGCCCGCGGCGTCTCTGCTGAAGGTG
This sequence comes from Aminiphilus circumscriptus DSM 16581, assembly GCF_000526375.1. NCBI lineage: Bacteria > Thermotogati > Synergistota > Synergistia > Synergistales > Aminiphilaceae > Aminiphilus > Aminiphilus circumscriptus. The sequence goes on along the minus strand of NZ_JAFY01000005.1, from coordinate 510,926 downwards.
CTCGAACAGAAGAACAGCAACGACATCGACGATCAGACCCTGGTGTTGGCCGATGTAGCCCGGAAGGCGCTTCGTCAGGTTCGGGAACTGGTGGTGACCATCATCACCGCAAACGGCATGCCCAAGGAGAGGGCTGAAGCCTTGGCGGATCTCCTGAGCCAGGGCACATGGACCCACGATTACCCCATTTCGGCTGAGGAGGCCCGGGAACTGGGATTGCCCGTGGGAACGGACATGCCCGAGGAGGTCTACGCCCTCATGATGCTCTATCCGCAACACGGGCGCGGGCGTCCTTCGGTGAACTACATTCCCCTGCCCTACGAAATGCCCAAGAGAGGCAAAGGGACTCTCGGAGGATTCCTTTCCGCGTGGAGGGGAGGAGGGGACGAGGCGTGATTCCTCTCGGCGATGATGTTCCGGGAGAGCGTTTTCCCTTCGTCACCTATCTGCTCATCGGGGCGAATGTCCTCGTTTTTCTTTACGAAGCGGTGCTGCCCCGTCAGGAACTGCTGGTGCTGACGAACACCTTCGGCATGGTTCCCGTCCGTCTCGCTCTGTGGCGGGAGAATCCAGCGGAGCTGCTTACACTCTTCACGTCCATGTATCTCCACGGAGGATGGTTTCACCTTTTTGGAAATATGCTTTATCTCTGGATCTTCGGCAACAACGTGGAGGACCGCACCGGACACGGAGGATTTTTTCTCTTCTACACACTCTGCGGTGTCGCGGCGGCTCTTCTGGAGGCGCTGCTCGGCCCGGGACAGACCGTTCCCATGATCGGCGCAAGCGGTGCCGTAGCGGGAGTTCTGGGAGCCTATGTTCTCCTCTTTCCGCGAGCCAGGGTGTTCGTTCTCGTGCCGTTGTTCCTCTTTTTCTTCACCATGCGCGTTCCCGCGGTGATCATGCTCGGATTCTGGTTTGTTCTCCAGCTCATCGGCGGTACGGCCGGGCTCGGTATTCCCATGCAGTCGGGAGGTGTCGCCTACTGGGCACATGTGGGAGGATTTCTCGCGGGGATGCTGCTGTTGCCGCTCTTTCTCCGCGATAGAAGCAAGCCTCTGCGCTATGTCTACGAGTACAGGGGGAGGGAGTATGGACGTTTTCCCTGGAGGACCCGCTGAGGCGGGAGAATGCGGGACAACTTCCCGCCCTGGCGTCGTCGGTTTATGGAAGGATGAAGAACATCCGCAAAGGAGGTCGGAACGATGGAACCCATCCGAAACATCGGCATTCTTACGGCCGGAGGCGATTGTGGCGGACTCAACGCAGTGGTGCGGGCCGCGGCGAAGATCGCGGTGGCTCGGAACATTGGTGCCTACATCATTCCCAGCGGCTATGCGGGGCTCTACAATCTCGTGGACTATGACGAGCTGGTCCGCCTGGACGACGAGCGCATCGACCACGTGCACTCGTCCTTTGCGGGATCCGAAGCGGGACATTCTCGGGTGAAGATCTCGAAGATCAAAAATCCGGACAAATACCGGCGCATTCTCGACGGATTGAAAAAATTCGATATCGGCGGGCTCGTCATCTCCGGCGGCGACGACACGGGGAGTGTCATGGTGGATCTCACGGAAAACGGCATTCCCTGTGTGCACGCACCGAAAACCATGGATCTGGACCTCCATACCTATTCCGTCGGGGGCGATTCGGCCATCAACAAGATCGCTCACTTCGTGAACGAGATCCAGACCACCGGCAAGACACACAACCGCATCATGGTGGTGGAGGTCTTCGGACGCTATACGGGGCACACGGCCTTTCGCGGAGGCGTGGCCTCCGACGCGGACTGCATTCTCATTCCGGAGATTCCCGTCGACTTCGACGTGGTCTACGACCACATGAAGCGGCACTACACGCGGCGCATTCTCCGGAGCGACCTTCGCTCCGGCACCTACACCATCGTCGTCGCCGAGGGTATTCGGGATGACAAGGGCAACCTCTTCGCCGACGGCTCGGCGTCCCTGGATTCCTTCGGTCACGTCAAGCTCGCGGGAGCCGGGCGCTACGTTCGGCAGTGCCTCGAAGATCGGCTTCGCCGGGACGAGGAGATCGAGCGGTTTCTGAAACAGGTCGGCATGTACGTTCCGGATGTCTTCACCAGCCCGGAGGTCCGGGAGGTCGTGCCGGGACATCTCGTTCGCTCCGGTTCCACCTTCGCCTACGACGTGAACTTCGGCAAGGAGGCAGGCGCCGCAGCGGTTCTCCTCCTTCTGCAGGGGTTCTCGGGAGTGACGGTGCTCTCGGTCAACGGCGGCGAGATCCGCTACATTTCCACGAAGGAGGCGATCCGCCGCCGCGAGGTGGATCTTCGCCTCGTGTCCTTCTATGAGCAGATGGACATTTGTTTTGGAAGGATTCCTGTTCCCTGCACCCCTCTTTTCGCGGAAGGGCCGGGTGTGCAGGATCGCGTGTACTGATACGAAGACAGTGCTTCCGAATCTCTCATTTCGATGTCGAGGAGTTGAAAACGTGGAAAAGAAAATGGACGTGTTTGAAAGGGCGTTGGAACTGCACAGAGAGCATCGGGGCAAGATAGATGTGAATCCACGAATTCCCGTGGACGGCATGGAAAAACTCTCCCTGGTCTACACGCCGGGCGTTGCCGAGCCTTGCCGGGAAATCGTGCGCAATCCCGATGCCATCTATGAGGTGACCTCGAAAAACAACATGGTTGCAGTGGTCACCGACGGTACCGCCGTGCTCGGGCTCGGCGATATCGGCCCCAACGCGGGGCTTCCCGTCATGGAGGGAAAGTGCTGCCTTTTCAAACGCTTCGCCGGCATTGACGCGTTTCCCATCTGCATCGATTCCAAGGATCCCGACGTGATCATCGAGACCACGGCGCTCATCTCCTCCAGTTTCGGAGGCATCAACCTGGAGGATATTTCCGCCCCCCGCTGTTTCGAGATCGAAACGCGACTTCAGGAGCGTCTGGACATTCCCGTGTTTCACGACGACCAACACGGGACCGCCGTCATCGCTCTCGCGGGCCTCTGGAACGCGCTCAAAATCGTGGGCAAGACAATGGGCGAGTGCCGCATGGTCCTGTCAGGGGCCGGAGCTGCCGGGGTGGCCATTGCCAAATTCCTCCTTTCCGCGGGGGCGAGAAACCTCATCCTCTGCGACCGCGTCGGAGCCATCTATCCAGGGCGTCCCCAGGGAATGAATTCCGCAAAGGAGGCCCTTGCGGCCATCACGAATCCGGAGAAGGTCAAAGGGAGCCTTGCGGACGCTCTCAAGGGCGCGGATGTTTTTCTCGGAATTTCCGGCCCCGGTCTCGTGACGGGGGAAATGGTGCGCACTATGAACAGGGATGCCATTCTTTTCGCCATGGCGAATCCCGTGCCGGAGATCTACCCCGACGAAGCGAAGGCTGCCGGGGCGGCGGTGGTGGCCACCGGTCGGAGCGATTACCCGAACCAGATCAACAATTGCCTCGGATTTCCAGGAATTTTCCGGGGCGCGTTGGACGTACGGGCAAGAGTTGTGAACGAGGCGATGAAGCTCGCCGCCTCGGAGGCCCTTGCCTCTCTCGTGAGCGAGGAAGAATTGCGGCCCGAGTACATCATTCCCGACGCCTTCGATCCCAGGGTCGTTTCGGAAATGGCCTCCCGCGTGGGAGAGGCGGCGCGAAGGACTGGCGTGGCCAGGCTCTGATTTGCCGTCGAGTGTCCCCCTGTGGAAGGAGCGATGCCTCATGCCCGAGGCGGAGCACGAACGAACGGGTGTGATCCGGCTGTTCCTCAGGCTTTCCGAGAAGAGTTTCCCGTAGCCGGCAAGGCGGAAATACGTCATTTTTCGGGGTTGGAGGAATCCTTTCGGTGGTACGATGCCCAAATCTCCAGAGAGGAATCACGGGAGACCGGAGGCGGAGCATGTGTCCGGAAGGAAATGGAGGAACAATCATGAACGGTGGTACAAAACGAAACGTGGGACTTGTGGTTTTTCTTCTTGCGGCGGTATTGCTCGGGGCATTGCCTTTGTTTGCCTACACACCGCTTTTCCGGACGAGTCCGGATGTGGCGTACATGAAGCTCTGGAATCTCCCGGAGAACGCCGGCGCGAGAAAAGACGCGCTTCGGGCCTATTTCCGGACGGTGAACAAAGACATCAGCGAGAAACGTGCGGCGAACTACGCCGAGTACGTGGAGGCGGCGGCACAGCAGTTTCAAGTGGACCCTTTCCTTATCGCCTCCCTGATGATCGCCCAGTCCAATCTCGTCTGGACCGCGAAAACCCAGAGTGAATACGGGCTCATGATGATCAACTGGGACGACAACCGTAAATGGATCTACCGGGAATATCCCAATGTGAAGAACCTTCGCATTCTCTTCAAGCCCGTCATCAACATTCGCGTGGGCACGCACATCTTGAAGGACAATCTCGCCAAGAGCACCCACGATTACGACGAAACCGTGGAGCGGTATTACAGCAAACACAGTCTCACCTTCAGGGAAGAGGTTTTCAAGAACTACACGAATCTCGTGGCTCTCTACAAGGAAAAACTCGAGGCGAAGAAATAGCGGCATGGGTTGTCTGACCAAAGAGAAAGGATTCGCAGGGGCGACGGAATCTGTTTCCGTCGTCCCTGTTGTTTTTGCGTCGGATGTGCGAAAAGCGCATGGGAATTTTCTACTTGGAAGGAGGACAGATCGGGATGCCGTGCAAGAGTTTCCGCGGAAAACGAATGAAGCAGGCTCAAGACAGAACGCCATCCTCCGGGTTGGGTCTCCTTGCCGCCTCTTCCGCGATGTTTTGAGTGCTGTGCTTGCGCCCTTAAATTTCGTCAAGTAAAATGAGAACACGGCGATTTTGAGCATTGAAAACAGGAAGCCCCCAGGTCGATCCGTTGCCGAAGGAGGGAGCGGAATGCGAAGGGTCGTTCCGATATGGTCCGTGTTCGCCGCTCTCCTCGTGTCGTTGTTCTTTTCCGCCCTCCTTTTCGCCGCTTCCGAGGAGGAGATCCTCGTCGGCGGAGATCATGATTTCCCCCCTTACGAATTCCTCGACGCAAAAGGACATCCTGCAGGATTCAACGTGGATCTGTTGCATGCTCTGGCGGAAGCGATGGGATTGCGCGTTCGCATCGTTCTCGGCCCTTGGAGCGATGTCCGCACTGCGCTGGAGGAAGGCAGGATCCACATGCTGATGGGCATGTTCCGCACGGAGGCGCGCCGTCGTCTTGTGGAGTTCTCGCCTCCTCACACGCTCGTTTCTCACCGCATTTTCGTAAGGCGAAACACGCCGATTTTCTCTCTGGACGACCTTCGCGGAAAATCGGTTCTTGTCCAGAGAGGCGATGTCATGCACGACTTCGCTGCCGAGTACGGCCTTTTCGGTCAGATCGTTCCCGTGGAGACCCCGGCGGAGGCGCTTCGGCTCCTTGCAAGTGGAGTGCACGATGCGGCGTTGCTCGGTGCCTATCAAGGGCACTACCTTCTCAGGCGGCACCGCATCGACAACGTCACGTCCGTGGGAGAGCCTCTTGTGCCTCTGGAGTACTGCTTCGCCGTGCGAAAGAACGACGCGAGGCTTTTGGCTCTTCTCACGGAGGGAATGGATATTCTACGATCCACCGGGCGTTACGATCAGATTCACGATGCCTGGTTCGGCGTTTTGCGGGGAGAGAGGGGAGAAACGGAACGCGTTCTTTTCTGGGGTGCCCTCGCGGTTCTCCTGGCGGTCGGAGTGTGGTGGTTTCATGTCTTGCGGCGGAGGATGCGTCGTCATGCCCTGGTACTCGAAGAAGCTTTTCGAGAGCGGGAGCGTTCCCTCGCGGCCTTGTCCGAGAGCGAGGAACGTTACGGAGATCTGGTGCGGAACATTCCCGGTGCGGTGTATCGAAGCCGTCTCGATGTCTTCTGCAGCAAACTTTTCATCGGAAGTGCCGTGGAGGAGATCACGGGATATGCAGCGGAGCGTTTTCTCGACGACGGCGATCTCACCATTCCGGACATCATGATTCCGGAAGATCGTCAGGCCTTCCTCCAGTGGCTCGTCGGAGGAGAAAAGGGAGATCGCTACTCCCGGGAATATCGCATTATCCATCGGGATGGAGGCATCCGCTGGATTCTCGACCGAGGGCGTATTCTTCGCGACGAAGAGGGAATTCCCCGCTGGATGGAGGGTGTTCTCTTCGACATCACCGAACTCAAGCGGACTATGGAAAACCTGGAGGAGGTGCTCCGACGAAGGAACGAGCTGGAGATGATCATCGGACGAAGCCCCGTGGTGGCAATTCTCTGGAGAGTCGGACCGGAGTGGCCGGTGGAGTATGTCTCGGAAAATATCCGCCAGTTCGGCTATGCTCCGGAAGAGTTCCTGGGAGGAACGATCTCCTACTGGACCCTGATCCACCCGGAAGACCGGGTCGATGTGCTCCGGGAAACCGCGAACCACGCGGAGGAGGGACATAGGGAGTATATCCGGGAGTATCGTTTTTTCACGAAGAGCGGAGATGTCCGCTGGATCGAGGAACGTACGTGGGTCCGTTCCGGAGCGGATGGAACGCCGAGCCATCTCCAGGGGATTCTCCTGGACGTGACGGATCGTCGAAAGGCACTGGAGGAACTCGAATATCTTTCGCTCCACGATATGCTCACGGGCCTGTACAACCGGGCTTATTTCGAGGAGGAAATGCGCCGGCTCGATTCCGGGCGGTTCGATCCTCTTGGTATTGCGGTTTTCGACGTGGATTGTCTCAAGCTCGTGAACGACACGCTTGGACACGCCGAGGGCGACCGTCTCCTCCGAAGGTGTGCGGAATTGCTTCGGAACATTTTTCGCAGATCCGACGTCGTTGCTCGTATCGGTGGCGACGAATTCGTGGTGCTCTTGCCGGGATGTGACGAGCGGATCGTCAAGGAGCGTTTGGATCTGCTTCTCCGTGCGGTGGAGACGAGTAACGGCGAAGGGGCTCTTTACCTCAGCCTTTCCATGGGGTATGCGGTGCGTTTTGGAGGGCGGGGTTCCGTGTGGTCTTTCTTCCGGGAGGCCGATGACGCCATGTATCGGCACAAACGCTCTCGTTCCGTTATGGTTCGCTCCATTATTGCCACGCATCTGAAAAACAGGATGGGCGAAGACATCTCCGTTTGTCGTGATGGAGATGGCGCAAGAGATGCGTCTCATTCGTCCATGTCGGCGGATCCCCAATGACGGAGATGTTTGGTTCGGCCTTGCGTGAATCAGATGGGAAAGTTGACGCCACTCTGCTTTTTTTGTATGCTCTATTGGACACCATATATGGGGAGGGGATTGTATGCGTAAGAAGGCTTTGTGGGGCGTGCTCTGTGCGGTTCTGTGTTTGGGTTTCCTTACAAGCGGTGCGTTTGCGGTGACGTTTCTGAACATTGGTACCGGAACCACCGGTGGTACCTACTATCCCGTGGGAGCTGCACTGGCAAAAATTTGGAGCGATACAATCCCCGACGTGAAGGCCAGTGCCCAGTCCACGGGAGGCACGGTGAACAACATTCAGCTCATGGCCGACGGAGAGGCCGAGCTGGGCTTCATGGACGGTCTCTACTACCACGCCTATATGGGGCAGGGCAAGTACGAAGGGAATCCGCAGAAAGAACTCCGTGCCATGCTCCCCCTCTATCCCGAACCTGTTCACCTCCTCGTCGCCAAAGGGAGCGGCATTAAGTCCATCGAGGACTTCAAGGGGAAGCGTGTATCCATCGGCGCTGTAGCGAGCGGCACGGAGGTGACGGCCCGTGAGCTGCTGAAGGCTGCGGGAATCGATCCTGACAAGGATATTACGCCGGAAAACCTCGGCCTTTCCGATACGGCTGCCGCGTTTGGCGACAAGCGGATTGACTGCGGCATCGTCGTGGGATCCCTTGGCATCGCCGGCGTTGTGGAAGTCACCACCTTGGATCTTGTGGAATTCATCGACCTTTCCGACGAAATTCTCGATAAAGTTATGGAGCAGACTCCTTATTGGGTTCCTTTCACGATTCCTGCGAACTTCTACAAAAACCAGACCGCGCCCGTGAAAACCTACGCGAGCTGGAACATTGTCGCCGTTAAGGCTAGGGAATCTCTGAATAATGCTGCGTCAGCCCCGCAGGGCGCCTCGCAGAGCCTGACGCGATTCGAGTCAAGGGAAAGCGAAAGGTCTTTCTTCAGAGCTTCCTCAGGGCTTCCCTAAGGAATCTCTGAAAAACTCCGCGCGGATGTCGCCGTTTTTTCCTTGAGACCGTAAAATGAATCCCAAAGCCACCATGTTCCTCCGGTGCGACCTTCTTTCCAGGGGGCTGAGGTACGATGAAGCGACAGAAAACTTTCGCGAGCGCCATTTCGTTCGAGAAATACCGAAAACCCACCAAACGGGAACTCTTTCTCGCCGAAATGGAACAGATAGTTCCTTGGAAAGAGCTTTGCGCTCGTCTCGAACCCTTCTATCCGAAAGAGGGAAGAGGACGTCCTCCCATAGGGCTGGAGAGAATGCTCCGGATCCACTTTCTCCAGAACTGGTTCAACCTCAGCGATAGGGGTGTAGAAGAAGCCCTCTATGACGTGGAGTCCATGCGGCGCTTCGCCCGTATCGATCTCGGCAACGAACCCGTTCCGGACGAGACCACGATTTGCAAGTTCCGCCATCTTCTGGAAACCCACAAGCTCGCAGAGAAACTCTTCGAGGCGGTGAATCTTCATCTCGCCTCCCGGGGCTTAAAACTCTCCGAGGGAACCATCGTGGATGCCACGATCATCCATGCTCCTTCATCGACGAAAAACCGGGAGAAGAAACGCGACCCGGAGATGCATTCCACGAAGAAGGGCAACCAGTACTACTTCGGTATGAAAGTCCATGTCGGTGTGGACAAGGAAAGCAAACAGGTCCACAGTCTCGTCACCACTCCGGCGAACGTGCACGACTCCACCCGAATCGGTGAACTCCTGCACGGAGAAGAAAAAGAAGTCCGGGGAGATTCGGCCTACATGGGCAAAACCGAAGAGATCCGGACGAAAGCCCCGCGCGCCGTGGATTATACCCAAAAAAGAGCCACGAAGCACAAAAAGCTCACCGAAGAAGAGAAAGAGCAAAACCGTCTTCTTTCAAAAGTCCGTTCGCGGGTTGAACATGTCTTCCACGTCGTCAAATGCGTCTTCGGATTCACCAAAGTGCGCTATAAAGGTCTCGCCAAAAATACCGGTGTCGTGTACGTGCTCTTCGCTCTGTGCAATCTCTACATGGCGAGAGGTTTTCTCCTGTCCACAGGGGGGTAGTGTCTCTAAAAATCGCTACCGGGGTTAAAAAGGGTTGGAAGACGGAGATAATTCCTCACGTTTCGCTGCCAAAGGTGCGGGAAACGTGGTCTTTGCGGGGCATTTCCTCTTTTCCTCCCGCTGTGAACATTTTTAGAGAAGCTTGTTCAGGGTTTCCCTAGTCTTGATGCCGATCTTGTCTACCAGCTCACCAAGAGCGCCTTCGAGAAGAAGGCCGACTTGGTGGCGGTGAACTCCAAGATGGAGACGATGCTTCCCGAGAACGCCAAGCTCTTCAAGATCCCCATGCACCCTGGTGCGGAAAAGTACTACAAGGAAGTGGGCGTCATTCAGTAATAGAGGGATATCCGCCCGGAAACACGCAGCGGCGGGGCGCTTCGCCGCCCCGCCTTTTTTCATGCTCAGGGGAGTGATGCAGTATAATGTCGAATAGCGAGAAAGACGTGGAGAAGCTTTCCGCTGGTGGTGTTCCTGTGGTCGAGTCTCTGGAGGAGGAGCAGGTACAGCACCTGGTGGAAAAGTACGACACGGAGAGTCGTTATCGGAGGCTGACGGGATGGCAGGGATATGTGGTCTCCGCCTGGTGCATTGCCATGTCCCTGTTTCACATGTATACGGCCGGGATCGGCCTTCTGCCCACGGCGATCCAGCGGGCGGTGCACCTGACCTTCGCGCTTGCGGCGGTGTTTCTGCTCTATCCCGCGTCCCCGAGGCTGAATCGTACAAAAATTCCCTGGTATGACTGGATTCTTGCGGCTCTTGCCGTGGTCGGCACCGGGTATATTGTCTTCTTCTTCAACGAGATCGCCCGGAGAGGGGCTCGTCCGCTTTCCTCGGATGTCGTCCTCGGGGTGCTCACCATTGCGCTTGTCCTCGAGGCGGGGCGGCGCATTGTGGGCAAGGTTCTTCCCACGCTCTCCTTCCTCTTTCTCCTCTATTGCGCCTTCGGGCGGTATGCGCCGGGAATGTTCATGCACCGAGGCTACTCGCTTTCCCGCATCATCCAGCACATGTACCTCACCCCGGAGGGGCTCTTTGGCGTTGCCTTGGGAGTGTCCGCCACCTTCGTCTTCATGTTCATCCTTTTCGGGGCGTTTCTTTCCCGGAGCGGAGGTGCGCGTTTCTTCAACGAGCTTTCCCTGGCCGTGGCCGGACACAGCCCGGGTGGGCCCGCGAAGGTAGCCATTGTCGCTTCGGGGCTTCTCGGGACGATCAACGGTTCTTCCGTAGCCAACGTGGCCACCACGGGGGCCTTCACCATTCCTCTGATGAAACGCGTGGGGTATCTTCCCGAATATGCGGGAGCGGTTGAGGCCTGTGCCTCCACGGGGGGCCAGCTCATGCCGCCTATCATGGGGGCCGGGGCCTTTATCATGAGCGAATTTCTCGGCATCTCCTATCTGCGGATCGCCGCGGCAGCCATCATTCCCGCGCTGCTCTATTACGGGGCGCTCTTCGTGAACGTGCATATCCGTGCCCGGCGGCGGGGGCTCAAGGGGCTCGATCGTTCCGAACTGCCCCGGGTGGGTGAAGTCTTCCGCAAGGACGGGCATCTTTTGATTCCTCTCGCGGTGATCATCACCATGCTGCTCCAAAAATACACACCCCTTGCCGCCGCCTACTGGGGAATCGTCTCCGTGGTTGTCGTGAGTATGTTCCGAGCGCACACGCGCCTGGGCATCAGGGAGATCCTCGCCGCCCTCGACGAGGGTGCCCGGGGCGCGCTCGGCGTGGCCGTCGCTTGCGCCCTCGTGGGATTCGTGGTGGGCACGTCGTCCCTCACGTCCCTGGGGCTCACCATCTCGAACAACATCATCGACGTGGCGGGGGGACGGCTTTTGCCCACCCTGATGCTCGCCATGGTGGCCTGCCTCGTGCTGGGAATGGGGCTTCCCACCACCGCCAACTACATCGTCACGAGCACCATCATCGCTCCCGCGCTGATCAAGCTCGGTGTCCTGCCCTTGTCGGCCCACCTCTTCGTGTTCTACTTCGGCATCATGGCGGATCTCACCCCTCCCGTCTGTCTCGCCGCATTCACCGGGGCGGGCATTGCCGGAGCGGACCCGACGCGCACCGGCCTCCATGCGACGCGCATGGTCATCGTGGCCTACCTGCTGCCCTACACGTTCATCTACACCCCCATGATCATTCTCCAGCAGCCTGAGCCGGTTCACCTGGCGATTCTCGTGGTGGCTTCCCTCCTCGGCGTGGTGGCTTTGGCGGCGGGGGGGCAGGGATGGATGTTCCGTAATCTCGGAGTACCCTCCCGGGCTGTCGCAATTCTGGCGGGGGTCGCGGCCTTTCTCCCCGGAACGGTGACAAAGGTTGCGGTCATCGCGACACTCTTTGCGTTCTTTCTCGTTCAGCGCTTCATGGCGGGAAAGGAAAGGGTTCCCCTCGGGGCGTAGACCGAGAGGCAGCCTTACGAGGATGTTTTCTTCTCCGGATAATCCGGAGGAGTGCGGTTTTCCGACGAAGCGGAGGCGCCGGAAACTCTCGGTACCTCCGCTTCGTGCGTTCGGATCGGAAAAAATGCTGGTATGATGAGAGGGAGGAAGTGTGGCGAAGCGGAAAAAAGCTCAGTTCGGGACGATGAGGATATGGCAGGGCGTTTCCTCGATGAGTGACTTGGCGACGCTTCCCACCAGGACTTCCCAGAGTTCGCCGTGTTGGGAGACGCCCAGGATGAGCAGAGACGGCTCCAGCTGCTGCAGTGCCGCGGGGAGTTCCTCCTCGGGATAGCCGCTCACGAGGAGGGTGCGGACTTCTTTTACCAGGGGAGTCAGTGCATCCGAAACGGTCTGAAGTGCCGCATCTGCGGCCTGCACGAGAAGATCCGCGTTGCCGGGGTCATCGAGAGGGACGGCGTGGAGGAGCGTCACGGAGGCATTTCTTCCCTCGAGGAATGCCCGTGCCGCTTCGAGAAGACGTTCGGTTCTCTCTTCGAAAAGCCCCACGGCGATAACCACGTGCTCGAAAAGGTCTCTCTCGGGGAGCTCCTCTCCGTCGGTCTTGAGGATTAACTGTGGGATTGCCAGTTTGTGGACGAAGGCGAGGAGATCGTCGTCCGGTTCGGCGAGGAGAATCGCAAGCGTGCACTCCTCGTTCTGTGCGTATTCCGCGAGGGTTTCGAATTCTTCCCCCGCAAGGGCGACCGTGTCGTGGCGCAGATTGTAAGGCAGGAGGCTCTGCTCCATGACGGCGAGCCTGATCTCCGCCTCTCGGACGAGGTGCGGTGTGTTGTACCCGGCGGCGGGATTCACCACGTGAGCGATGACAATTTCCGATTCTTTTCGCGTCACCTTGGCGGCGACCCAGGCGAGTCCTTTCTGGGAGAAGGGAGAAAGGTCCGAAGGATAGAGGATTTTTTCGAGCATGACACACCTCCCGAGCGGTTTTGTCGCTTCAGAATTATGGAGAAAAGTATAGAATGTCTTCACTGTCGGTCAAGTGGGCAGTGGAGAGCATGCAGGGGAAGAGGAGCGACGCACCCCGGAGAAAACAGGGGAGGCCATTTATGGAGGCATGGGACGTGTGTGGAAGTTGTTGTATCAAGGAGGGACGTCAAGGGTGAATCGGGAGGCGGTTTGGAAGATGCTTTGTGTTGTGCGGCGACTGGTGAACCACCTGCCTCACCGCGCCGCGCTCCGGGTTGGTCAGACACTTGGAACATTGTTGTGGATCTGGGACAAGAAGCGTGTGGACGGCGCGGAAGCTCGCTGCGTCCGGGCTCTGGGAGTGGGAATACCCGAGGCGCGGCATATCGTGCGGCGTTCCTATGGGAACATTGGACGCAGTGTCGTGGAGTTTCTCCGGCTTCCTCAAATGAAGGGACAGGTGAAACGCTTCGTTACCGTTCATGGAGAGGAGCATCTGCGAGACGCCCTCGCCCGGGGAAAGGGTGTCATTCTCCTCACGGCGCATTTTGGGAGCTGGGAGATGGCCGCCGCTTGGCTTGCGGAACGGGGATATCCCATGAACGCCATCGGTGCGGAACAGCGGGATCCCCGCATTTCCGATCTCATTGCAGAGCTGCGGCGTTCCTGTGGTGTCGTCACCATCGGCAAAGGATTCGATCTGAAAGAAGCTTTGCGTTGTCTGCGAAAAGGCGAGATTCTTGGAGTTTTGCTCGATCAGGATCCTAAGGATCGGGGAATTGTTGTTCCCTTCCTCGGTCTTCCTGCCAGTACCCCTTATGGTCCCGTCAAAATGGCCTTCAAACTTCAGGTTCCCGTGGTGCCTCTTTTCATGGTTCGTCGTGAGGACGGAATTTTTCATGATCTTCATTTTCTTTCTCCGCTGGAGGGAAAAGAGGGAACGCTTTTCGGGGAGGACGAAAAGGACTCCGTACGGCGCAGTAACGATGTCCTCAGCGAATGGATCGTTTCCTATCCGGAACAGTGGATGTGGCTCTATCCCAGGTGGGCTTCCACGGAGGCCATGATCTCGTGTTAGCCGGTGTCGATCCGGGAAGGGAGAAATTCGGCTGGGTCCTTGCGGAGGAGGATGGCACGCTTCTCCTCGCGGGAATTGCGCCGATTTCGGCATTGCCGGTTTTTCTGGATGCTCTTCGGACGAGGCGATGGGAGAGCTTGGAGCCCTGGCACACCGAGGGGTGTGCGGAGAACGTGCCGAACGAGGCAGTGCGGGTTCTTTTTCTCGGGAACGGAACGGGATCGGAAAAAATGGAAAAGCTTCTCTCGGAAGGCGCGTTTTCCCTTCGCGTCGTGGAGGAGCGATATTCCACGCTCGATGCCCGCAGGCTTTACTGGGAGTTGCATCCTCCCAGGGGAATGCGGCGTCTGCTGCCCCTCTCGCTGCAGGTCCCACCTCGGCCCCTTGATGACCTTGCGGCCTGGAGTACCCTTCTTGCCGCGTTGGGTCCCGAGAAAATAAAGAAGCCTTCTTGGATCTCCGGAGAAGGACGGGTAGAATGATGTTGCAAGGAGTGACGGGAACTTTCACCTCTTGTTTGAAGCGTGGTGTGGATTTGAGGGAAAAACCTCGATCCCACCGGGAGGACGAGGAAAAAATCGGAGGATTGGCCCAGGAGGAGCGTCGACAATGGCGGGAGAATTGCTGTCGAAGTTCGTGAACAGTTTCGGAGCCGGATTGGTTTCCGTGAGTCAAACTTTGGGTGTCACTGTGTCTCTCGTAAAAACGCAGGTGACGCAAGGGGTCAATGCTCCGGGAAGCCGTGTTGCGGCGTTGGTGGGGCTTGTCGGAGGAGGGGTGCACGGCACGGCGGCGCTCATGGTGGACGAGCAGGGATTTGCGAGTTATGTGAATGCCATGTCCGGAGGTATGATTCCGCCGAACCTGGAGGACAACGTGGCGCTGAGTGTCGTGGGAGAGCTGACGAACATGGTGAGTGGCCAGACGCTGATGAAACTCGACATAGAAGGCATGGATCTGACTCCTCCCCAGATCATCGCGGGGGAGAACATCAAGGCCGTACCTCCTCAGAAGCCTGGAATCGTTTCCTTCACGCTTCCTTTTCAGGTAAACCCCAAAGGAAACATCTATTTGGTGGTCTCCCTGCACAGTTGAGGCGCTTGTGCTTTCACCGGGCGTTCGGAAAAAGGAAAGGACGTGACTGCCAATGGAGAGAGTCCTCAAGGTCTACATGGAGCGCCCTGGTTTCGGTGTGGGATGCTGCCCTATCGAATACGGGAGGATTGAAATGGAATCCTTCCCCATGGCGGCGGAGATGCGTCGCATGGGGGAATTACTCCGGAATGTGAGGGATCACTTCGGCGAATCCGTGCGCCTGGAACTGATCGACCCGAGGAACGTCATCGCCCTGAAAGACGTGTTCCGATTTCGCATACGAAGTACGGAAGTGGCGTGGATTCTCGATGGAAAACTCTTGCTTCGAGGTATTCCTTCGTCCTGGGACGATCTCCGGTGCTCTCTTGATGCTGTTTTGGGGGCCGGAAACGAATAAAAAAAGGTGGGGCAGGGCGATGGGACAAGACCGCAGGGCATCGTTTCGCCCCATGGTTTTGCTCCGCGGCGACCATTGCCGGAGAGTACCCGGAACCGCGACAACACGCAATGACGTGTGCGGAAGGGGCATATTGTCGTCAATTGACTGCAGCATTCCTTTGGAGGTGTCTCCTCTCCTCGATTCGCGAGAGAGCGGGAGCGTCTTTTTTCGATGTACCGGAACGAACGTTCCGCGCAATGTTCCGAAAGGGGAAGAGGGAGACGCATAATCGCGTGGCGGGCTGTTCCTGGCGAAAAAGAAGTCATATTATTTCGGTCTGGGAGGAGACGGAACGATGACGTTGCGTGCGCGCTTGGTTTTGCTCGGAATCGGGGTGCTCGTTGCGGTGGGTGTCATGGCGGGTATGGCTTATGTGGGTGCTCGGAACATTCTCTCGGAAGAACTGGAAGTCTCGGGGAAAAACAGTGCATCCATGGCGGTCAGCTCCGTGGCCAACTGGCTGAACGGAAGAGAGCAGGTCGTGGCCAACGCTGCGGAGAACGTCGGATACATGTGGCAGAACTTCGGTGTAACGTCCACCATGCTCCTCCCCTATATGGAATTGCTCACCGCGACCAACAAAGCCGCCGGATTCATGGATATCTATATTGGCTTTCCCAACGGAAAGTTTGTGGATGGATCGGGGTGGATTCCTCCGGGAAATTTCGACGCTCGCACGCGTCCCTGGTACCAAAAGGCGGTGGAGGCAAAGAAGACCGTTTATGTCGATCCCTATGTGGATGCCAACACAGGAAAGGTCATTCTCACCATCGCAACGCCGGTTCTGACCGCAGACGGTTCGTTGATCGGCGTCGTGGGCGCCGATATTGATCTCGACACGCTGGTCTCCCTTGTGGTGGAGCAGAAGATCAGTGGCTTTGGATACGGTTTTCTCGTCAATCAGGAAGGGCTGATCATCGCCCATCCAGACGAAAATATTCGCCTCAAGGTCCGCATTACGGAACGTTCCGACGCGGTTGCCCCGGAACTTGCCGAATTAGGCCGACGCATGATCGGAGGGGAGAATGGCGCGGGGACCTACACGCAGGCAGGTGAACGCAAGCGGCTTTATTTCGGGTCTCTTCCTTCGGGATGGAGTCTTGGGCTTTCCGTTCCCGAGGAGGGGCTTTTCGCTCCCATCGGTGCGCTCGGGAAACGGCAGATTCTGGTTGCTCTTGCGGCGTCTCTCCTGCTCGGCGTGTGGATCTTTTTTGTCGTGCGCGGCATCATCCGCCCGGTCAGAGTCCTTCTCGAAACCGCCGATGCGGTGCGTGCCGGTGACCTCACGTCAGCGGCGGACATGTGCGGAGGAGACGAACTCTGCATGGTAGGCGCCGCCCTGGACGGTATCATTCAGGGACAGCGGGAAATTTTCCTTTCTCTCCGGTCCGAGACGAACCGCCTCGAAAAGGAAGCGAAAATGCTCGATACCGTGGCGGACGACACGGACAAGATCATCCGAACGGTGGAAGAGAAGATCGTGGCCCTTCAGGCCCTCGCGGACGAGAACGCTCAGGCGGTGGAATCCGCCAATGCAGGAATCGAAGAGATCGCATCGAGCGCACAGGGGGCGGCCCAGGCCTCGTCGGAGGCGTCGAATCACGCGGAAACGCTTCGGAGTGACGCGGAGAAAGCCGGAGAGATCACTCGTTCCACGACCCGCCGGGTCGCGGAGATGTCCGATGCGTTCAAGGATGTGGCCGAGGCGGTCGCACGTCTTCATGCCCAGGCGGGCGAGATAGGAAGTATCGTGGCGAGTATCGCGGGCATTGCGGATCAGACCAATCTTCTGGCGCTCAACGCCGCCATCGAGGCGGCCCGGGCCGGAGAGGCGGGAAGAGGCTTCGCCGTTGTTGCGGAGGAAGTCCGCAAGCTTGCCGAGGAAAGCAACCTGGCGGCCCGGAAGATCGGAGACCTCGCCAAGGGAATCATGGGTGGGACGGACAGGGCTGTTCAGTCCGCGGACAAGGGTGTTTCGCTTGCCACTCAGGGGCGGCAGGAGAGTGCCGTCATGGAAGAACGCATCGCGGCGGTTCTTGATGCCATTTCCGCCATCGGTGACCAGATTCAGAACGTGGCAGCCACGGCGCAGGAGCAATCCGCCGGTGCCCAGGAAATGGCGGCATCCATAGATCGTCTCGCGCATGGTGCCTCGCGAACGAAGGATGAGGCCCTGACGATCAGGAACGTGGTTTCCGATGTGGTCAAAAACAGCGGAGAACTGCGCTCCGCCGCGGAAGAACTGAGCGGAATCGCCCGGGAATTTCAGGAGCACCTCAGAAAATATCGCCTCGACGGAGAAACGAAGGAAACGCTCTCGCTCAGGGGTTGACGAAGAAAGGACCCACTTCTGACCGGACATTCATGGAAAGAGATGACGCGAAGGTGGGTGGAGGTCATGGAGGACCAAGAAGAAAAATTGTCCTATCTGCAGCATCTTCTTTCGTACGTGATCGGTGTTCGCCGGGAGGAAGTGGAAACCCTAGTGCAGCGTTACATGGAGGCCGGGGGAGGCGCGGATCCGGCGCAGCTGTTTGCCTTTCTTACGGCGAACGGCAGACAGTACATGGTTTTCTGGTGCGCCTTTCCCCATACGGACCAGATCAGCATCGTTCTCGGTGCCGTGTTGGCTCCGGACAAACGCGTTCTCTGGTGGAGCATCGCGCCGGTTCCTTACAACAAGGGGAGCGGCGCGCTTCGTGTCTGGAATCGGGTCCTCGAGTTGGTTTCGGGAATGGGGACTCATGGGACTCCCAAGGTTTCCGAGGGAGATTGGTATGCTGCGGAACAGCTGGCCCGACAATCCGAGGGGTTTCTTCCCGAGATGATCGGTTTGATGCTGGGTGAACTGGAATTGGCGACGGGAGGATTCGCGGGTTCCTCCGGCGAGAGTCGCCAGTTTTTCGAGGACTCCAACGCGTTGCGCGGTGCATCGGTTCACGTGGAGAAACGTATGCGCGAGGCGATTGGACGTAACATTTCCCTGAGCGTGCTCAGGGTCGCGATGGTTTCTCTGCCGGAACTGAGAGACCTCGGGTTGGAGATCCAGCCTCTCCAGAACGCTCTCGATGCCTACGTGGACAGCACGCTCGGCGAAGAGCGACGAGGGGAGGAAAACGAGCAAAACAGACCTGCCGAAGAGGCTGCCGCCTCGGTCATCCTTCCGGAGACCGGCGTGCGGCTTCTCGACCCCGTGGTGGATCCTGTGAACGGTGTTCCTCTTTCGGATGTCTACCCCGGCGACGTGCTCCTGCTCGAACGACGCGGTTTTCCCAAAGTGCCGGGCCGAGTGTACATGATTCGTGTCCTCAAAAACGGACAGTACGAAATCTACGGGCGGGTCGAGGGGGAGGACACCTTCTTTCGTTCTGTCGTTCACGGCGACATCAAAGTGGAGCTTGCCGATGGAGCGGCAAGCGGATCTCGGACAGGCATCTCCGGAATTCCCTGGTTTTTCTGGGGAGTTCTCGTCCTGGGACTGGTCGCGGTATTCCTTCTCCTCTTTTTTCTCTGGTGGTGAGTTCGAAATGCGTCAGTCCATATAGCGCCCTCCGTTGACATCAAGCACCTCGCCGTTCACGTACCGGTTTTCGAGAAGGAAAAGAATTGCAGTGGCGATTTCCGCAGGGTACGCAATGCGCCCCAGAGGGGAGAGTTCTCGGAGCCGCTCCCTGGTCTCGCTGTCGAGCATGCCTGTGTCCACCGGACCCGGAGCCACCGCGTTGGCCCGGACTCCCAGATTGAGCAGTTCCTGGGCGAGATGGAAAGTGAAGCCGAGAAGCCCCGCCTTGCTCGCTGCATAGTGGACTCCCATGGTCCCCCCGTTCTTTCCGGCGATGCTGCTCACGTTGACGATACACGCCCCTTCCCTGCCCATCATGTAGGGGAGGATGCACTTTGTGGCGAGAAATCCTCCTTTGAGATTCACGGAAAGGACGTGATCCCAGTCCGTCTCGTCGATGTCCAGCAACAGAGTCGCTTTCCCGAGCACGCCCGCATTGTTCACCAGATAATCGATGCCGCCGAAACGCCCTCCCGCATCCACCGCAGCGGCGGCGATTTCCTCCATGCGCGTGACGTCGGCCCTGTAGGCGAGGCAGCTTCCTCCCCGTTTTTCAACGTCGGAGACGAGCTGCTTTGCCTTCTCTTCATTGCTGGTGTAGGTAAAAGCCACGTCGATCCCTTTCTCTGCCAGCAAAAGCACCGTGGCCTGCCCGATGCCGCCTGTTCCTCCCGTGATGAATGCTCTTCGCCGCATTTTCTCCGCCTCCCTATCAGTTTTTGTGCACTCTTGTGATGTCGCGTGTTCCTTTCCTGGCCCGCGATGTCTTTTGTCTATGGTATCATGCTTCGGTAACAGGAAAAGGGAGGAGATCGCGTCATGTTGAAACGGCTAGCGGCGCTGTTTCTTGTGCTCTTCTGCTCCGCGGGTGTCATCGAGGCGGACGAGGGACAGGCACTTTCTCCAAAGGAGATGGGCGGAGTGGTGCTCGCGCTTTCCGGCGGAGGGACCAAGGGACTCGCCCACATCGGTGTCCTCCAGGTCCTCGAAAAAGAGGGCATCCCCGTGGTGGGGATCGTGGGAACGAGCATGGGAGCCATCATGGGAGGACTCGCTGCCTCGGGGTATTCCGGAACGGATTTGGAACGGGTCGTTCTGGATCTGGACATTGCGGCACTCCTTCAGGACAGAACCGTTCCTGCGGCCGGACAGAAGGGCAAGCCGGACCAGGCTTTTTTCCGTATCGACTTCGACAAAGACAACAAGCCCACAGGGCCTCTCGGCGTCATCAACGGAACGCGCCTGCTCAACAAGCTCCTCTCGCTCGTTGCACATGCCCCGGTGGTCCACTTCGACGATCTTCCCATTCCCTTCGCTGCCGTTGCGACTGATCTTGAGACGGGGGAGATGGTTATCCTCCGGGAAGGTGGGCTTGCCACAGCCATGCGTGCGTCCATGGCGATTCCGGGTGTCTTCGAGCCCTGGCCCATGGGAGGCCGGCTTCTTGTGGACGGAGGCCTCGTCGCCAATATTCCCGTTCGTGTCGCCAAAGAGGTTTTTCCAGGGTACCCCGTCATTGCTGTGGATGTCTCCAGCGGGCTGCGCTCCCGTTCGAGACTTCGTTTTGTCACGGACGTTCTCGACCAGGGGATCACCATCATGACGCGAAAAAACATCGAGGAGGATCTCGCCGAGGCGGCCCTCGTGTTACGCCCTGCCGTGGGCGATTTTTCCACGCTCGGAACAGGCAACGAAAAGGAGATCGTCCGGGCGGGAAGAAAGGCCGCGGAGGATGCACTCCAGGGCCTCCGAACCGTTGCGTCCTCTGCGCCGCTCCCGGGAGAGCGGCGGCGCGTTCCCGCTCCTCTGGTAAAAGGCGTTCGGGTGGAGGGTGTGCCTCCCGTGACGAAGAGTTTCTTGGAGCGCACCTACGCGTCCTGGATAGGGGAACCCGTGGACCCTGCAGTCATTCTCGATGCCTGCGTTATCATCGGAGAGCGGGACGACGTGGGAGCGGTGGGCTACCAGCTTGATCCCGTTCCGGGAGGTGTGGAAGTGGTTCTTCTCGCCCAAGAGGCGGCTCCCTACTCGGTGCTCATCGACGGGTATACCTCGAATCTGGATTCTCATCGGTGGCTCTACCTGACGGGATTGGGCCGGAATCTCTTCCGCGAAGGCGACCTTCTGCGGGCGGACCTATTCCTGAGCGACAACCTCGGTCTCGAGGCACGCTACTTTTCACCCGTCTCAGGTTACCGACGGCAGGAGATCGCTTTTTCAGTACGTCATTGGGAGACCGAGACGCGCAATGCCGGTTCCTTCGAGTGGGACCGATACACGCTGGGAATTTCCAGGACGCAATGGTGGGGTCTTCTCGAGATGGAATGGGGAATTTTTGGCGAATACGTACAATCCGGTGTGGCGGATGAGCACAACTGGGGTCCCCAGATGACGTTTCGGTATGGTGATCTCGACGATCTCGCCGATCCAACCCGAGGAAGTTCGATTGTCGCTTCCCTCTGGTGGGCGGATTGCAGTGAGTTTCTCTGGAGCCTTGATTTCACGTGGGTGAAACCCCTTCGGGAGGACATGCGTCTCCTTGTGGCGGGGGGAGTCACGGGAGGGAATTCTGGGAACCCGGTTCACGGTGCGTACCTCGGTTCTCCCGACGATCTTCGCTCCCTGGGAGGTTCGCCGCTGTACGGGGATTACGCGGCGTGGTTTCGTGTGGCGGTGCGCCGCCTCCTTTGGAAGGGCGGATTCGGTTCGCTCTACGGCGACTTTTT
The DNA here is from genome assembly GCF_000526375.1 of Aminiphilus circumscriptus DSM 16581. NCBI lineage: Bacteria > Thermotogati > Synergistota > Synergistia > Synergistales > Aminiphilaceae > Aminiphilus > Aminiphilus circumscriptus. Next base: position 489,409 of record NZ_JAFY01000005.1, on the reverse strand, counting down.
TGCCGCCAAGGGTGCCATCTTCAACGACAGTTGGACCGAGCAGGAATCCCCCTGGGAGATCGGCGTGGCACTTTCCATGCCGGGGCAGTTCCTGGGCGGATCGGTCATGGTCCTTTACGACGACCGCGGTCACTGGACCTTCGGTTTCGAGCTGGGAGGTCCCTACCAGGGGCATAAGCTGATTCCCTGATTTTTTTGTCGCGAGGCGGAACGTGTGGACGGAAGATCTTGCACCGGATACAATCCGGACATTGTGACCGAGGCGCGGTGTAAGAAGACGGCAGACAGGAGGAAACGAATATGGCCCGTAACATCACATCCAGAGAAACGGACTACTCGCAATGGTATCTCGACGTCATCAAGGCGGCGGAACTTGCTGATTACGCTCCCGTGAGAGGATGCATGGTGGTGCGCCCCAACGGGTACGCCCTTTGGGAGAACATCCAGCAGCAGTTTGACCGCCGGTTCAAGGAGACGGGGCACGTGAACGCCTATTTCCCCCTCCTCATTCCCAATTCTTTTCTCGAAAAGGAAGCCAAACATGTGGAGGGATTCGCCCCGGAATGTGCCGTGGTTACCCACGCGGGGGGCGAAGAACTGGAGGAGCCCCTTGTGGTCCGTCCCACCTCCGAGACCGTCATCGGCCACATGTACAGCAAGTGGGTTCAGTCCTGGAGGGATCTTCCCATTCTGATCAACCAGTGGTGCAACGTCATGCGCTGGGAGAAACGTCCTCGTCTCTTTCTCCGCACCTCCGAATTTCTTTGGCAGGAGGGGCATACCGCTCACGCCACCAGCGAGGAGGCCATGGAAGAAACCTTGAAAATGCTCGAAGTCTACCGGGAGACCATGGTGGACGAACTTGCCCTTCCGGTCATTCCCGGTGAGAAATCCGAGGGCGAACGCTTCCCCGGGGCGGACAACACCTACACATGTGAAACCATGATGAGCGACAAGAAGGCCCTTCAGGCCGGGACAAGCCATTTCCTGGGTCAGAACTTCGCCAAGGCCTTCGACATCAAGTTTCAGAGCATGGCGGGAACGCTCGAGCATGCCTGGACGACCAGTTGGGGTGTCTCCACGCGCCTTATCGGCGCCATCATCATGACTCACTCGGATAACGACGGGCTCATTCTGCCTCCTCGAGTGGCGCCCGTTCAGACGGTGATCCTCCCCATCTCTCCCGACGAGGCGACACTACAGGAAAAACTCCTCCCCGACGCGAGGGAGATGGCGGCAACCCTCTGTAAAGTCCTTGGAATGCAGCGCGCCCAGGTAGACACGCAGTTTCACATGAGGCCGGGCGACCGCTTCTTCTTCCATCTCCAGAGAGGTGTTCCCCTGCGGCTCGAACTGGGCGAGCGCGAGCGTGCCGAAGGGGTGGTGCGGTATGTCCGCCGCGACACGGGTGAGCGCGGCGACATTGCCCGGGATGCCGTTGTGGAGAAGATTCCGATGCTCCTTGAGGAAATCCAGAAGGAACTGCTGCGGCGGGCGACGGAATTCCGCGTCGCCAACACCGTTTCCGTTTCGTCCATGGACGAATTCAAGGACGTGCTGGAGAACTGCGGAGGTTTTCTCAAGGCCTATTTCGCGGGAAGCCGGGAGGACGAGAAGACCATCAAGGATGCCACGGGCGCGACGGTGCGTTGTTTTCCCTTGGGAGACGAAACTCGAGGGACGTGTTTCTACACGGGAAAGAAGGATGCCAGACTCGCCATTTTCGCCAAGGCGTACTGATTGTGGTCGATGCCATCGCCTTGCGGCGGATGTCTCTCCGGAAAAGGGCTTGTTGTCGTGCCATCGATGCGCTAGAGTAAAGGGGATCGCCTGGGGCGATCCCCTTTTTCGTGGGTTTGGATGTCGTGCTCGGGTGCGCGCGTGGGGAACGAGGAGGAAGGAGGGATGTACCGTGACGCGGGAATGTCGGGTTGGTACGACGATCATTCGTCTCTGTCTTGGGGATATTGCGGAATACGACGGCGACGCCGTCGCGAATGCCGCCAATGACCGGCTTTGGATGGGAAGCGGCGTCGCTGGGGCTCTCAAGCGCAAGGGGGGCGACGAGATAGAAATCGAGGCGATGCGTCTCGGTCCCATTCCCCGTGGAAGCGCCGTCTGCACGGGAGGCGGAAGGCTCAAGGCCAAGTTCGTGATCCATGCCGCCGTCATGGGGCAGGATCTGGTCACTTCGGGGGAACTCATCCGCCAAGCGACCGAAAGCGTTCTCACCCTTTGCGACGATCGGAACATGCGCCGGGTCGCTCTCCCCGCCTTTGGGACAGGCGTGGGCGGCTTTTCTCCGGAGGAATGCGCGAGGATCATGCTCTCTCAGATTTTTTTCCACCTCGGAGAGGAAGAAACGGATCTGGAGGAAATTGCCCTCTTTCTCTACGACGAAACAACCTTCAACGTGTTCGAGAGAATTCTTTGCGAGGTGAAATAACGTTTTTCCGGAAAACGCTCGGGGGTGTAGCCATGCGGTATTGTCTTTGCACATGCGTCATTTTTCTTTGCGTCCTTTGTCCTCTCTCCCCCTTCTCTGCCCTTGTCCCGATAGTGGAGGCATCGGACTTTTCCCTCTACGCAAACACCCGTTTCGGGTACGAAGTGCTTGTGCCCGCGGCATTTCTTCCCCAGGAAGCGCCGACGAACAATGACGGACGACAATTCCTCGCTCCCGACGGAAAGGGCTCTCTCGCGGTTTTTGCTTTCTACAACGCCCTGGAGATGACTCCTTCGACCCTGCTTCAGGAGCGGATGGCGGAACTCCGGAGCGAGGGAGTGGAAATCACCTACAAGGCAGCAAAAGACTTTTGGTTCGTCCTTTCAGGTATTGACGGAGGAGAGATTTTCTACGAGAAAGTTCTCTTTTCTCGGGATGGGGAAACCATACTCACCCTTCTTGTGCGCTATCCCGCGGTGCAGAAGGATGGCTATGAACGGATCGTGACCCAGGCCTCGCGAAGTCTCGCTTTTCGATGAACATCTTTTCCCGAAGGCCGAGGAGAGTGTTTGAGGATGTTGTGTCGGAGGTCTTTCTTCCTGGCTTTTCTGCTCCGGGGGAAAATATTTTTCGCATCGCAACAAAGTTCTTTTCTTGGAAGAATTTTCGCGCCTTGCAACGGAAGCTTTCATGGTGCCTCCAAAAGGAGCGCAGCAGCGCCTGAAAACATGGAGACCGATTTCTCAAAAAACAGAGAAGAAGGGATGTCGTGAGTGTTTTGAAGATCAATAAAAGTCAGGAATAAAAAAGGAGAAAGAGGGGGTTGACGTGAGTAGTCGAGGCTGGTAGTATCTCCCCTGCGCGCTCCGGAAGGGCCGCGAGGTAACAGCACCTTGACAAGTTCGAAGGCAGCAGAGAGAAAGACGGGAAGGGCGACCTCGGAGTCGTGGAGCCGTAGGGGAGCAATCTTTTTATGGTGAAGCGTGAAGGGGAAGCCCTATCGGCGGAAGCCGAAGAGCGAGCAGCAGGAAAACTCTGGAGAGTTTGATCCTGGCTCAGGACGAACGCTGGCGGCGTGCCTAACACATGCAAGTCGGACGGGCATTTGGTGGAAGCTTGCTGAAGCCGGATGTTAGTGGCGGACGGGTGAGTGACGCGTGAGGACCTATCTGGAAGAGGGGGACAACAGTTGGAAACGACTGCTAAGACCCCATAAGCCGAGAGGTGAAAGGGAGCGATCCGCTTCCGGAGGGACTCGCGGGCTATCAGCTGGTTGGTGGGGTAACGGCCTACCAAGGCGAAGACGGCAAGCCGGCCTGAGAGGGCGACCGGCCACACTGGAACTGAGATACGGTCCAGACTCCTACGGGAGGCAGCAGTGGGGAATATTGGGCAATGGGGGCAACCCTGACCCAGCGACGCCGCGTGGAGGAAGAAGTCCCTCGGGATGTAAACTCCTGTTGTGTGGGAAGAAGCGAGTGACGGTACCACACGAGGAAGCCCCGGCAAACTACGTGCCAGCAGCCGCGGTAATACGTAGGGGGCGAGCGTTGTCCGGAATCACTGGGCGTAAAGGGCACGCAGGCGGACCGACAGGTCGTTTGTGAAAGGCGAGGGCTCAACCCTTGTTTGCGGACGAAACCGTCGGACTGGAGTACCGGAGAGGGAAGTGGAATTCCCGGTGTAGCGGTGAAATGCGTAGATATCGGGAGGAACACCAGTGGCGAAGGCGGCTTCCTGGCCGGATACTGACGCTCAAGTGCGAAAGCTGGGGGAGCGAACGGGATTAGATACCCCGGTAGTCCCAGCCGTAAACGATGAATGCTAGGTGTGGGTGCCGTCGGGCATCCGTGCCGGAGTTAACGCGATAAGCATTCCGCCTGGGGAGTACGGTCGCAAGACTGAAACTCAAAGGAATTGACGGGGGCCCGCACAAGCGGTGGAGCACGTGGTTTAATTCGATGCAAACCGAAGAACCTTACCTGGGTTTGACATGCACGTGGTACGGATCTGAAAGGTGAAGGACCCTCATTTCGGTGAGGGAGCGTGCACAGGTGCTGCATGGCTGTCGTCAGCTCGTGTCGTGAGATGTTGGGTTAAGTCCCGCAACGAGCGCAACCCCTGCGCCGAGTTGCCAACGCTACGGGCGGGAACTCTCGGCGGACTGCCGGCGACAAGCCGGAGGAAGGTGGGGATGACGTCAAGTCATCATGGCCCTTATGTCCAGGGCGACACACGTGCTACAATGGGCGGCACAACGGGAAGCGAAGGGGCGACCCTGAGCGGATCCTAAGAAAGCCGTTCCCAGTTCGGATTGGAGTCTGCAACCCGACTCCATGAAGCTGGAATCGCTAGTAATCGCGGATCAGCCAAGCCGCGGTGAATACGTTCCCGGGCCTTGTACACACCGCCCGTCACACCACCCGAGTCGGGTGCACCCGAAGCCGGTGGCCTAACCTTTTCGGAGGGAGGAGCCGTCGAAGGTGTGTCTGGTGAGGGGGGTGAAGTCGTAACAAGGTAGCCGTACCGGAAGGTGCGGCTGGATCACCTCCTTTCTAAGGAGCCCCGTATGCACTCTCTGCGCCTTCGGACTTGTAGGGTATAGAGAACCCGAAGCATCTTGACAACCGTAGCAGCAGCAAGAGGGAGAGGTATCAAGGGCACGCGGGGGATGCCTTGGCGCTTATGGCCGAAGAAGGGCGTGGCAAGCTGCGAAAAGCCGCGGGGAGGAGCAAGCATCCCGAGAACCGCGGATACCCGAATGGGGTAACCCGCCTCGTAGAAGACGAGGCGCCTCGCAAGAGGCGGCAACCCGGTGAAGTGAAACATCTCAGTAACCGGAGGAGAAGAAATCGAAGAGATGCCCCGAGTAGTGGTGAGCGAAACGGGCAGAGCCTAAACCGAGTACGTGCCAAGCCTGCGGGCGTTGCGTAGTCGGGGTCGAGGGACCGAATGCGAAGATGCCGCAGCGTCTTCCCGAAGTGAGCAAGTTCGTTTCTAGCCGAAAGGTGTTGGGAAAGCCTGCCGCAGAGAGTGAAAGCCTCGTAGGCGAAAGGAACGGACCTTCGGAAGTCGGATCCCGAGTAGGGCGGAGCACGTGAAATTCCGTCTGAATCAGGGGGGCCCATCCTCCAAGGCTAAATACCATAAGCGACCGATAGTGGAGCAGTACCGAGAGGGAAAGGTGAAAAGCACCCCTGGCGGGGAGTGAAAGAGACCTGAAACCGCGTGCCTACAAGCAATCGGAGCGGCGCAAGCCGTGACGGTGTGCCTCTTGGAAAATGAGCCGGCGAGTTTTTTTTCGTGGCGAGGTTAAGGACTAGGAGGTCCGGAGCCGCAGGGAAACCGAGTCCGAAGAGGGCGTAGAGTCGCGAGGAAAAGACCCGAAGCCCGACGATCTATCCATGGCCAGGTTGAAGATCGGGTAAAACCGATTGGAGGACCGAACCGGTGCCTGTTGAAAAAGTCTCGGATGAGCTGTGGATAGGAGTGAAAAGCTAATCGAGTCGGGTGATAGCTGGTTCTCCCCGAAATGCATTGAGGTGCAGCCTCATGGGCAGAAGGTCACGGGGGTAGAGCACCGGATGGGTGCGGGGGTCGCAGGACCTACCAAATCCAACTGAACTCCGAATACCGTAGACCGGATCCATGGGAGTGAGACTGCGGGTGAGAAGGTCCGTAGTCGAGAGGGAAACAACCCAGACCGACAGCTAAGGCCCCGAATGGCAAGCTAAGTGTGACAAGGATGTGGTGACGCCCAGACAGCCAGGAGGTTGGCTTAGAAGCAGCCATCCTTGAAAGAGTGCGTAATAGCTCACTGGTCGAGCGTTGCCGCGCCGAAAATGTGGGGGGCTAAGCTTGCAGCCGAAGCTTCGGATCGAGATCGGAAGATCTTGGTAGTAGGGGAGCGTTCCGTATGGGGAGAAGTCGAGTCGTGAGGCTTGGTGGACCGTACGGAAGCGAGAATGCCGGCATGAGTAGCGCGAAACATGTGAGAATCATGTTCACCGGAAGCCCAAGGATTCCTGGGGAAGGTTGATCCGCCCAGGGTTAGGCGGGACCTAAGCCGAGGCCGAAAGGCGTAGGCGATGGCCAGCAGGTAGACATTCCTGCCCCGTTTGGTGGCCGTTATTACCGAAGCGGTGACGCAGCAGGCTAGGTGTGCCGGGTGATGGACGTCCCGGTGCAAAGGCGTAGGGAGGACTCGTAGGCAAATCCGCGAGTCCATAATCCTGAGACCTGACGCGGAGCTTCCACGGAAGCGAAGACATTGACGCCCCACTGCCGAGAAAAGCCGCTAGGGAGGACATCGAGCGCCCGTACTGTAAACCGACGCAGGTGGGCTGGCTGAGCAGGCTAAGGTGAACGGGAAAACCCTCGTTAAGGAACTCTGCAAGTTAACCCCGTAACTTCGGGAGAAGGGGTGCCACCCTGGTGAAGAAAAGACTTTTGGAGCTGAGGGTGGCCGCAGAACCCAGGCCCAGGCGACTGTTTACTAAAAACACAGGTCTCTGCATAAGCCGTAAGGCGACGTATAGGGACTGACGCCTGCCCGGTGCTGGAAGGTTAAGGGGAGAGGTCAGCGCAAGCGAAGCTTTGAACCGAAGCCCCAGTAAACGGCGGCCGTAACTATAACGGTCCTAAGGTAGCGAAATTCCTTGTCGGGTAAGTTCCGACCTGCACGAAAGGCGTAACGATCTGGGCGCTGTCTCGACGAGGGACCCGGCGAAATTGTGGTACTGGTAAAGACGCCAGTTACCCGTGGTGGGACGGAAAGACCCCGTGGAGCTTTACTGTAGCCTGATATTGGATTTCGGTAGATCATGCACAGGATAGGTGGGAGGCATTGAAGCGAGGACTTCGGTTTTCGTGGAGCCGACGTTGGGATACCACCCTTGATGTGCTGGGATTCTAACGGCGTCGCGTGAATCCGCGCGCCGGACAGTGTCAGGTGGGCAGTTTGACTGGGGCGGTCGCCTCCCAAAGAGTAACGGAGGCGCGCGAAGGTTACCTCAGGGCGAATGGAAATCGCCCGTTGAGCGCAAGGGTATAAGGTAGCCTGACTGTGAGAGAGACATCTCGAGCAGGAGCGAAAGCTGGTCCTAGTGATCCGGCGGTGCTGTGTGGAAAGGCCGTCGCTCATCGGATAAAAGCTACCCCGGGGATAACAGGCTGATCTCCCCCGAGAGTTCCCATCGACGGGGAGGTTTGGCACCTCGATGTCGGCTCGTCGCATCCTGGGGCTGAAGCAGGTCCCAAGGGTTGGTCTGTTCGCCCATTAAAGCGGTACGTGAGCTGGGTTTAGAACGTCGTGAGACAGTTCGGTCCCTATCCACCATGGGCGTAGGGAATTTGAGGGGAGCTGCTCCTAGTACGAGAGGACCGGAGTGGACGCACCGCTAGTGTACCGGTTGTGGCGCCAGCTGCATAAGCCGGGTAGCCATGTGCGGAAGGGATAACCGCTGAAGGCATCTAAGCGGGAAGCCCACCCCAAGATGAGATTCCCCACTGGAGAGCCAGGTAAGGCGGCCTGAAGACGACAGGGTAGATAGGCCGGAGATGTAAGCGGTGAGAGCCGTTGAGTCGACCGGTACTAATCCGCCGAGGCCTCTTCCTCTTGAAATGCTGCGCAGGTTGTTGAGATGTTTCGGGTGCAAGAATTGGTTTCTGGTGGTCATGGCGGAGGGGACACACCCGGCTCCATGCCGAACCCGGAAGTTAAGCCTTCCAGCGCCGATGGTACTGCGGGGGGTACCCGTGGGAGAGTAGGTCACTGCCAGAAACCTAATATCGAAGAGATCCCGGAGAGAAATCTCCGGGATCTCTTTTTTCATGCCGTTTCTTCTCCTACGGAAGCCCTGAATAAAGACCTTTCGCTTTCCCTTGACTCGGGTCGCATCAGGCTCTGCGAGGCGCCCCGCGGGGTTGACGTAGCCTTATTTCAGAGATTCCCTACGGCTTCCCGCCCTGACGACATATCCTTCAGGAATCGAGAGACCCCAGAGATGTCTCGAGTTCCTTCAGAAACTCTTCCACCTCCATGCGCTTCGTAACTCCATGAAAATTCCAGTGTTCTCAGCGAGCCGCGACAGTGTGGAACAGGTCCGGCGCCTTGGGGATTTCGATACGGGCTATTCCCAGGGAGAGAAGCGCCTGTGCGTGTCTGAGTGTTCGGATTTCTCCGACGGTCTTCACGAGAAGCCCTTCCGGTGATGCCGAGGCGAGGATGGATGCGTGGGCGATGGATGCAGTGCCGAAAAACCCCGAGGATGTGCTGACGAAATCAGCGTGTGCCATAGATGCAAGACGGACCGCGGTGATCGTCTCGAGAGCGTTCAGGAAAGGAACCTCAAGAACGAAGACGAGTTGTTTCTTTTCCGTGATCTCACGAAGTGTCTTCATTTCCTCGAACAAGAGTTGTTTCTTTCCCTGACGCAGTGGTGCGATGTCGACGACGACGTTGATTTCCTGGGCTCCGGAAGCGATGGCGGAGAAAATCTCCCGTTCCTTGATGTGCAGCGGAACTGATCCAAAGGGAAATCCCACCATGGTTCCCACAGTTATCGGGGAATCGCTCAAAAGTTCCACGGCGAGAGGAATGGAGTTCAACGGTACTGTGATGGAGGCAAAGCCATTCTGGATCGCCTCGTCACAGTGTCGGGAGATGTCCTCCGGTGTCGCTCCGGGAGTAAGAAGCGGATAGGCAATGGATCCTGGCACGGAAGACGCTTCCGGGGACGGGAACATCCCTGCCTCGGCTTTTGCCGCGTTCTGTCGGGCCTTTTGTTCGAGCAGTTCGATATCCGTCATGGCGTGCTATTCCTCCTTGGCCTTTTCGATGAGACAATGGCAGAGTTCTCTGTTCGCGGCATCGTCCCGAAGGGCTTTGACCGAAGCAATGCAGATTTTTCCCTGCCGGTGCAAAGAGACCAGCAAGGTCAAAAGCGAGGAGGACGTAATGCCGATACGCTGTGCCTCTTTGTTTACGTCGATCTCCGAATTTTTTTCCAGGTTGTACAGGATGTCGGAGGAGAGAAAATCGAGCCACTGTTGAAAAAGTTCCCGAATTTCAGGAGTGTTTCCTCCGGCGAGTTGAGCTGTCTGAAAGACCGATTCGACGAGTCGTGCCGTAACTTTGCTGCAGGAATCGAGAAACTGCTCGGTTCCGCTGCCTCTCTGTTCCTCCATGCGATCTCACCTTCCTTATTAGTGGAATTCAAAAATACAGCAAAAAGCACGTTTTGTCCATTAAATTAAAATGATAAAAAGGGAGAGCAAGGGGAAAATCAGGAGAATGACCTAGGGAAGCTTTGAAGAACGACCTTTGGCTTTCCCTTGGCTCGGGTCATATCAAGCTCTGCGAGGCCCCCTGCTGGGCTGTTGCAGCCTTATTCAGAGATTCCCTAGGGAAGCTCTGAACAAAGATCTTTCGCTTTTCCTTGACTCGGGTCGCATCAGGCTCTGCGAGGCGCCCTGCGGGGGCTGACGCAGCCTTATTCAGAGACTCCCTAGAAAAAAGGGAAGGCATGACAGCGATTCCCACCTCAGAGTGTTTTTTTCGAGGACGTTTCACGCGACCTATAGTACAATAGGATCGAAGGGCAGCGGGCGTCGGATCTTTCTGCAAAAAGAAAGTCGCCCCATAAGGGAGGGGAACGGCATGGCTGCAGTGGTGGACATGGATGTGAAGAAAAGAGGCAAGGAACAGGGGGCGTCCTCCGGCCGCGAGCGGATCATCCTCGTTTTCGAACTATTCAAGGAAAACTACGGCCTTGACGTGAACAAGGTGCGGGAAATCGTCCGAGTTCCCCCAACCATTACACGTGTTCCGAAAGCACCTCATTTCGTCCGTGGTGTCATCAATCTCCGGGGGACGGTCATTCCCGTGATGGATATCTCCCAGAAAATGGGAGGAGAACCGCAGAGCATCAACAGTGAATCCCGTATTGTCGTGGTGGAGCTTGAGGACATTCTTTTCGGATTCCTCGTGGATGCCGTTCGTGAAGTGAGCAATATCACGGATGCGCAGGTGGAGTCCGCCGATTCGGTGGAATCGAGCGTGGACAAAAAGTATCTTCTCGGTGTTGCAAAGGCTGGAGATGGCAGACTCATCGTGCTTCTCGACCTCGGAGCACTTTTCGAGGTTTCGGAAATTTCCGAGGAGGACGGAAAGACCAAGTAGTTTTCCGTTCCTGGGAAAACGGCGGGATGTGAGATGTTGACGCCGACGAGAAGTTTGCTCCCCTTCCGAAGGGCCGCTGTATGCCGGGAAGGGGTTTTTCCATGTCTCTTATCCGGCAATCTCTCGAACCGTACGGAGGGGAAGGTGGAGGTGCCCTGCGGGATGGTGAAGATCGATCTGCACACGCACAGCACGGCGTCGGATGGAACGCTGATGCCGGAAGAACTCGTTCGCAGGGCGAAGAGCCACGGTGTGGCGGTGCTTTCCTTGACGGACCACGATACGACCCTGGGACTTGCAGCGTTTCTCCGGGCCTGCAAGAAGTACAATGTCCGGGGTGTGACCGGGGTGGAACTTTCCGCGGAGGCGCCGTTTACGCTGCACATCCTTGGATATCGGTTCGATCCTTCCTGTTCCTTCCTGGAGGGGGCGCTGCAGGATCTTCGTGCGCAGAGGGACGTGAGAAATCGTCGTATCTGCGAGGTGCTGCAGAAATTGGGTATGGACGTCTCTCTGGAGGAGGTTGAGCGCGAGGCTGGTGGGGAAGTGGTGGCACGTCCTCACATCGCTCGAGTCCTGATACGGAAAGGATATGCCCAGGACATGCGCTCCAGCTTCGGCCGTTTTTTGGGAAGGGGAGCACCGGCCTACGTTCCCCGGGAGAAATTCTCGCCCGAGTCCTGCATTGCCATGATTCAAAAATGTAACGGAGTAGCGGTGCTGGCCCATCCCGGGCAGACCGGATTGCCGGAGGATCAGTTCGAACGCCTGCTGAGGGATCTGACGGACCTGGGGCTTTGGGGGCTTGAGTGCGTTTCTCCGCACCATACCGCCCGGGAGATGTATGATTTTATGCGCCTGGCCGCAAAATACGGATTGTTCGTCACCGCCGGATCCGATTTTCACGGTGCGAATCGCCCGGGAGTGTCCCTTGGAGTGACGGTCGAGGATGCACTGCTTCCCTGGGCAAGACTCGGCATCGTGATGTAAGAAAATCGCCCGTCCCTGTGCTCTGCTTCGCCTTGTCGTGTTTTTCGCAACAACGGCGACGTGCGGGGGCATCGGAGCGGGTTGGGACGAAAGGCAAGAAGAGCCCCCGTTTCCGGGCTCTTCGAGAGGAGGAAGCGACCTATGGTGATAGATTTGCGGAGTGACACGGTTACCCGCCCCACCGAGGAAATGCGCAAGGCTATGAGTGCCGCCGAAGTCGGGGACGACGTGTACGGGGAGGATCCGACGGTCCGGCGACTCGAGGAACTCGCTGCAGGACTTACGGGGCATGAAGCGGCGCTTTTCGTCACGTCCGGTACCCAGGGAAATCTGGTGGCTCTTCTTTCTCACTGCGCCCGGGGTGACGGCGCCATCGTGGGCAAGGAATGCCATATTTACAATTACGAGGGAGGGGGCCTTGCCGTTCTGGGAGGTGTAATGCCTCTTGTCGTGGACGATGCGGGCGGACTTCCATCGAAGGAGGGGGTCCAGGCCCTGTGCCGGGACGAAAATGTCCATTTCGCACCGGCCCGACTCCTCTGTCTGGAGAACACCCACAACCGCGAGGGAGGAAACGCAGCGGATCCGGTTGCCTATGGCGAACTCGTGCGCTGTGCCATTGACGCCGGTCTGGCGGTCCATCTCGATGGCGCCCGGGTCTTCAACGCCGCAGTGGCCTGGAAGGTGGACGTCAAGGAATTCACCGCCGCTGTGGATTCGGTGCAAATTTGCCTTTCCAAAGGGTTGGGTGCTCCAGTGGGTTCCGTGGTTTGCGGTTCGAAGGAGTTTATCCGCCAGGCAAGGCACTGGAGAAAACGCCTGGGCGGCGGTCTCCGTCAGGCGGGTGTGATTGCCTCCGCCGGGATCGTGGCCCTGGAGCGCATGGTTTCTCGGCTCGCCGAGGATCACGGAAACGCCGCTCTCCTCGCGACATTGCTCCGCGAGGGGGGAATGAGCGTGGAATCCTGCGCCAAGCCCACGAACATGGTGTACGTGTCGCTTTCTCCCTCCCTTCCCGGGGCCAGGGAGATCTCCGAACGGTGTGGAAAGCGGGGCGTGATTTTCAACCCCACCACCCCCCGACGTTTCCGGCTCGTCACACATTTCGACGTCGACGAGGCGGATGTGCGAAAGGCTGCGGCGGTTATTCTCGAGGAGGCTCGTCCTTCGTGAGAGAGATCGCTCGTCGTCAGGACGTGGAGTCGATAGCCGAGTGGCTTCTTGGCGAGGCCAAACGCTCTCCTGATGTAGAGGGTGCGGATGTGTTCTATGTCGCCGGTGTGGGAAGCAGCCTTTCGCTCCGTGACGGGGCAATCGAGGAAGACTCGTCGGGGCTGTCCTGTGGCATAGGATTGCGGTCGCTTCTTTCCGACGGACGTCAGGGAGTCGCCTTCGTGAACGGTCTTGACCGGAGGATGATGGACTCTCTTGCGGAATGGAGTGTGCATAATGCCCGTACCTCCGTTGCGGATCCTCATGTGGGCCTGAGCGATCTTCTCGATCGAGGCGATGCGCCGAATCTGGACGTGGAAGATGAAGCAGTCTACGCGCTGACACGAGAGGATCGGCTTCGGGAGGCACATCAACTTCATTCCATGGTGGCGGGAAAGGACCCCAGGATCGTTTCGGTTCGCAGCGCTTTCTGGCACGACGGCTGGGGAGAATCTTTCTATGCGAACACCAACGGCTCCCGGTTGTGGCATCGGGGTACCGGCGTGGGATGTGGTGTGACTCTGGTCATGCAGGATGGAGAGGACATGGAGATGGGCGGCTCCGGAGAAGAACTCCGTTTTCTTGAGGATCTTCGGAGTGAAACGGTGGCGGCGCTCGCGGTGGAACACACCGCGAGGACTCTCGGCGGACGCCCGGTGCCGACGGGAAAATACACACTGGTGCTTTCCCGGGAGGTGACGGCCGCTCTCCTGGACGAGTTGGGGGAGCTTTTTCTCGCTTCGAACGTGCAAAAAGGAAGATCTCTCCTCAAAGGGAAAATGGGATTGACAATAGCACCTCCCTGCTTTTCCATCGTGGACGACGGGCGTCTTCCGCGGCAGCTCGGGACGGCTCCCTTCGATGGAGAGGGTGTGCCCACGGGGCGCACGCTCCTTTTGGACCGGGGATGTGTTGCTGCCTTTCTCTACGACCTGCGAAGCGCCCGAATAGACGGTGTCCGGAGTACCGGCAATGGAACAAGAGGCATCTCCTCCGTGCCCGATGTGGGAGCGACAAATCTCTTTCTCCTCCCCGGTACGGCTTCCCTGGAATCGCTCCTTCGGGATGCGCGGCAGGGCCTCTACGTGACGGAACTGCTTGGGTTGCATACGGTGGATACGGTGAGCGGCGAATTCTCCCTGGGAGCAAAAGGCGTGGTGATTCGGGAAGGTTCTCTCTCCGAACCTTTCGCGGGTGTGACCATGGCGGGTAATCTGTTGGAATTTCTCGAGCGAATCGTTGCCGTAGGGGAGGATCTCAAGTTTTTCGGGAGTACGGGAGCGTGTTCTCTGGTGGTGCGGGATGTTTCGGTCGCAGGTTCGTAGAGGCATTTTTTTCTGGGTGCTGTTTTGCTGCCTTGGCGTGATTTCCGGAGGCATGTCGTCGGATATCGCCTCGGCGCAGGAGGGACGAAAGCTCTGGAAGGGAAACGTCCTTCTGGGTGTTGTGCCTGTTCGTGCCGAGAAGACCGGTGATTTCATCTCGCTGGAGAGCGTGGCGAAATTGATAGAGTGCTCGGTGTCGGTCAAGGGGGACAGTCTCTTCCTCTCCAAAGACGGGAAGATTCTGGAATTTGTCTCCGATGCGGCCGTGGCGAGATTGAACGGGCAGATACAGCCGTTACGCCATACTCCATTGGTTCGGGACGGAACGTGGTGGGGAGAGGCTCAGGGAACGCTGGTTCTTTTGAACAGGCTTCTTGGTCTTCCCGGAGGAGCGGCGGGGCTTCGTTGGGCCGGAACGGGAACGGTGGAGGAGGAAAAGCCCCTCGTCCCGTCTCCGGTTGTACAGCCTGATTCTTCGTCGGAAGGAACTCCTTCCCGGATTTTGGAGGAATGGAGAAAAGAATTGGGGATGAAGGAGCCTTCTCCTTCGGAATTTCCTGCGACGGAGTCCTCTTCCTCCGTCGGTGGCAGAGTGGAGCGCATCCGCTGGTGGCGGGAGGGAGACAACGTTCGGGTTGTCTTTGATCTCGCTTCGGACATCGCTCCCTTGGTTTCCCGCAAGGGAGATACGGTGGAAGTCCGTTTTCCAGGAATCGTCGTCGGAAATATCCAGGGTGGAACGTCTCCCTATGGAGAGGAGCTTTCCCTCACGATTTCCCAGAGCGGCAAGGATCTTCTCTGCGTTTTTTCGCGACCTTCCGGAGCGGGAATGTTTTCCGAGGTGAAATCCTTTCCCCTCGCGAACCCGCCTCGTTTCGTTCTGGATTTCGGCATAGGAGGTGCCAGTGCGACACAACCGCCTTCGATTGCCGCGCCGGTTCCGACGGAGGCATCGGAGACGGCGCCCCAGGTGCGTCCGCTTCTTCCCGTTGCCGATGCCACATCGCCGGAGCCTCCTTGGCGTACGACCAGATCCAGGCCTCTCGTCGTCATCGACGCCGGTCACGGAGGAAAGGACCCCGGTGCGATGGCCAATGCGCTGCGGGAGAAGGACATCAATCTCAAAGTGGCTCTCAAATTGGGTCGAAAACTGCGGGATAAAGGATACGACGTACGTTTCACCAGAGAGACGGACGTGTATCTCAAACTCCAGGAGCGGACGGACATCGCAAACAACGCCGATGCGGATCTCTTTGTGAGCCTTCACGTGAACGCCCTTCCTCCAGGGCGCCATGCCACGGGAATGGAAATCTACATCATGGCCCTTCCCACAGACGAAGACGCAATGAAACTGGCGCTTTTCGAGAACCGTGAACTAGGCGGCGAAGGCATGCAGAGCAAGGAAGCGGTGGATAAAAAGACGCAAATGTTGCTTCATATTCTCGGAGACATGCAACAGAACGCGAAAATCTCCGAGAGCATGTCCTTTGCCGAGGTGCTTTTTCGGCACGGAGAAAAATTGGGACTTCCCATGCGCCGCGTGGCACAGGCCCCGTTTTTCGTTCTTCGGGGTGCGGGGATGCCCTCGGTCTTGGTGGAAATGGGATTTCTCACCGAGCGCAGCGAAGCGAAACGTCTCGCCACGGACGCCTATCAGGAGAAAATCGCGGATTCGCTCGTGTCGGGAATCGTCGCCTACATTCCTCCCAAATGATGTCCGCACTGCGGAAATGATGCGGTGGAATCGACGGGAGGCCTGTCGGAAAAGGCGGCGAAGGGTCTTGATGGAATCGGAGGGAGCGTCATGAACGACAGGGAACAGAAATGGCAAGAGGAGGACGAAGAGGGAATTCTGCTTCCCCCCCCGCCCCGTCGGGCTTCGGGAGGAACAGACCATCGCGAGGAGGCGCCGCGGAAAGCCCCTTGGCCGCTTCGTTTTCTCGCATGGACATCTCTTGCGGTTATCTGTTTTGGTGTGGGATATCTCGTGGCCAGCGGGGGGCTGAAATGGATCGACAAGAAAGGCCTCCTGGCACAACGTGACGTCGTGCAGACTCCCGCGGAAGTGAAGGCACTCATGGAGCAGGATGTGACGAGCAAAGACGTGGCCGTGCGCAGAACGGTCTATAAAGCGTACGTGATGGGGGCGGAAGGGCTTGCACAGAAGGAAGTGCCCCTGGTTCCCGGTGTTCTGGAGGAAGACCTGCGACAGGTTCTCGACGTGGCGCTCGAACCGCTTCGCGGGCAGAACGGAGCGGGGGACACGCTGCGTGTTCTGCATGTTTTCCGCGCCGGAGACATGTTGTATCTCGACGTGAGCGATGCATTTCTCACAGCCGTGAAGGCGTTGCCCTCCCAACAGGGGGCTCTCGTCATGACCGGTCTTGTCCGAACCGTTACGGAGGGTTTTCCGCCCCTGTCCCAGGTGCGTATTCTTGTGAACGGCAAGGAAGCGACGGATCGACAGCCCGTGGATCTCACCGTTCCGTGGACTCTCGCTCCGTCGTCGTGACGGAGAGGGAGGGGTGCGGGCGTGTGCGACACGAACAAGCCGGGAGTCTCCATGTTCCGGGATGACGGGAGAGGCCCTTTCGACCTGCGGGTCGTGACGATCGAGAGGAACGTCAACCGCTATGCCGAGGGTTCCGCGCTGATTTCCTTCGGCGAGACGCGTGTTCTCTGTACGGCTTCGGTGGAGGAAAAGGTTCCCCCCTTTCTCCGAGGAAGCGGAAGCGGCTGGGTTACCGCCGAATACGCCATGCTTCCCAGGGCGACTGCGACGCGTACTGTTCGTGATGCCGTCCGTGGCGGCGTTGGAGGGCGGAGCAGCGAGATTCAGCGTCTCATCGGACGCTCTCTGCGCGCCGGAGTGAATCTTTCCGCAATGGGCGAAAGGACTGTCGTCGTGGATTGCGATGTCCTGCAGGCCGATGGCGGAACACGAACGGCGGCGATAACGGGGGGATTCGTCGCACTTGTGGATGCACTTCGAACTCTTCGGGATCGAGGGATGCTTGCCGCTCTTCCGCTGCGCCATTTTATCGCAGCCGTGAGTGCCGGAAAGGTGGACGGTGCCCTGTTGATGGATCTGTGTTACGCTGAAGACAGTCGCGCCGATCTGGACTGCAATGTAGTGATGACGGAGGCCGGAGAATTTGTGGAGATCCAGGGAACCGGTGAGACAGGTCCTTTCTCGAAGAACGACCTTCAGGAACTCCTTGTCGCGACGGAGCGGAGCATCCTGTCGCTCATTGCACTGCAGCAGAACGCTCTCGCCTTGACGACGGAAGAACGGGTGCCTTTTCGTTCATGACCAGGCGCATTGTTTTTGCGAGCCGGAACAGACAGAAATTCGAGGAGATGCGGTTCCTTTTTCAGGATTTTCCCGTGGAACTCCTGTTCGGCGGAGACTTCTCCGCTCTTGCCGTGGAGGAGACAGGGGACAGTTACAGTGCCAACGCCTTGCTGAAAGCCCGGGCTTGGGCGGAAGAGGTCCGTTTGCCCGCTCTTGGGGACGACAGTGGGCTCGAAGTCGAGGCGCTTGCTTGGGGACCGGGGCTTCTCTCGGCGCGGGTCGCCCCTTCCGACAAGGAGCGTATCGCGTGGCTTCTGGAGCGTCTTGGCGGACAGACGACGCGGACTGCGCGATTCGTCGCCGCGTTGGCCTGTTTTTTTCCGGAGGAGGGTTGTTTTTTTCTCTCTCGGGGCGTTTGTACGGGAAGCATCGCGCATGTCCCCCAGGGAGAGCGCGGATTCGGCTACGACCCGATCTTCATCCCAGACGGATACGAAAAGAGTTTCGGACTCTTGGGGGAAGACGTGAAAGCTCGAATTTCCCACAGAGCCAGGGCGGTATTCCACATGAAGGATATGCTTTTCAATCGGACTGTGCTAGAATAACTTCTTGCGTCCAATCGTGATTTTTTCTAGGGGGTAGGGGAAAGTGAAGGTTCTCCTGAGCATCTTTCATATCGTGGTCTGTGTGGCTCTCATGGGAGCCGTATTGCTGCAGCAGCGAAAAACAGGAGGTTTTTCGGGCATTTTCGGAGGGGGAACACAGGCCGATGCTTCCGGTGGGCAGTGGCAGCGTTTTACGACACTCACCAAGCTGAGTGTCGTTCTGTGCGCTATTTTCATGGCGACCTCTCTGATCCTTGTCTTTCTCGCCGGTTGAAGGCTGGAGTAAAGGAGTCCCTCCGTGTTCTCGGACCGTCTTGATTCCCTGGATGATGTAGTGCGCCTCCAGGTTGCGCCGGAAAGACTGTACAGTGCCACCCACGAGGAAATCTTCGCGGGGCACACGACGGATGTCTATTTCGTAAAGACCAGGGATGTGCTTGGCGCCTGCGGCCTCCTTGAAACCCCTGTCACGGCGGAGATTTTTGCCCGGGAAGAGGGAGTTTTCGCGGGGATCGGCGAGGTCGTTCGCCTTCTTCGGGACAAGGGTGTCGTTGTCGAGGCACTTGAAGAAGGGGCGACTTTTTGCCCGAAAGAGACGGTCTGTCGGATTTCCGGTTCGTACGGTGCCTTCGGCATGTACGAGACGGTCATTCTCGGCATGCTGTGCAGTTCCACCGGATGGGCGACGGCTGCCCGGCGCTGCGTTGAGGCCGCCGAAGGCAAGAGCGTTCTCTGTTTCGGCGCCAGGCACGTGCATCCGGCGGTTTCCTCCGTCATGGAGCGTGCCGCTGTCGTGGCCGGAGGATGTAACGGTGCCAGTTGCATTCTCGGGGCAAAGCTTGCCGGCGTCGTTCCGAAGGGAACCATTCCCCATGCGGCCATTCTTGTGGCGGGGGATACGCTGCGCATCGCCGAGGTCTACGACAAAAGTCTTCCCGGGGGTGAGCCCCGGATCGTGCTGGTGGACACGTTCAAGGACGAGGCGGAGGAGACGCTTCGCATCGCCGCTGCCCTTGGTGATCGCCTCTCCGGGATCCGTCTCGACACGCCAGGCGAGCGGGGTGGTGTCACCCCGGGTCTCGTGGATGAGATCAGGCGACGTCTCGACGGAGCGGGTTTCCCCCATGTGAAGATCATCGTTTCCGGAGGACTCACGCCCGAGAGAATTCGTCTTCTCTCGGCTTGCGGCGCCGATGTTTTCGGGGTTGGAAGCTACATCACCCATGCCACTCCCCGGGACATGACCATGGATCTGAAAGAAGTGGACGGTCGTCCCATCGCCAAACGGGGCCGGGTGCCCGGACGCCAGGAGAACCCACGACTTCACAGGGTTCTTTAGTGGTTCATTGAGCGGAGCTGGCAAAATGGTGGAGAAGAGAAGACCCGGATTCCCCCTTGGTGGGAACCCGTGTTTTTATCATAGAGTTCCACGAGTCTTCGAGTGTTCCTGCGGAAGAAGCCGTTCCCGACATGCGGGTTGTGTGACAGGAGTCCCCCCCCACGGTACTCCGAATCTCCTTCTTGACAGTGTCGAAGGAACTCTTCTAGAATAACCGTTGCTTTTGTGACGGTACATATGTTCGCGTAAGCGATGTTCTGATTTTGAGAAGGAGTGAGGTTCGATGATCGGCAGCCGTTCCTTCATGGCCAAGCGCGAGGAGGTCCAGCGCAAGTGGTATGTGGTGGACGCAGCGGAACTACCTCTTGGCCGTCTTGCTGTCAAGGTGGCGAGAGTTCTCATGGGCAAGCACAAGCCGACCTATACATCCCATGTGGATTGTGGTGACTTCGTCGTCGTGATCAACGCAGACAAAGTTCTGCTTACGGGGAGGAAGGCGCAGCGGAGCATGGTGCATCGGTACACCGGCTACAGCGGCGGTCTCAAATCCGTTCCCATGGGAGAAATGCTCAAGAAGCAGCCGGAACGCCTCTTCGAACGGGTCGTCAAAGGCATGCTTCCCAAGAGCGTGCTCGGCCGCAGCATGTTTCGGAAACTCAAGGTCTACCGTGGGACGGCTCATCCCCACGCGGCGCAGAAGCCCGAGACAATGGACGCGTAAAGGGGGGAGAAGGGGATGAATGTTCCGATGACGTACCACTGGGGTACCGGAAGAAGAAAGACCGCTGTGGCAAGGGTTCGGATCCGTGCTGGAGAGGGCAAGATTCTTGTGAACGAACGGACGATGGACGACTATTTCCCGAGGAGCCAATGGCGGATTCATGCCTTGGAGGCATTGAAGATCGCGAATGTCGAAGGGAAAATCGATGTTTTCGTTCGCGCTCACGGGGGCGGTTTGACGGGACAGTCCGGCGCGGTGCGTCTGGGGATCGCCAGAGCACTCCTCAAGCTCAACCCGGATCTGCGCCCGGCGCTCAAGCGGGCAGGATTGCTCACTCGTGATCCTCGCATGGTGGAACGCAAGAAGTACGGTCAGAAGGGTGCCCGGGGACTGCATCAGTACTCCAAGCGGTAATCGTCTTTTCTTTCATGGAAACACCGTGTGCGGGTGGATATCCGTGTACTTCGCTCAACGGCGCGACGCTTCGTCGCGCCGTTTTTTTCTCCTTAGGCGGGGAGCCGCTGAACGCGTTCTCCTGCGCCATCTCGTTCCGCTTTGACAGACCGAACGGTCTTTGGTAGGCTGAACCACGGAGAATCCTCCGAGATGCGGAGGTGTGCGGGAATGGATGGAGACGTACGCGGAAGGTCCGTTGGGGGAACCGGCAGTGACACGAAAGAGTTGATTCTCGTGGAAGCCAGAAAACTTTTTGCAAGAAAGGGTTTTGGTGGAGCGAGCATGGAGGCTCTCGTAAAAGTGGTTTTGGCATTCTAAAATTGATCACTTTTTGAGGGAACGCTAGCCGAAAATTGACCACCTGACCATCGCTCCGGATATCATCGTCGAGAACGCACACCATGACGATGAGACCGGAGGAGAAAGGATGCTGAAGGTGGACCAATACGAATACATACGGACCGCTCACCGGGTGTACGGAAAGAATGTGAGCGAAATAGCCAGGGAAACAGGACATTCTCGAAACACCGTGAAGAAAGTGCTTCGTGGTGAATTCACGGGCTATTCCCCAAGAAAGATCCAGCCTTCTCCGGTGCTCGGTCCCTATCACGAAATCATTTACCGATGGCTGAAGGAGGACATTGAAAGCCCGAAGAAGCAGCGCCATACGGCAAAAAGGATATATACCCGTTTGGTGAGCGAATATGGCTTTACCGGAAGCGAAACGACGGTGCGCCGTCACGTATCTTCGGTCAAGAGAAGCCTCGGTCTGAAAAGCAGCGAAGCCTTCGTGCCTCTTGAGCCCTCTCCGAGGGGAGAAGCCGAGGTCGACTGGGGGAGTGCCACGGTTTTCCTCGGCGGAGAGGCCGTGCGGGTAAAAATCTTCTGCATGAGATCGAAGTACTCGGGAAACCCCTTCGTCCGCCTCTACCCTTGTGAACGGCAGCAGGCGTTTTTCGACGGACTGAGCCGTGGATTTCTCTATTATGGAGGCGTCTTTCCCGTAATGATCTTTGACAACCTGACGGCGGCAGTGGAAAAAGTGCTTCTCGGAAAAGAGCGGAAAGAACAGGCAAGCTTCGTCCGGTTCCGTTCCTGGTACACCTTCGAGAGCCGTTTCTGCTCTCCCGGTCGGGGAAACGAAAAGGGCGGAGTAGAGGGGCTCGTCGGATTCGCCCGCCGGAACTTCCTGGTTCCCCTTCCTCGGGGAGAAAGCCTGGAGAGCATCAACGACAGACTGCTGGAAGAATGCATCGCCTACGGTTCCCACAGGATGACCGGCCGGGAGGGAAGCATACGGGAACTGCACGATGCGGAAAAGAGGATCCTCATCCCCCTTCCCCGCCATCCCTACGGCAACGAACAGACCGTCTCGGTGAAGGCGGACAAGTACGCCACCGTCATGGTGGACAAGAACCGGTACTCCGTCCCCGCCGCCTACGCCGGCCGGCCCCTCCGGGCACTGCTCACCGTGGACGAGGTCGCACTCTACAGCGGAGAAAAGCGGCTCGCCGTCCACGGAAGAAAGTACGGCAACAACCACTGGGTTCTCGAGGCGGACCACTACCTCGAACTCCTCCGGGAACGTCCCGGAGCCTTCCGGGACGCCCGGCCCCTTTCGGAGTGGAAAAAGACCTGGAGCGACTCTCTGAACTCCCTTTTGGAACAATTCCAGGCGCGACAGGGAGAAAACCGGGGAATCAAGGAATTCATCGACGTGCTGCTCCTCGCGAGGCGTTACGGGCAAAAGCGGGTGGAAGCCGCCGCCTCGCAGGCCCTGAAAAACGGACTGAGCGACGCCGCCGGAATCCGCCATCTCCTTGAGTCGGCCGAAAGACAGGAAGAAACACCCACGTCCCTTGAGTCGGAGCGGTGGACCGTCCTCCCCGCGGCGGACGTATCCGTCTATTCCGTCTTGGAGGCCGGACGATGAACACCGGGCGCCTTCTGCAGCTTCACGAGAACCTGAAGAACCTGACCCTCGGCAATGCCGCCCGACACCTCGAAGAACGGCTCCGTCAGGCCGAAGAACGGGGCGTGAGCTACGAGGAATTCCTCCTGGAACTCACGGAACTGGAACTCCAGATCCGCTTCGAGAACAGGGAAAAGAGGCGGTTGAAAGAAGCCCGTTTCCCCCTGGTCAAAACTCTGGGGAGTTTTGCCTTCGAAGAAGCGCCGCAGCTTGACAAAAGACTCATCGGTGAACTGGCCGCCGGAGACTATATCTCCCGACACCGGAACATTCTCTTCCTGGGTAAAAGCGGGTGCGGGAAAACCCATCTTGCCACAGCCCTGGGAATAGAAGCCTGCCGGAAGAACCTTCGGGTCCGGTTCACCACGGCCTGCAATCTCGTCAACGAACTTCTGGAAAGCCGGGGAGAAAAGACCCTTGCCCGAGTTCTGGGCAAGTACACTCGGTATGACCTGCTCATAGTGGACGAACTGGGATATGTTCCCTTTTCGAAGGAAGGCGGAGAACTGCTGTTTCAGGTCTTCGCGGAACGGCACGAGCGGGGATCGGTCATCGTGACGACGAATCTCGGATTCGGAAGCTGGACGGAGGTCTTCGGGGATCCGAACATGACGGCGGCTCTGCTCGACCGGATGACCCACAAGGCGTACATCATCGAGTGCACGTGGGAAAGTTACAGACTGAAGGAAACCCTGAGGGAGGGAAGAAAGAGAAGCCAAATACAACTCAAAACGGCGGCCGCGGAAGAATGACCGGGGTGGTCAAAATTCGGCTGTCCCTGGTGATCAAATTTGCATTGACAAAACCATAAAAGCGACAGGCTTGAGCAAGGGCGCGCTTTATTGGCATTTCCCGAGCAAGCTTGCCCTTTATATGGAAGTAGCCGACCGGGAAGTGCGAAAAGTCGAAGCCTTCTTCACACCCACAAAAGAACACGGACGGAAGGGGCTTCTAAACTTCCTCATTTGCCAGGGAGAAGCTGTCATCGAAGAGTACATGACCAACGCGGATACCCTCCGGTTCTGGATCAATCTCCTCGGCGAGGGACTCCGTGGAAACGAGGAGCTGGAAACACATTTGAGGGAGCTTCCGGACAGTGTGGTAGAACGTCTTTGTGATCACATGGAACGCTGTTTCCCAGAGGAGGTTCGCGGCAAACGAAGCGAACTTCGGGAATTGGGTTTTATCGTGGATGCTGTTTTTGACGGCGTGGTGCTCCAGTTGGCTCTCCGGAAGGACACGGACAGGGCTAAACGCATATGGTCCGCTATTCTGTCCGGGGTGTTGCCGCAGTATCTTGGAGGAGGCGAACGAGAGTGCCTGGTAAAGGGTGCGAGAACGTGAAACGAGTTTTCATGGTGTCGCTGTGTTGCGCCTATCTCTTCGTTTGGGGGAGGGCGGTCGCCTTCGCTGCCGATGCGCCGGTTCTGACTCTGGAGAAGGCCATGACGATTGCGAAGGAACAGCACCCACTTCTCTCCGCTGCCCGGGAGAAAGTGCTTCGGGTCGAGGCGAAGTTGCGGGAAGTGGAGGCGGGGTTCGGCCCGAAAGTGGATGCGGTGCTTTCATACTCTCAGGTGAAGGACATCCCTACGACGAAGGCACTTGATCCCGGAACGGGTGTCCCCATCGGTATCGTTCCCCTGGGATACGAGAAAACCTATGCGGCGGGTCTGCGGTTGACGCAGCTTCTCTATACGGGAGGATCTCTCCGGGCGAACAGGAAAGCTGCGGAATTCGAAGTCGATTCCGCCAGGGCCGAGGAGGTTCGCACCTTTCAGTCCGTCGAGAACAGTGTCCGGAAAAACTTCTTCAATTTGCAGCGCGCCGTGTCCAAGCTGAAGGTTGCGGAAGAGGCGCTTCTTCTGGCGCAGGAGCATCTTCGTCAGGTGGAGGCGCTTTATAACAATGGCGTGGTGGCGAAAAACGAAGTGCTTCGTGTCCAGGTGGCGGTGTCCAGCGCCCAACTGGATCGCATAAGTGCCCTCAACACGGTGGACGTCATGTGGAAGGCCCTTGAACGGGCCACGGGGGCGCAGCTTCGCCCGCCCTACGAACTGGAGGAGCCCGAGAGCGATTACGTCGCATCCCCCCTTCCGGAGAATCTCGAGCAGCTGGCTCTTGCTTCCCGGGCGGATCTCCTCGCCATGGCGCATCTCCGTAACGCGGCCCTTGCCTATGCCGACGCCGCAGCGGGGCAGGCGCGGCCGCAGGTGTCGCTTCAGGGAGAGGTGACACGCACGGGAGATTCCTTCTTTCCCGAGGATGACGACTGGAAAGTGATGCTCGTGGCACAGTGGCGCCTGTATGATTCCGGAGAGGTCGGCTCCAGAGTGGAACAGGCTCGGGCTTCGAGTCGTGAGTTGCTCCATAACATGACCGATATGGAGCGACAGGTCAGCCTTGAGGTGTCCACGGCACAACTCAATCTCGCCTCCGCGCAAGTGCGTATCCAGGTGGCTCAGGATCAGCTCCTCAGCGCCGAAGAAGATTACCGCATGGCATTGAAACGCTATACCGCCCAGGTGGGGACGAATATCGACGTCCTTGATTCCCGCCTCGCCCTGAACAGTGCCAGGACGGCTCTCGTGGACGCCGTCTACGACGCCTACTCGGGCTATGCGGATCTTCTCTTCGCGGTCGGGCTCGATGCTTTCGAGGGAAAAACGAAATAGAGAGAAGCCCCTGTCCCTTGCTCTCGTCGCGTTCCCTCTGTAGAAGAATCCCTTTCGGAGCGTGAGTGTATGACAAAGCCGAGATGGCAGCAGGAAGAACCCAGGGAGAAACCCTCCCGCCCCTTTGCTGAAAGCGACCTGGAGCGACTTCGCGAGGCACATCGCCGTCTTCGTGCCGTTCGTCTCATGGTCATGGAGCTTGCGGAGGAGTATCGAAACCGCCCCTCGGGTACGGAGCTGGATCGCATGGTCTACCGCCTCGGACTGGAAGAGCATGAACTGGAGAAATTGTCGCGAGGGATATAGCAGCGGGATGCTCTCCGTCCGGAAAGACACGGAGGCATTTTTCTTGTTGACATTCCCGTCAGGGAAGCTATAATACATGCTCGTCACGCCGGTGTAGCTCAGTAGGTAGAGCAGCTGACTTGTAATCAGCAGGTCCCCGGTTCGAATCCGGGTGCCGGCTCCACCAAGAGGTAAAAGGATACCTGTTCAGATGTGGGAGGATGGCCGAGCGGTCAAAGGCAGCAGACTGTAAATCTGCCGACGGACGTCTTCGAAGGTTCGAATCCTTCTCCTCCCACCAGTGATTTGTCGAGACGAGCCGACTTAGCTCAGCAGGTAGAGCACATCCATGGTAAGGATGGGGTCTCCGGTTCGAGTCCGGAAGTCGGCTCCATTTTCGTTGGAGGTCCGGAGCGGAAGGCGTTTCGGATCTCTTTTGGTATGAAGGGTGCTTTGTGATACAATCATCGACGGACGTTGTGCCCTGTGTGGGGCGACATCAATACAGTCGGGGAGGTCTCTGTGATGGCAAAGGAGAAATTTGCGCGGTCGAAGCCGCATCTGAACATCGGCACTATCGGCCACATCGACCACGGGAAGACGACGCTGACGGCGGCGATCACGAAGACGCTGGGAAGAAAGGGATACGCGGACTTCACCCCCTTCGACCAGATCGACAAGGCGCCGGAGGAGCGTGAGCGGGGCATCACCATCAACATCGCCCACGTGGAATACCAGTCCGACACGCGGCACTACGCGCACATCGACTGCCCCGGGCACGCGGACTACATCAAGAACATGATCACCGGTGCCGCCCAGATGGACGGAGCCATCCTCGTCGTGTCCGCGGCGGACGGCCCCATGCCCCAGACGCGGGAACACGTTCTTCTCGCACGGCAGGTCAACGTGCCGGCTCTCGTCGTGTTCATGAACAAGGTGGACATGGTGGACGACCCCGAACTGCTCGATCTCGTCGAGATGGAAGTGCGGGACCTGCTGAACAAGTACGATTTCCCCGGAGACGAGGTGCCCATCATTCGCGGTTCCGCGCTGAAGGCCCTCGAGTCCGACGGCGACAACGAATGGACCGAGAAGATCTGGGACCTCGTTCATGCCTGTGACGACCACATCCCCCAGCCCGTGCGCGAAGTGGACAAGCCGTTCCTGATG
The DNA here is from genome assembly GCF_000526375.1 of Aminiphilus circumscriptus DSM 16581. Taxonomy (NCBI): domain Bacteria; kingdom Thermotogati; phylum Synergistota; class Synergistia; order Synergistales; family Aminiphilaceae; genus Aminiphilus; species Aminiphilus circumscriptus. The sequence goes on along the minus strand of NZ_JAFY01000005.1, from coordinate 462,736 downwards.
CCCATCGAGGACGTGTTCACCATCACCGGGCGCGGTACCGTCGTCACCGGAAGGATGGAGCGCGGCATCATCACCCCCGGTTCCGAAGTCGAGATCGTCGGCATGCAGGACGACAAGATCAAGAGCGTTGCCACCTCCCTTGAGATGTTCCGGAAGATCCTGGACGATGCTCAGGCCGGAGACAACGTGGGAATCCTTCTCCGTGGCGTCGACAAGGAGCAGGTGGAGCGGGGCATGGTCGTGGCGAAACCCGGGAGCGTGAAGCCGCACAAGCACTTCAAGGCCGAGGTGTACGTACTGAAGAAAGAGGAAGGCGGCCGTCACACGCCCTTCTTCGGCGGCTACAAGCCGCAGTTCTACTTCCGGACCACCGACGTGACGGGAGAGATCAAACTGCCCGAGGGCGTGGAAATGGTCATGCCCGGGGACAACTCGCAGTTCGAAGTGAAGCTGATCGTGCCCATCGCCATGGAGGAAGGACTGCGATTCGCCGTGCGCGAAGGCGGTCGTACCGTCGGCGCCGGTGTGGTCACGCAGATCCTCGACTAGGCAGCGCTCCGGCGGAAAGAGGAAGGGTCAATGGCTGACAATATCGGACTTCAGTGTACAGAATGCAAGCGGCGCAATTATGTCACTACGGTGAACAAGAAGAAGCAGACGAAGAAGCTGGAGAAGAAAAAGTTTTGTAAGTTCTGTAAGGGCCATACCTTGCACAAGGAGACAAAGTAAGGTATAATCCCTTCCGTTGCGCAGGTCCGTAGCTCAATTGGCAGAGCACTGGTCTCCAAAACCGGGGGTTGCAGGTTCGAGTCCTGCCGGGCCTGCCAGATATCTGATACACGTTCGCGTCGCAGACTGGGGGCCGTCGTAGGTGGACAAGTTGTTTGAGTTTCTTCGCGAAGCCAAGGCTGAGCTCAAGAAGGTCACCTGGCCGAGTAAGCAGCAGGTATGGTATTCCACGCTCATCGTCATTGCCGTGACCTTTATGGTGGCTGCCTATCTGGGTGTGGTGGACATGCTTCTTACCGCAGTTTTCACGCGAATTCTCAGCTAGGTTCGCATCCTTTCAAAAGATTGTCTTGTTTGGGGGGTGAGGGGGCCGTGCGGCCCCCTTTTAAGTGATGAAGGAAAATCGCGAACGACGCTGGTACATCATACAGACCTATTCCGGATACGAAAACAAGGTCAAGGCCAACCTTGAGCAGCGTATCGCCACTATGGGTATGGAGGACAAGATCTACAACGTCCTCGTTCCCGTAGAAGAGCGGGTCTACGTCAAGGAGGGGAAGACCAAGCGGATGCGCCGCAAGGTCTTCCCCAGTTATGTCCTGGTGGAGATGGTTCTGGAGGACCAATCCTGGTTCGTGGTGCGCCATACACCGGGGGTGACGGGTTTCGTCGGAGCGGGCAACCACCCCATCCCGCTCTCGGAGCGCGAAGTCCAGGATATTATGGTGAAGATCGGCAAGGATACGACCAAACCCAAGATCGAGATCGACCTCAAGCCCGGCGATACGGTTCGCGTGAAAGAAGGTCCCTTCGAGGGACAGGCGGGCCCCGTGGTGGAAGTGCTGACGGACAAGGGCAAGGTCAAGTTCTCCGTCACCGTTTTCGGACGAGAGACGCTCGTCGAGGCCGACTACACGGAGCTGGAGAAGCTCTGAACATAGAGTCGTCGGAACGACGGCCAGAGGAGGGAAACATCTGACATGGCGAAAAAAGTGATCGGAGAAATCAAGCTCCAGCTTCCAGCGGGCAAGGCGACGCCGGCGCCTCCCGTGGGACCGGCGCTTGGTCAGCACGGCGTGAATATCATGGAGTTCGTGAAGCAGTTCAACGCGAAGACGGCGGATCAGGTTGGAATGATCATCCCCGCAGTGATCACCGTGTACGCGGACCGCAGCTTCACCTTCATCCTCAAGACGCCGCCTGCGAGCGTTCTGATCAAGAAGGCTGCGGGTCTGGAGAGGGGTTCCGGCGAACCCAACAAAACGAAGGTCGGTAAGGTGACCAGGAACCAGGTGGAGGAGATCGCCAAGCTCAAGATGCCCGATCTCAACGCTAATACGGTGGAGGCCGCCATGGAGATGATCATGGGGACCGCCCGGTCCATGGGCGTGGAGATTGCGGACTGACGGATCCGACCGGAAGGACGGGTCGTGGGAGGGAGCGATTTCGCTCCCGCAGGGACCACGAGGAGGTAGGAAGATGGCTAAGATGGGTAAGCGTTACAAGGGATTGTTGGAAAAAGTGGAGGCGACGAAGCTCTACGGATTCCGCGAGGCTGTTCTTCTGGTGAAGGAAATTGCGAACGCGAAGTTCGACGAATCGGTGGAGCTCCATGTTCGCCTGGGCGTCGATCCCCGTCACGCGGACCAGCAGGTCCGCAGCACCGTTGTGCTTCCCCACGGAACGGGAATCACGAAAAGGGTGCTCGTCATTGCTTCGGGAGAAAAACAGAACGAGGCACTTGAGGCTGGCGCGGACTTCGTCGGAGGCGAGGACATGGTCGCGAAAATCCAGGGCGGATGGCTGGATTTCGATGCGGTCATCGCGACGCCGGACATGATGAAAAGCCTGGGACGCCTGGGTAAAATTCTCGGTCCCCGGGGCATGATGCCCAGTTCCAAGACTGGAACCGCAACGACCGAAGTCGCCGATGCGGTGAAGGAAATCAAGGCTGGACGTGTCGAATTCCGTGTTGACAAATTCGGCATCATCCACAACGGCGTCGGCAAGGTAAGTTTCGAGAAGGAGAACCTCGTGGAGAACGCCGTCACGCTGCTCCGGGCGATCGTCAAGGCCAAGCCTTCCGCAGCGAAAGGGCAGTACATCAAGAGCCTCACCGTCACGAGCACGATGGGCGTGCCCGTCAAGGTGGATCCCAACGCGGCACAGAAAGAAGTCGTTGTGACGGAATAGGTGTATTCTCGTTCGGATATGCTACAATAACGTTCCATTTCGGGACTGAAGACAGCAGGTGCGTGTCTTTCGCTCAAGTTTCCTTCGGGAGAGCCTGCCGAGGTCCGGGAAAAGGTGTCGTGCACCGAGAAGTCTTCTTCTCGATAGTCGCGTCATCTCCCGGGGCCTCGGTCCCGGGAGATTTTTTTCGAGAGGAGGTGACTTCATGCCGACAGAAGCCAGAATGCAGCAGGTATCCATGCTCCGAGAACTGCTCCAGCGCAGCGAAGCGGTGTTTATCGTCGAATACCGCGGAATGAACGTGAAAAAGATGACGGCCGTTCGTGCCAAAGTTCGTGAGGCCGGTGGCGAGATGAAGATCGCGAAGAACACGCTGTTCCGGATCGCTCTTGCTGAGGAAAACTCTCCGGTTCCCGAGGAGATGACCGCGGGAGCCAATGCTTTTACCATGGCCTACGGAGACGTGACGGCCGTTGCCAAAGCCCTTCGTGACTTCTCGAAAGAGAAGGGGAACGAGATGCTCATCATCAAGGGCGGCATCATGGGACAGCATGTCTTGGATCAACAGCAGGTTCTCGCGCTCGCGGATCTCCCGAGCCGGGAGGTTCTCCTGGCCCAGGTGGTGGGAACCATCGCAGCGCCCTTGCGGAGTCTCGTCACGGTCCTCTCCGGTCCCATGCGAGGATTCGTTACGTGTCTGTCTCAGATCAAGGACGAAAAGGAAAAGGCCGCATGACGGCACCGTTTCCCGTGTGAAAAAACGTCGGCGTCAGGAAAAGCGGCGAGTGGCGCAAGGTCATGAAGACAGCCGCGAGTGTTGCCTCGGTGAAAACCGGAGACGAAAATCAGGGACGATTCCCTAATCGAAAAAAGGAGAGTGACTTGGATGACCCGTGAGGAGATCATCAAGGCGATTGAGGAAATGAGTGTTCTCGAGCTGTCCCAGCTCGTAAAGGATCTGGAGGAGAAGTTCGGCGTGTCTGCCGCAGCGCCCGCTATGGCCATGCCCATGATGATGCCCGGCATGGGCGCTGCTGCCGCCCCCGCCGAGGAGGAGAAGACGGAGTTTGACGTGGTTCTCAAGAGCGCCGGCTCCAACAAGATCGGCGTCATCAAGGTCGTCCGGGAGCTCACTGGTCTCGGGCTGAAGGAAGCCAAGGAACTCGTGGACAACGCCCCCAAGCCCGTGAAGGAAGCTGCTTCCAAGGACGAGGCCGAGGACATCAAGAAGAAGCTCGTCGAGGCCGGTGCCGAGGTGGAGCTCAAGTAGCGCGCAGTGCCTGTTCTGAAGGCCGCCCTCAAGGGCGGCCTCTTTTTTTGCCGCTTTTCCGCTGCGGATGGGACGGGACGACTCGACCAGGCTGCATTCCCTCCCATCATATGGAGAGTTGTGTGGCGCTAAGGTATGCAAAAAAGTTTTAGTTGTGTGCGTCAAGTTGTGCAAAAAGATTTTCATGGTGTTCGGCGGTCGCCTGCGGGGATTGGCCGAACTTTGGATACGCGGCACAGTGTTCTGTCGGGGTGTGTCAAAAGCGTAAGAATCTGATGTCGTTTTTGAAATGACGACAAAATTGCGGGAACCACTTCTTGCTTCCCGAAAGAGTGGACGGTATCATACAAATTCATATCCCTCCGATTCAGATCTTCCCGAAAATCGATGGATCCGAAAACTGGAAACGGGGTGATCCCTTGAACGCAGCAGCTCTCAAGGAATGGATTCGCAACTATGGCCGGGTACCTCTTCTCGACGGTGCCATGGGTACGTTGCTTGCCGAAAGGGGATGGCTTCCTCCCGCACTGCCCGAGGAGATGAACCTTGGAGATCCCGAGGCGGTCGGGCAGGTGCACAAGGCCTATCTCGCCGCGGGATGCGTCATCATCGAGACCAATACCTTCGGTGGCAGCGCTCAGAAATTGAAAGAACGAGGGCTTGCGGAGCGGACTTTTCAAATCAATGCCGCTGCCGCTTCGATTGCCCGAAGGGCTGCCGGAAAAGGGGCGTTGGTGGCTGGTTCCGTGGGGCCCCTCGGCGAGTTGCTCAAACCCTACGGAAACCTTTCCTTTGAAGATGCCTACCGGGCTTTTCTGCCGCAAATGCAGGGACTGGCCGAAGGTGGAGCGGACTTTTTTCTCATTGAGACCATGATGGACCTGCAGGAGGCCAAGGCGGCGGTTCTCGCGGCCAAGGATGCCGCGCCGGACATGGCCTTCGTGGTGAGTTTCACCTTCGACAATCACGAGTGCACCGTCACGGGAACTCCTCCGGAGGTCGCGGCGGATTGGGCCCGCTGTATGGGGGCCGCGGGTGTCGGAGCGAATTGCGGCATGGGGCCGGACCGCTACCTTCCTGTGGTGCCCCGTCTTGCCGCGCATGCGGGCATTCCCGTGTTCATCTACGCCAACGCGGGGCTTCCGAACGACCCCAACTGGTTCGCCCCCGCGGCGTTCGCTAAGGTCGGGCAGGCCCTCGTGCAGGCCGGAGCCAATGTCATCGGAGGCTGCTGCGGCACGACGCCCCAGCATATGGCGGCGCTCTCCGAGGTGGTGCGCCGTATTTCCGCGCCGAAGGTCCGGGATATTCACCACGCCACGCTCACGAGCCGGAGCCGAACCGTTCCCGTGGGAGGGCAGCATCCCCTGGCCCTGGTGGGAGAACGCATCAACGTGTGGCGCAAATCACCTCTCCGAGACGAGGTCGCCCAGTACAAATGGGAGCTTCTCCGCGAGGAGGCACGTCTCCAGGCCGCTGCGGGGGCCCATGTGATCGATGTGAACGTCACACTGCCGGAGATCGACCAGCCCAGGGCCATGCGCGAGGCCGTGCTCGCGGTGGAACATGCCTGCGCGGCGCCTCTCTCCCTGGATAGTGACAATCTGGATCTCGTCGAAGCCGGACTTGCCGTGTGCACGGGAGTACCCCTGGTGAATTCCGTTTCCGCAAAAGGAGACCAGCTTGAGCGGGGGTTGCGTCTCGCGAAACGTTTCGGGGCGTCCCTGGTGGTGCTTGCCATCGACGACGAAGGAATTCCCGAGACGGCGGATCGGCGCCTCGGCGTGGTGCGCCGTATCATGGAGACCGTGGATGCCCTGAAGTTTCCCCGGAGTTCCGTCTTTGTGGATGTCCTCACCCTCGCCGTCGGAGCGGAGGGAAAAGCCCCCACGGTGACGCTGGACGTACTGCGTCGCGTACGTACTTTGGGGTGCTCGACGATTTTGGGCATCAGCAATGTCTCTCACGGCATGCCCGCAAGGGGCCTCCTGAACAGAACCTTTCTCGCCATGGCCATGGGAAGCGGACTCAATGCGGTTATCGCAAACCCATTGGATGAGGAACTCCTCGCCACGATTGCAGCGGGAAATCTTCTCGTCGGTCACGATCCTCAGGCCCGGAGCTATCTCGCTTTTGCTTCCCGCTATCAGGAGCCACTTTCCCGAAGTGGACCTCCGGAGTCTCCGGAACACACTGCCGTTTCTCCCGCACCGGAAGCGGCAACTCCTTGCTCGGTGTCTTCCGCCGATCCCTGGGAGGGGCTCCGGGAGCAGATTCTCCTCGGAGAGGCCGGGAAGTCGGAAGAACTGGCGGCAGTGCTTCTGAACGCCTCCGAGAACGATCCGCTGAAGGTTGTCACCCAGGGCGTCGTTCCGGCGCTGCATGAAGTGGGCAAACGCTACGACTGCGGCGACTATTTCCTGCCCCAGCTCATCGCCGCCGCCCAGGCCGCCCAAAGTGTCTGTTCGCGGGTGCAGGAACGCATTGCTGCAAAAGGTGAAGTTCTGGACCGAGGGAAAATACTCCTCGCCACCGTGGAGGGCGACCTGCACGATCTGGGGAAAAATGTGGTGGGCACGGTGCTCCGGAGCCACGGCTATTCCGTGCGGGACCTCGGCAAGAACGTCCCTCTCCAGCGCATCCTCGACGCCATCAACGAGGATTGTCCCCAGATCGTCGGCCTTTCCGCCCTCATGACCACCACCATGCTCGAAATGGAGCGGGTCGTGTGGTCTCTCCACGATCTCCAGCCCGACGTGAAGGTCATTGTGGGAGGCGCCTCGGTGACATCCTCCTTTGCGGAGAAAATCGGTGCATCTGGATTCGCCCCCGACGCGATGAGTGCCGTGCGGCTTGTGGAGCGCCTCCTCGGGGACGCTTCGGAGGTGAGCTGACATGTTCATCCGCGATCTTTTCCGACGGCGCAGCCCCGTCGTTTCCTTCGAGATCTTTCCACCAAAACGGGAATATCCTCTTGAAACCGTCTACACGACGGTGGAGGCGCTTCGGGACCTCGGACCGGACTTCATCAGCGTGACCTACGGCGCGGGAGGCAGCAGCAGGGAGCGCACTGTGGACATAGCTGCGGCGGTGAAAGAGCGCTGGGGGCTCACACCCCTGGCGCACCTCACCTGCCTGGAGCAGACCGAGGCCGAGGTGGACGCTGTTCTCGACACGCTTCGTGAGCGGGGGATACACAATATCCTCGCCCTTCGTGGAGATCCTCCCCAGTCCTCTTTGGGGGGTCCTCCTCCGGTGGAGAGGATTTCCATTTTGCCGCGGATCTGGTGCGCCACATCACCACACGCCATCCCGGGGCGTTTTCCATCGGGGCCGCCGCGTATCCTGAAGGGCACGCCACCTGCGACTCCCTTGAGGAAGATCTCCGACACCTCAAAGAAAAGGTCGAAGCGGGTGTCGATTTTCTCGTGACGCAGCTCTTCTTCGACAACGATCTCTTCTTTCGCTTCGCCGAACGCCTGGATGCCCTGGACGTGCGGGTTCCCGTGACGGCAGGGATCATGCCCGTTCTCAACGCCCGGCAGATCGGCCGCATCGTCTCCCTCAGCGGCGCCTCCATTCCTCCCAAGTTCGCCCGCATCATGGCCCGCTACGAAAACGCCCCGGAGGCGCTCGCCGACGCGGGCATCGCCTACGCCACGGAGCAGATCATCGACCTTCTTTCCTGGGGTGTGGCGGGAGTCCACCTCTATACCATGAATCGACCGGACGTGACGCGCCGGATCATGGCGAACATCGCCTCCGTGCGCTCCACTCTCGCGGAGGAGGCGATCTCGCCATGATCGTCGACACCCATGTTCACCTCACTCCGCCCCGTATCGCCGCGGAGTGGCGCGACATCGCCGAGGACGAACCCTATTTCGCTCTGCTCGCCGGAAGCAAGGTCCACAAATGGGGAACGGCGGAGGAACTGGTGGCGCGCATGGATGAAGAGGGCGTGGACGAGGCCTGGGCCTTCGGATTCGCCTTCCGGAGCATGGAACTCTGTCGGGAGTGCAACGACTACGTGCTCGACGCGGCGAAGCGTTTTCCCGGCAGGATCCGTCCTCTTGCCGTCGTGCCGCCCCTCGATCCCGCTGTGGAGAGCGAGATCCTTCGCTGCCGGAATGCGGGGTGCATCGGTGTGGGAGAACTCTTTCCCCAGGGGCAGGAATGGGACATCACGGACCTGCGGCAGACCTGGCGTCTGGCGGGTCTCTGCGACGAGGCCGGGCTGTTTCTCCTGCTGCACACCGCGGAACCCGTGGGACATGACTATCCCGGCAAAGGGAATGTAGGCCCCCGCGAGGCGGCGGCCTTCTGCACGAATCATCCCGAAGTGCGGGTCGTCCTCGCCCATTGGGGTGGAGGGCTCTGGCTCTACGAGTGCATGCCAGAGATGCGTCTCGTTCTCGCCAACGCCTGGTACGACCTGGCGGCATCCCCATTTCTCTACGCACCGGAAATGCTTCGAGCCGCCTCCGCTGCAGGAGTGGCGCACAAACTTCTCTACGGAAGCGATTTCCCCATCCTTTCCCGGAGACGGTACGACCGGTTTTTCGACGAAGCGGCGCTTGATGACAGTTTTATCCGCGCCGTTTTGGGAGGAAACGCGGAGGAGCTGCTTTTGGGGAGGCATGTCTGATGGGATGGGACGATGCGGTCATCAACGCGGGAAAGCTCGAAAATCTCCAGAACGACCCCGGAGCGTCCCCCTCGGGTGCCGCGGAGGAGTTTCGCGGCCTGGTCGCTCTTCCCGGTTTGGTGTTACAGTCCGGCAGAACTCTTCCGGGAGCGGTGCACGCCTATGCGAGATACGGCGAACTCAACGAGACGAGAGACAATGTGGTGCTTCTCTGTCATGCTCTCACAGGAAGCCACCATGTTGCGGGGACGAACGTTCCGGGGCTTCCCGGGGCGTGGTGGGATGCGCTCGTTGGTCCCCATCGGGCTCTTGACACCTCCCGCTACTGCGTCTTCTGCTTCAACATCCTCGGCAGCCCCTACGGCAGCACGAGCCCCGTCTCGCCCGTTCCGGAGACGGGTGTGCCCTACGGCATGCATTTCCCCGTCATTACCGTGCGCGACATGGTGGAGGCCCAGCGTATCGCGCTGGAACAGCTCGGCGTGCGTCGCATCGCCGCGGTGGTGGGTGGTTCCCTTGGGGGTATGCAGGCTCTGGAGTGGCTTTTATTCCATCCCGACAGGGTGGATCGCTGCGCCGTCGTGGCCGCTCCCTGGAGGCTCTATCCCCAGGCCATCGCCTTCAACGAAGTGCAACGCCAGGCCATTATGGCCGATCCCGCCTGGCAGGGTGGTGCCTATCCTCCCGGCGAGGGCCCCAGAAAGGGGCTTTCCGTGGCGCGTATGCTCGCCATGATCACCTACCGGAGTGAACAGGTCTTTGTAGACCGTTGGATGCGGAGTGTCGCCCGGGGAAATCCTCTGGAGTGGGAAGGGCAGTTTCAGGTGGAAAGCTACCTGCATCACCAGGGAGAATCGCTCGTGCGACGTTTTGACGCGAATTGCTATCTCTATCTCTCCCGGGCGATGGATCTGCACGATGCCGGAGAGGGGCGGAGCCCGGAATTTCTGCGTAACGCCCTCGCGGGAAAACATCTGCTCGCCGTGGGTATTGGAAGCGACCTGCTCTTTCCCAACTGGCAGGTGGAGGAGCTGTCTCGTATCGCTGCGGATTGGGGCGCGCATGCCACCTACGAGGAGATCGAGAGCGACCATGGGCACGATGCCTTTCTCATCGACGTCGATCAGGTGGACGAGATCTTGCGGCGTTTCTGGCGCTCCAGTGGGCTTTGAGTTACGGGGCGGCGTTTTTTCGAGTGCGTTTTCCGCAAAAGGAAGTGCCCTTGCCGTGAACGTCACGGAACATCCCTTCGGGATCACCGGAAAAAACGAGAAAGTCACCCTCTACCGCCTGGAAGGGGGCGGGCTGGTTCTCTCGTGCCTGAATTATGGCGGAGCGGTGGTGGAGCTTCTCGCACCAGACCGGGAGGGCATGATGCAGAACGTTGTGCTTGGTTACGACGATCTCGCGGGGTACGAGAAAAACCCCAACTGGTTCGGTGTCCTTTGCGGTCCCACGGCGGGGCGCATTTCCGGCGCATCCTTCTCGCTTGATGGAAAGAGCTTTTCTCTCACGGCCAACGACGGAACTGCCTGTCTCCATGGCGGCGCCTGCGACCTCTCCCGTCGCCTCTGGAAGAGTGAACCCTTTCGTGAAGCCCGCAGGGTTGGGCTTCGCCTGTGCACCGTGAGTCCGGATGGGGAGGGCGGCTATCCGGGGAGAGTGCGGCTGTGCGTCACCTATACTCTCGACGACGAAGGGGTGTTCGTCATCGACTACGAGGGCGAGACGGACAGTCCGACGCTCCTCGACCCGACCTTCCATGCCTATTTTAATCTCTCCGGAAACTGCGTCGCCTCCGGCCTGGATCAGGAACTGCGCATCGACGCCGAGACGTTTCTCCCCCTTGATGCTCACCACCTTCCGGAGTCGCCGTTGCCGGTGGAGGGAACGCCCTTCGATTTCCGGCGTTCCGTGTTAATCCGGAAAAATCTGGAGCGTCCACATCCCCAAGTGGTGCGTGGAAGGGGATACGACCACGCCTTCGTGCTGCGTGCTTCCGGTGGAGTATTCCCTTCCGCGCCCCAGGTGAGGCTGTGTGATCCCGCCTCGGGGCGCGTGCTCGAAATGACCACGTCGGAACCGTGCGTGGTGTTCTACTCGGGAGGATGGATCGCCGAAGGAGAACGTCTCCGCGGCGGTGCCTTGAGCGCGCCCCATGTGGGTATTGCCTTGGAACCACAGTGGTATCCCAATGCGGTGAACAGCCCCTTTCTTCCCCTTCGGATTCTCCGTCCCGGAACGGTCTTTCGGAGCCGCACGGTCTACCGGTTCAGTGTAGTCCGGGTTTTTCCCCAGGGGACGTGAGACCGGGAGCATGGTCCAAAGGCGTCCTCCGCCGGGGAAGGACGGTCTGGAAGAGGTGCGGCATTTCCCCGGTGCGGTCTGGTTCAGGAAATGCGGCGGGCACCCTCGCCTGCGGTGGTGCGCAGGAATGTGCATTCCCTGCCGGTGAAGCCCAGGTAGCTTTTCCCCACGGCTTCCACGAACTCCTCGTATCCGCTGCGTTCCACCAAGGCGATGGCGCACCCTCCGAAACCACCGCCGGTCATGCGGGCTCCGAGACACGGCCGTTGCTGCCACGCCGATTCCACAAGACAGTCCAGATCCCGTCCCGTGACGTCATAGTCGAACTGCAGGGAGAGGTGCGAGGCGTTGAGGAGTGCGCCGAAGCGGCGCAGTCGCTCCGCCCCGCCGGACTCATTCCGGCGCAGCAGCCGCACTGCGGCGATGGTCCGCCGATTTTCCAGGACTGCGTGGCGAGCCCGGCGGCGGCAGATCGGATCTTCGATTGCCGAAGACCAGGCCTCGAACGTTGCCTCGTCCAGTTCTCCAAGACTTCCCACGGCGAGTCCGGCGTTTCGAAGTGACTGTAGCGCCCGTTCGCATTCCTCCCGGCGCTCGTTGTACTTGGATCCCGCAAGTTCCCGAGGCGCGTTGGAGTTCATGATGACAAGATCGCAGTCGCCGAGTTCGAGAGGCACTTCCTCGTAGCGGAGTGTCGCGCAGTCCAGGAAGAGCGCCGCGCCAGCCCTGCCCAGGGCGATGGCGAACTGGTCCATGATGCCCGACTGCACGCCGATGAAGCGATTCTCCGTCTCTTTTCCCAGGAGGGCCATGCGAATCCGCCCCGCCTGGTCCTCCAGACCGAGCCCGAAGAGATCGGAGAGCATCGTCGCCGTGGCCAGCTCGATGGATGCGGAGGACGAGAGTCCCGCTCCGGTGGGAAGATCCCCCAGATAGACCGCGTCAAATCCCCGTGTCACGGGGAATCCAGCGTCCCGGAAAATACGCACCACACCCTTGGGATAGTCCGCCCAGTCCGAGCCCGGACTCCGCTCCATGTGATCCATGGAAAAAGTCGCGATACCCTGGTGAGGAACATTGCCGGAGTAGAGCCGGAACGTCCGGTCTTGTCGCAGTCGTGCCGCCATCCATGTTCCCAGAGTGATGGCGCAGGGAAAAACATGTCCCCCGTTGTAATCCGTATGTTCTCCGATGAGGTTGACGCGCCCAGGGGCGAAGGTGACGACCACCTCTCCCGTGTCACCGCCGAAGATCTTCTTGAAGAGTGCGCGGGTTGTTTCTTCCGTCATGACCGGCCTCCGAAGGATGATGTTTTTGGAAAACGGAAGGTTTTCCTTTTCAGGGAGCACTTCGTTTCCGTCGCGCCCGATCGCTCCCTCCCCGTTTTTCAGTGGAGGCTACGCTTCAAACGCAAGAACTTCCAAAAGTAAAGGAAACCCTGAATAAAGGCCTTTCGCTTTTCCTTGACTCAGGTCGCATCAGGCTCTGCGAGGCGTCCTGCGGGGCTGACGTAGCCTTATTCAGAGAGTCTAAAGACAACAGGCAAACGGTTCAGAAGAGAATGTCCTTCGCTGGAAATGGAACTGTCACACGCCGGCCGCGACGAAGAGTGCCATGGCACGAACTGTTCTCTATCTTAGCGCAAAGGAACGGAAAACGTGCCTCTCCGATCTTCGGCCAGACAAAAGACAAAACACGGGCGGGTCTTGTGTGCAAAATTCGGTCCGCACAGGAGCACCGTCTTCCGGCGATATGCCCTTCGCGGTGCTATTCCTTTATGACGGAGGAGCAATTCCCGATGTCGCTCGACAGTCGCCTCGACGTATTTCCAGGGCTGCCGCGGAACTCCGGAAGCCCTTTCCCGTCCATGCTCTCTGCTCTGTTGCGCTTGACGTGACACTTCAGGGTTGATAGTTTTATAGTGTTAAATCAATAGAGTATTGTAAAAACAAGTGACTTGTATTGGCCGGATACGGTGGTAAACTGGAGACAGATTATGTATCGTTCGCTGTTGTTCTTTAGGCAGACAGGTCGTTTGCTTTCCAGGGGTCACGGTTCAGGCCACACGATCACGATAAAGGTGGGGGTGGTGAATGCAAGGTGAAAAAACGCCGTAAAAGCCCGATCAAACTAATCCGAAGGGAGATGAAATGAATGGAGAACAAGAAAATGCTCGTGCTGGGAATGATAGCGGTGCTTCTTCTGAGCCTGCTGGCCGTCGGCAATCCATCGGTGGCTGCGGAGAAGGAAATCAAGTGGAAATTCCAGAGCCATCACACTCCGGGCTCCCTCGCGGTCGAGAAGGCAATCAAGCCCTTTATCGAGAGGGTGGAGAAGATGTCCGGAGGCAGGCTGAAGATCAGCCTGCATTACGCCGGAGAGCTTGTTGATTATGCGGAAGTGGATGCGGCGCTCCAGGGGAACATGATCCAGATAGCGAATACCAGCTCGTTGTTCTTCCGGGGTTCTCTTCCCATGGGCTGGGTGTCCGCGCCCAATATGCCCCCCTTCATTACCCGGACCAATGACGAATTCAACGAACTCTTCCATCATAGAGGGATCGACACGTTGGTAGGAGAGGCGCTGGCAGAGCGAGGTATTAAATTCCTCGGCAGCCATAGCGTGGGCAACACCTATTTCTGGAGCAAAAAACCGATCAAATCCCTGGAAGATCTGAAGGGATTCAAGGTGAGGTTCTTCGGATCCATGTCGGATTTCGTGGAACATTTCGGTGCTTCTCCGGTCATGCTTCCGCACCCGGAGACCTACATGGCTATCGCCACGGGCACCCTCGATGGCAGCGGTACCGCATGGTGGCTCTATAGGGACCTCAAGCTCTACGAAGTGTGCCCGTATTTCATCGGCCCGGCCCTGCAGGTTCCCCAGGGAATGGAACTCTGGGCGTCCAAGGCGGCATGGGATGCCCTGCCGGAAGATCTCCAGATGATTGTCGAGACGGCGGCCCGAGCCTTCAATACGGATTATATGGACGCTGTCACCATGGAAGAGCGTGAGATGTTCAACAAGTCCTTCAAGGAGTGGGGCACCACGTACATTGAGTTTAGCGATGAAGACGTGAAGAGAATCGTCAATGAATTCTCCCTGCCCTACCTGGACAAGGTCGCTGCCGAGCAGGGGCCGAAGGATGCGAGAGTTGTCAAGGCGGTCGAGATCGTCAAACAGTTCATGAAGGATTACGGATATATAGAATAAACGAACGCGAGAGGCGCCCCCCCTTCTCTTTCAAGGGGAGGGGGGCTTTTTACCGATTTTAGCGACGGAGGTTTCTGGCGAGGTGATGGAAGTGCGATTTTTACTTGGCTTTATCGGATTTGTGGATGCCATGAACGACCGGATGGGAAAAATCGTCAGTTTTCTCGTCTATCCGGTCATGCTCGTGTTGGTGTATGAAGTGGTCATGAGGTATGCCTTTAACAGTCCGACCATCTGGGCCCATGAGACGTCCTGCATGCTCTATGGAGCGCACTTCGTGCTTGGAGGAGCCTATGCACTGCGGCACGATGCGTTCGTCAACGTCGAGGTGTTCTACATGCGGTTTTCCAGACGCACCCAAGCGATCGTCGACCTTGTCACCTGGACGATGTTCTATGTCTTTGTGGGCGTCATGCTCTGGAAAAGCCTGCCCTGGGCCTGGGCAAGCTTTTTGGTGAGGGAATTCTCCAGCAGCACTTGGGGGCCTCCGGTCTGGCCGGTCAAGTGGACCATCCCCTTTGCGGCCTTTTTCATGTTGCTCCAGGGAATGACAAAGACGATCAAGGACAGCTATCTGGCCGTTACCGGACGCGAACTCATGCCGGTGGCGGACACCGAAGAAGCTGTCAAAAGCTGAGGTGCTTCCATGGACATCGGGGTCATTTCGATTCTCCTTTTCGGCAGCATGTTCCTTCTCTTGGCCTCGGGTCTTCCCGTCGCCTTCGTCCTTGGCGGACTGGCCACGGTCTTTGCCGCGATCTTCTGGGGTCCCGAGTCCCTCTTCATCATCGTCGCCAGGACGTATTCCATGATGTCCACCACGACGCTGGTGGCCGCTCCTCTTTTTGTCCTCATGGCGACCGTACTGGAGCGTTCCGGTGTCGCGGAGGACCTGTTCGAGATGATGTACCGGTGGTCGGGGGGCGTCAAAGGAGGCCTGGCGGTCGGTACAGTCTTTGCCTGCACGCTCATAGCCGCCATGTCCGGCATTGCCTCCACGGGAGTTGTGGTGATGGGCGTCATGGCTCTTCCCGCCATGCTCAAACGCGGCTACGACAAGAGAATCGCCACGGGGTGCATTTTGGCCGGAGGAGTTCTGGGGCCGCTCATTCCTCCCAGTATCGCGTTGGTGCTTTACGGAACGATTGCCCAGGTCTCCATCGGTGGCCTCTTCGCCGGAGGAATGAGTGCCGGAATCTTGTGCTCACTCCTGATTATCGGGTACATATTGATCAAATGCTATCTGAATCCGGAGTTGGGACCGCCTATTCCCTTGGAGGAGCGGTCAGACTGGGGAGCCAAGGTGGCTTCGCTGAAGGGAGTCATTCTTCCGCTTCTCCTGATCACCGCCGTTTTGGGTTCCATCTATTCGGGTATCGCCACGCCCACCGAGGCTGCCGCCGTGGGTGCTTTCGGTGCTTTCGTGTGCAGCGCCATCCACAGACGGTTGAACTGGGAGCTGCTCAAAAGCGTGGCCTATACCACCATAAAGGTGCAGGGCTTCATGATGTGGATTCTTTTCGCCGCCCAGGCATTTGCGGCCGTCTACATGGGTTTGGGTGCCTCGCGGATGGTCATTCGACTGGTTGAGACCTATGAGATCGGCTGGTGGACCATGCTGATCGCCATACAAGTCGTCTGGTTCCTTCTCGGGCTTGTCATCGATGCGTGGAGCATTCTGATGATCACCCTTCCCATCCTTCTTCCTATCCTTCCGCTATACGGCTTTGACCCTCTGTGGCTGGGTGTGCTCTACGCCGTCAACACGCAGACGGGATACCTGACGCCGCCCTTCGGCACCATGCTGTTCATGATGAAGGGAATCGCTCCCAAGGAAGTCACCATGAACGACATTTACCGCTCCATCGTGCCCTTCGTGGTGACCCAGCTGGTCTGTCTTGCCCTGTGCATCATCTTCCCGAAGGTCGTCACCTGGCTTCCCGATCTCCTCTTCAAGTGAGGATATCGCTGAGCCGGGTCGGGAACCGGAAAACCTGGATGGTGTGGAAAAACGAAGAAGGATCCTGTCGAAGGATGATCTTGTCCGCCTTTCGGGTGGCGCTCGGCCCAGGGGCTCGGCATCGATCAGCGGTGGAGGTTGCAGACAACGAGGCGGAGTAGGGAAAAAGGACGCGGATCGAAGCGTTTCGACTTCTGACACAGCGGAGTGTGGCGTTTTTCCGCTGGCCGGTCTGGATGGTGGAAGCATCGAATCTGCCGGAAAGCCCGGCCAGCGCTTCTCTTCTTTCACTATGGTGAGGCGTGTCGCCTTTGCCCTTCCGTGAGCGTCGTCGTTCGGCCTGGTGGGGTTCCCGCGATGTTTTTTCTCTTTTCCGACACAGACTGTCTCCAGCCGTGATTTTCATTCGTCTCCACTTGCGGAAGGTCGCTCAAGTTCGCCGTGTCCCGAAAAGTGACGTTTTCTCCAAAGAAAGAAACATTCCCCTTCCGCCGGGAACGTTCCGCTTCCGCCACGCCCAACCCGTATCCTTGACAGATTTCGAAGAGAACGTTACGCTTTTGCTGATCATGAAGGCGCAAGCAAGTATTTTGGTATTTATGATATGGAGATGGGATTTTGTCTTGGGAAAGAGTGATGAATCGGGGTCTTTTTCTGCGCTATTTTTAAGAAAAAAGAATTTTCCCCGGGCAGGACAGAGGAAGGGATGTCGTTTTTATTGACATTTTCCCAAAAGAGTTATCCTTTTGGGTCTCTCTACTTCATGTTTCCGGTCACGTCAGGAGGAATGCACCATGGCGGTACTCGTCTGTGGCGGTGCAGGCTATATCGGTAGTCACATGGTCCGTTTCCTTCTGGAGCGAGGCGAGGATGTTCTCGTTCTGGACGATCTTTCCACAGGGCATCGGGACTTTGTCCCCCCCTCCGTTCCGTTCGTTCAGGGCGACGTTCGGGATGCGACGTTGCTGGGGTGCCTCTTCCGCGAGCACCGGGTGGACGCGGTGTTTCATTTCGCCGCGTTCATTCAGGTGGGGGAGAGCATGCGCGATCCTCTTGCCTATTACGACAACAACCTCCAGGGTGTGTTGCGGCTCCTTCAGACCATGGTGCGCCATGGTGTGGAAAATTTTGTTTTTTCCTCCACGGCGGCGGTGTACGGCGAGCCTGAATTGGTTCCCATTCCTGAGGACGCGCTCAAGTGTCCTACGAATCCCTACGGTGAGACGAAACTGGCGGTGGAACGCCTTCTTCACTGGACGTCGGTCGCCCACGATCTTCGCTGGAGTGCGCTGCGCTATTTCAACGCTTGCGGGGCCGCCCTGGACGGAAGCATCGGCGAAGCCCACGACCCGGAGACACACCTCATTCCCCTGGTTCTCGATGCGGCCATGGGGCGACGTCCCTCCGTCACCATCTTCGGCGACGACTATGACACCCCAGACGGAACCTGCATCCGGGACTACGTGCACGTCATGGACCTTGTGGAGGCACATCTCCTGGCCCTGAACGCCCTTCGTTCGGGCCGAAGGAGCAGTGTCTACAATCTCGGAAACGGCAGAGGATTTTCCGTCCTGGAGGTGGTCGAAGCCTGCCGCCGCGTCACGGGAAGGAGCATCCTCGTGGAAAAGGGAGCGCGCCGCCCTGGAGACCCGGCACGCCTGGTGGCTTCCTCGGCGCGCATCCGGGAGGAGCTGGGATGGGAACCCCGCTACACGGCTCTGGATGCCATCGTGGAGACAGCCTGGCGATGGCACGGAAAACGGTGGGGGTAGGTTTTCGTGAGCGTCGAGGACGGAATCGACTCCCTTCGGGACACTTCCGAGGCCGTTTCCACCGCTGACGCGACTCAGGCCATCCGCGCCCTGGTAGCTGCGGGGAAGTCCTGCGGTCTTTTGGGCGAGCTGGACGACCTGGCCGCGACGAATGCCCTTTTCTCCCTCGTCGGTCTCGACGAGCCCGACGAGGGAGATGCGGCGGATCCGTCGGACTTGGATGTCCTGGAGAGCATCGAACTTCTTCGCCGGTTTGCCCTTGGACGAAAGCTGCACCATCTGGATTTGCCGCCGGAGAAGTTCGTGAGCCGCGTCATGGGGTACCTCACTCCCCGTCCGTCGGAAGTGGTGGAAACCTTCCGGCGCCGATTTGATTTGGAAGGGGCCCGGGCTGCGGTGGACTGGTTCTACCGCTTCTCCCAGGATACGCGCTACGTCCGCGCCGATCTGGTCGCCCAGGATCTCTCGTGGACCGCGCCCACGCGCTACGGTGAACTGCAGATCACCATCAACCGCTCCAAGCCGGAAAAAGATCCCCGGGACATCCGTGCCGAGGGGGAACGGCCCGCTGCGGGAGGATACCCCCGGTGTGTTCTCTGCGTGGAGAACGTGGGCTACGCGGGGCGTCCCGGTTTTCCCGAGCGGAGCAACCATCGGCTGATTCCTCTGGATCACCTGGCGGGAGAACGATGGTTTTTGCAGTTCTCGCCTTACGTCTACTATCCTCAGCACTGTATTCTCCTCTCGAAAGAACATCGCCCCATGCGCATCGACGAGGGCACCTTCGAGCGCATTCTCGCCTTCCTCCGGCGTTTTCCGCACATGTTCCTCGGCTCCAACGCGGATCTTCCCATCGTTGGGGGCTCCATTCTCAGCCATGATCACTTCCAGGGGGGTGTCTGGCACTTTCCCATCGAGACGGCCTCCGTCCTGGAACAGTGGCGTCTTGGGGAGATCACCGCGGAAATTCTCCACTGGCCTCTTTCCACCCTGCGGCTTCGGGGGCGCGATTCGGAGGAGCTTGTTCGACTGGGAAGCTCATTGCTCCGGACCTGGCGCGACTATGAGGACCCGAAATTGGGGATTTTCGCCGAGGGGCTGTGGAATGGCAAGCGGGAGCGCCACAACACGATCACCGTCATCGGAAGGCGCAGGGATGAGGCGTTCGAGCTGGACCTGGTGCTGCGGAACAACCGCTGTGACGAAACGCACCCTGACGGCATCTTTCACGTTCATGCGGACAAGCACCACATCAAGAAGGAAAATATCGGGCTCATCGAAGTCATGGGGTTGGCGATTCTGCCATCTCGTCTCGAAGCGGGATTGGACAGAATGATCTCTCTGCTGCGCGGAGAAGTGTCCCTGGCTTCCCTGGCCGACGACTTTCCGCATCGTGCTTGGGCGAAGGACCTCCTTGCCCGGGTTGGGCGGATTGCGGATCGGGCCGACGCGTGGGCGATCCTTCGGCGCGACGTGGCCCGGATTTTTGGGGAGGGGCTGGAGGACTGCGGTGTCTTCAAGCCCGACGAGGAGGGACTGCGGGGATGGCGGCGCTTTCTGACCGTCTGGAAGGCCCGGTGCGATGGAATGGGCTGCATGGACGCGGAGACGTAGCGCGACGTCGCGTTGAAAGGGGGGACATCCGCGAAAGAGAGGACGGAATAGCCTCAAGGTTCCGTGGGAACTCGCGAAACTCCGTTGACGAAGCGTTTCTTCCGCTCTCGAAGACCTGTTGTGTTCAGGGAAGTGTGCAGAGAGAGTGCGGGAGCAAGGTTTTGGGAAATTCCGATGACCATGTGAGGAGGGTGTTTCCGAAATGAGACGTTCTTTTCTGATCGTTGCAGTCGGTCTTCTCGTGGCGGTTCTGCTCGGTGCGTCGGCGTTCGCCGCCGACGACGCGGCAAAGAAGGTCTACTATTCTCTGTACGACAACAGTGATATGTTCATCTCCCTTGTGCGGAACGCCATCGAGGCGGAGGCCAAGGAGCAGGGGCTTTCCACCGTTCCCGCGGACGCCCAGAAGGACCAGAACCGACAGCTCAGCCAGATAGAACAGTTCGTCGCCCAGGGGGCCCAGGTGCTCATTATCAATCCCGTGGACGCGACCTCCGCCCCGGCCATCATCGACGCGGCCAAGGGGAGAAAGCTCATTCTTTTCAACAAGCGTCCCGAGGACAAATACATCGACGGCAAAAACACCTTCTACGTGGGTTCCGACGAATCCGTCGTGGGACCCATCCAGGCGGAGATGATCGATGCCTACTTCAAGGCGAAGGGCGTGGACAAGAAGAGCGGCCTCAAGTACGTGCTTTTCATGGGTGAGCCCGGCCACGAGGCCACGGTGAAACGAACCGCGGGAGTGAAAAAGGGGCTTGAGGATCTGGGCTACAAGCTCGAAGCGGTCTACGAGGACACCGCCATGTGGTCCCGCGCCGAAGCACAGAACAAAATGCAGACCATCGTGGCGAAGAACTTCGACGTGGTGATTTGCAATAACGACGAAATGGCCCTGGGGGTCATCGAGGCGCTCCGCGCCGCGGGCAAGCTCGAAAGCGTTCCCGTCGTCGGTGTGGATGCAACGCCGGATGGACAGGCCTCCGTCAAGAAGGGCGAGATGATGGGCACGGTTCTGCAGGACGCGGACAAGCTGGGGCGCACCCTTGTGCGTCTCCAGCTCGACCTGATGGCCGGCAAGGAGCTTCCCCCGGAGACGAGCATCCCCTTCCGGAAGATCACCAAGGAAGATCTGTAGCCCTTCGAGTTGCCAGGTGCTCGGTGTGCGGGGGACGGCTTCGTCCGTCCTCCGCAGCCTGCTTCGTGGTTGCAATGCTGTCCGTACCGACACGACGACGGAGCGAAAGAAAGGAGGTGTCTGCCGTGAGCGACTACACTCTGGAAGTGGAGAACCTTTCCAAGGCATTTCCGGGCGTCCAGGCCCTGGACGGTGTGAGCCTCCGGGTTCGTCCGGGACATGTCCACGCCGTGATGGGGGAGAACGGCGCGGGAAAATCCACCCTGATGAAGTGCCTCCTCGGTCTTTACCGCCCGGATTCGGGGCGCATTCTCTTCAAGGGAGAGGAGCTTCGCATCCCCCATCCCTCCGTGGCGCTCGCAAAGGGAATCGCCATGATCCATCAGGAACTCAATCCCGTGGCGGAGCGCCCCGTCATGGAGAACATCTGGCTCGGCAGGTTTCCAAAGCGGCGCTTCGGACCGCTTTCCCTCGTGGATGCCGAGGCCATGTACGTGCGCACCAGGGCCATCTTCGAGGATCTGGAGCTGAACCTCGATCCCCGCGAGAGGGCGGGCAATCTCACCGTGGCGAAAATGCAGATGATGGAAATCGCCAAGGCAGTCTCCTACAACTCGGAGCTGCTCATCATGGATGAGCCCACCTCGTCCCTCACGGAAACCGAGATCGCCCAACTCTTCAAGATCATCCGGCGCCTTCGGTCCCAGGGTGTGGCGATCATCTACATCTCCCACAAGATGGAAGAGATCTTTCGCATCTGCGACGAGGTCACGGTTCTTCGGGACGGCAAGTTCGTGGGGGAGCGGGACGTGGCCTCCCTCACCATCGAGGAACTCATCCGCATGATGGTGGGACGGGAACTCACGAGTCTTTTCCCCAAGCAGGATGTCCCTCTTGGGGATGTTCGTCTTCGGGTGGAGGATCTTTCCTCTCCGGGCGCCTTCGAGAACGTCACCTTCGATCTCCGCAGAGGCGAGGTCCTCGGCTTCGCGGGGCTTGTGGGAGCTGGACGGACCGAACTCATGGAGACCCTCTTCGGCCTTCGTCCCATCTCGTCGGGACGCGTTCTCATCGACGGCAGGGAGACCCGCATCCGCAGTCCACGGGACGCCAAGCGGGCTGGGCTCGCCTTTCTCACCGAGGATCGGCGCAGCACGGGTATCATCGGCGTGGGGAGCGTTACGGACAACACCATCATCGCCAATCTGCTTTCCTACGTAAAAAAACCGTTGCGACTGCTCGATTTCACCCGCATCCGCACCGACACCAGGGAGTACAACGAACGTCTCCGCACCCGCACCCCGAGCTACGAGACCCGCATTCAGAACCTGAGCGGAGGCAATCAACAGAAAGTCCTCGTGGCCCGGTGGCTCCTCACTCGACCGGACATCCTCATCCTCGACGAACCCACCCGCGGCATTGACGTGGGAGCCAAGGCGGAAATCCATGCGATCATCTCCGAGCTTGCCGCGGAGGGGAACTCCATCCTTCTCGTTTCCTCGGAGCTGCCGGAAATCCTGGGCATGAGCGACCGTATCGTGGTCATGCACGAAGGCAGGCAGACCGCCATTCTGGAGCGGAAGGACGCCTCCCAGGAATTGATCATGAAATACGCCACCGCGGTGTGACGAAAAGGGGAATCCTCATGAAAAACAGACTCGTGCAGATTCTCAACAAATACTCCCTCTATCTCGTGCTCGTCCTGCTGGTGCTCTTCTTCTCGGCCACGACGGAAGGATTTTTCACGGTGCCCAACGCCATGAGCATGCTCACCTCCTGGTCCATCAAGGGACTCATCGCCCTCGGAGTCGGCATGGTCATCATCTCCAGGGGAATCGATCTTTCCTCCGGATCCGTGGTGGCCCTCGCCTCGGTGGTGGCGGCCAGTTTCGCCCAGAATCCCGAGGTGAGCAAGTTCGGCATGCCCCCCGTGTTCGTCGCGGTGGTCCTCGCCTCGTTGGTGGGAGTTGTCATCGGTGCCTGTAACGGCGCCTTCGTGGCCTACACGAAGATCCCCCCCTTCATCGCAACTCTGGGCGCGATGACCGTGGCCCGGGGGTTGGCGCTCATGTACACCAAGGGCTTTCCCGTGAGCCAGCTCCGGGAGGACTTCATGATTCTGGGGCGTGCCATGGTCGGACCCGTGCCGCTTTTGGCGATCTATTTTCTCGTCGCCGCCGGAGCGGTCTGGGTGATACTCAATCACACCGCCTTCGGCAAGAACATCTACGCCATCGGCGGCAACGAGAACGCCGCCCGTGTCTCCGGAGTCGCGGTGGAGCTTAACCTTGTGGCGGTCTACACCATCGCGGCCTTTCTCGCCGCGTTCGGGGGCATGCTCATGGCCGCCCGGACCGCCGCGGGCAACGCCACCTACGGCAACATGTACGAACTCGACGCCATCGCCGCGGTCACCGTGGGCGGCATCAGCCACAGCGGCGGCCTCGGCACCGTGAGCGGCATGGTCGCGGGCATCATGATCCTCGCCGTGGTGGAGAACGGCCTCATCCTTCTCGGCGTCTCCCCCTATCTGCAGCAGGTGGTCAAGGGATGCATCATCGTCGGAGCCGTGATCTACGACATGAGCAAGCACAAGCGACGCTGAGCGTCGCCGGCGGAAACCCCAGCACCGGGGAGAACCCCATCGAAAAACGAAGGAGGACGACCATGACGCACCATTCGCTGGACCTGAAGGTTCTGCCGAAGGACTTTCTCTGGGGCGTGGCCACCGCGGCCTACCAGATCGAGGGAGCCACCTGGGCCAACGGCCGGGGGTGTTCCATCTGGGACACCTATTGCCGCACCCCCGGCAAGGTCTACGAGGCTCACAACGGAGACGTGGCGTGCGATCACTACCATCGCTGGGAGGAAGACCTGGACCTCATGAAGGAGCTGGGCATCGATTCCTACCGTTTCTCCGTGGCCTGGCCGCGGATTTTCCCCAGAGGATGCGGCGAGGTCGAACCCCGGGGGCTCGATTTCTATGACCGCCTGGTGGACGGCATCCTTCGGCGAGGGCTCGTTCCCATGTGCACCCTCTACCACTGGGACCTTCCCCAGGAACTGGAGGACCGCGGCGGATGGCCCGAGCGGGACGTGGCGGACCACTTCGCCGACTACGCAGAGACGGTGCTCCGTCGTCTCGGTGACCGGCTTCCCCTGATCGTGACCTTCAACGAACCCTATTGCATCTGTTTCAACGGCTACTACAACGGCAGCCAGGCTCCGGGGAGAAAAAACCTTCGGCTCACGCACCATGCCGCCCACACGCTCAACCGTGCCCACGTCCTCGCCATGGACCGCATTCGGGCCTACGCACCCGGAGCAAAGGCGGGGATCGTCATGAACACCACCCTCGCCCTGCCCGCCACGGACCGCCCCGAGGATCGCGTTGCCGCGGAACTGCTCATGGACTGGGAGGACCGGCTCTTTCTCGATCCCCTCTTCCGGGGGCGCTATCCCGAAAGCCTCTACCGCCATGTTCCCGAGAGCATGCCCGAAATTCGGGAAGGCGACCTCGATCCCGTGCGGGGCGAGCCCGACTTCTTCGGCCTGAACTACTACTTCCCCAGCTACGTCGTGGCGGACCCGACGAGGCCGATTCCCCTGCGTCTCGTGGACGCTCCGGCGGGGCCACGTACCGCCATGGGCTGGTGCATCGTTCCCTCGGGGCTCACGGAACTCCTTCTGCGCCTTCGGGACGAGTACGCCATCGAAACCTTCTACATCACCGAGAACGGTTCCGCCTGGAACGACGTCCTGGAGGACGGTGCTGTCCACGACGAAGAGCGCCAGAAATTCCTGGTGGACCATCTCGGCGCCGTGATCGAGGCGGTGAAGCAGGGTGTGGACGTCCGGGGATATTATGCCTGGTCCGTTTACGACAACTTCGAGTGGACCTTCGGCTTCGCCAAGCGCTTCGGTCTCTACTACACGGACTATCCCACCCAGCGCCGCATACCCAAGGACTCGGCCCGGCTCTACAAGCGCATCGTCGAGGAACACCGGACGGAAAATTTGTCGCAAAGGTGTTGACATCCCTGCCGCGGCTCGATATACTATGCCTCGCGTCGGTGGGCATGGGGGCGGATAGCTCAGCGGAAGAGCACCTGCCTTACAAGCAGGGGGTCGTTGGTAAAAAAGAAAATCGTTGCAACCACTGGGTTCCCGATGAGGGAGCCCTTTTTTTGTGCTCCTGCCAAGGTTTTTTGAACCACTTCGGCGGTTTCCGAAACTCCAGGGCAATTGTCAAGTTTTCCGTAGCGCTCCGAGAGGGGCGCTTTTTTCGTGTTCCGAAAGATCGCAGTATCTTCATCAGATGTCGCTCACGACGAACCTCGTTTTATCCTTCCTGTTTTTTGTCACCTCTCTTCCCTCTGCTCGTGCCTTTTCGCGGGTTCTCTCTTGCTGGAGAAACCGATGCCACATCCTCCTATCGTAGAACTTCCCCGCGTGTGGACCTTTGTATCTGCGCGAAAGCTCTGCAATCGGGTAGTATTTCCCTGTAATAAAGCAGCGGCGAACAATAATTTCCTCCGGACCGTCTCCGAAAAAGCTCTGTGAGAGCTGTAGCCAAATTGCGGCGAGGAGCCCGCACGGCTGGAGGACGGATTTCACCTTCCCCTCTTCAATTCCTCGGAAGACAACGACGGGCTTTTCGCTCAGCTCCTCGTTAAACAGCCTTACGAGACAGCGATACATCGCGTCTCGCAGCGATAGCGACGGTTCAAACGGGATGGAGTACGCCTTGAGCCCCTCCGCGCACAAGACGTATCGCTTATTGTCGCGGTCGTGGCGTATGTACTCGTGCAGTGGCTCTCCGTCTTCATACATCGCCACCAGGTTCATAACGGCTCGCACTTTTGCAGCCTCGGTCGTCCACAAGCTCAGGGGCTCAAGTCGAGCCACTCCAGGCTCCCCTCGAAGGTCCACGCTTGGGTGGGCAACGAGACATCCAAATTCGTTCGCGAAGGTGAGAGTGCTTTGCTCGTCCGACAGCTCAGAAAACCTCACGAAGAGCGGCGTTTTTCGGCTATCGACAAAGGCGTTGCGCGCATGTGTGAGCCCTCCCTGCGGCAGCAGCAGCGGAAAGCGTCTCGCCGACCAACGGTCAGCATCAACATCCTCGTATCCTCGCGGGATGGCGATGACCTTTACACTTCGGGCTTCGCCGCGCAACGAAGCCTTGCAGGGAAGCACCTCCTCCAGCCGTAGCTCAGTCCCTGCGTCCACGAGCCGGAAACCTTTTTCCGGAACCGGGTTGAAGAAACAGGGCTCGATGGGCGCATCGAGGAACTCCCCGTCGTTTGGAAACGCCTTCACGCTTGCACCTCCAAAAGTGACCAAATCTTATGCTGCATTATACGTGCTAGTACGCCACAATGCAAGCCGAAAGGAGGTGGGGCTCGGTGCGGACCGTTATTGAAAGGCTGCTTGCAGAAAAGGGGCTGTCGGTCCATGCGTTTCATCGACGTGTCGGGGGAAACAGGACGCATGTGTATCAAGCGGTGCGTGGATTTTCTCGTGCGACAGTGCCTCAGCGCGAGAAGATCGCCGAGGCGCTCGGAACTTCCGTTGATGTGCTGTTCGACGAGCGCGGGATAGCGCGATGCGCGAAATAAAAAAACGCCGCTCTCCCGTTGCAGCGGGAAAGCGGCGCAAAAGCTTCCCGGCAGCGAACCGGGAGAAGGGGGAGGTTCTCCTATGGAAAGTATAATCCGAAAACGTTGGTACGGCAATCGCGGAAAGATCGTGCTCGAACTCCGCGGCGAGGCGTTGATCAAGCACGAGCGAAGCAAGGACCGCCTCCGCGTCCTCGGAGGCAAGGGGCACGCCATCGATGAATCAATGCTCCAGGAGGCACTCCGCCTTGGGGCGAAGGTGCTTTACATCAACGAAGACTCGCGGCGCCTCGTGTGGCGTGCGGACCTCCGGGACATAAAACCGGACGTGCGGACCATCGCAGGGATACGGCGGCGTTGCTTTGACCTCCGCTTCTTCGAGCTGGTCGAAGGCGTGGAGCACGCGCCGGAATGGTGGTACGTCAAGCGACCACCAAAGCGGCTAGAGCCTGCGCAGTTGGGGTTGTTCTGATGCGTCCGCCAATCGACATCGCACCTCGCGCTCTCCTGGAGCGGATTCGTCAGAACCTCCCGAGAGAGATCCTCGACCGTCCGCGTTTTGCCCTGTGGAAGCTCACCGCAGAAGGGCGCAAGCTCCCGCTCCGTGCTGATCGAACGGCGTGCGCGAGCTGCACAGATTCCTCGACGTGGGTGAGTTTTGACGCGGTAGCCGCAGCACTTCGGGGCGGGGAAGGCATTCTCTTTGCGCTCGGCGACGGCATCGGCGGGCTCGATCTGGATGATGCCCTTCCGCTCTCCAGCGAGGGACGACTTTTCCTCGGTCATTTGGACTCTTACACCGAGGTTTCCCCAAGCGACACCGGGCTCCACGTGCTCTTTGGGCACACCGGGGAGCTTGCCTCTCGTCGGAGGGGATCGGTGGAGCTCTACTTCCGAAGCCGTTTTTTCACGATCACCGGAGACGTGCTCGAAGGTCGCCGGCGATTTCGGAACGCGGACATTGGAGTGCGGCGCATTCTCGCGGCGTTGGAACCTCCAAAGCCGCTGCTCCCAAGGCTTCCACTGAGGGATGTTCCGCAGGATGACGCGTTGCTCATCGAGCAAATGTTCGCGTCGAGGCGCGGTCCGACGATCCGCAGGCTTTGGAGCGGCGAGACTCTGCACAAAAGCTCGTCAGAATCCGACTACGCACTCATGGGAGACCTCTCCTACTGGACCGGAGGCGACGTGGAGCGCATGATCCGGCTCTTTTTGAGCAGTGGGAGGGCTGAACGAGCTAAAGGGCGCCGCGCCGATTACCTGGTGCGCATGGCGCAAAAGGTGGCGGTCTGATGATGGGAACCCTCGAACTCGTCGCGCTTGGCGGCGAACACTTTACAGACATGGGAAACGCAAAGCGCCTCGCGTTTCTCCACGGAGACAGGATTCGCTGGTGTCCGTCCATCGGATGGCTCGTCTTCGATGGGACGCGGTGGCGCGGCAGCGACGATTCAGAAATTTTAGGCTTCGCGAAAGATGTTCCCGAACTCCTCCTGCGCCAGGCGGCGGACGAAACGGCGAATCCCGAACGGCGCAAAGCACTCGCGAATTGGGCACTGGCAAGCGAGCGCGCAGGGGCGCTTTCTGCGATGGGGAAACTGCTCAAAAGTGAAGTTGGAATTCGCGTCGAAGAGTCAGCGCTTGACAGTGATGCGGAACTCCTGAATCTCCGGAACGGAACGCTCGATCTCCGCACGGGGGAGCTGCTACGCCATAGCCCGGGGGACCTCATGACCAAGGTTGCCGGAGCCTCTTTTGACTCCGCCGCGACGTGCCCCGGGTGGGAGCGGTTCCTGTTAGAAGTGATGGGTGGCGACGTGGAGCTTGTCGGGTATCTGCAACGATTCGCCGGGTACATGCTGACGGGAACAACGAGGGAGCAGTGCTTTTTGTTCCTCTCCGGGCTCGGCGCGAACGGGAAGGGCGTTTTTGTGGAGACTCTCGCGGCGCTGCTTGGAGAGTACGCGGCGCCACTATCACCGGGCGCGCTCGTAGTGAAGTACGGAGACCAACCAACAAACGAACTCGCGGCGCTCCGTGGCTGTCGTTACGTGTTCTGCTCCGAGGTGGAGCCCGGCAAAACGCTCGACAGCGCGCTTTTGAAGGCGATGAGCGGAGAGGACTCTCTTCGCGTGAGGTTCCTCTTTCGGGAGCACTTCACGCTCAGACCACAGTTCAAGCTCGTCTACTCCGCGAACGGTGCTCCCCGCGTGCGGGATACCTCGTATGGGTTTTGGCGACGATGCAAACACATCCCTTTCAACGTTACCTTCCCTCCTGAGCGGCGAGATCCGGAACTGCGGAGCAAGCTCCTGCAAGAGCTGGACGGGATTCTGAATTGGGCGCTCTCGGGGCTTCGGGAATGGCGACGGGACGGCTTGAAGGAACCGCGCATCGTCAGTACGGCGACGCGGCAGTACCAAGATGACCAAAGCGTTGTGCTCTCGTTTTTGGATGACACGACGCGGCGAATCCCTGGACACGACGTTCCACTGTCGAGGTTGCACGAGGCTTTTGTTGAGTGGGCGAAGCGCAACGGTGAACGGGTAATCTCAAACAAAGCGCTCAGGAAAGAGCTCGAAGCGGCGGGATTCACAGCACGAAAGGGCATGTGTGGTGTCATGGTAGAAGGACTTGCATTCACAGCGGTGGAATAGCGCAGAATGGGAGCATGACGCATGACGGAAAATCGTCATTTTTAGGTAATAGCTCGCGAAGAGGATATACGAGGGTAATTACCTAAAATCGGTCAATTTCCGTCATGCGTCATCTGCGGGACTTTAAAGCATGAAAGGGGAGGCTCCTATGAGTGTGGTCGAAAACGGGTTTTACGTCTACGAGTTGGGACCTGTGGACTACTTTGACGGTGCGATGACGGTTGATCAGGCGATCAAATCGAGCAACGAGGACGTCGGACAGGAGATTCTGCGGAGCTTTCTACAGGCGGCAAGGGCTGTGATTGACGAATCGTCGTGGGAAGGCACCATCACCGATGGTCCTTACGTGATCGCACTTCCGCCGGTTGACGGAGACTTCTCGCTCCTGTGGGGGTTCATATGGAAGCAGTACAACAACGGGACGACCTTCGTCGCCTCTCCGCTGGCTCTTCGGTGGCTTGACGAGCCTTCCTATTCTCAGACGGGAAAGAAAGGACACGGCGCATGAGCCCCGTTACGGTCGCGGCGGTCCACGAAAGCGGACACTCCGTAGCAAGGGTTCGGTTGGGGCTTCCCCTCTATGTGGCGCGCCTCGACTCTTCCGGAGGCGGGGAGGTTTTAGCTGTCCAGGGGGCGCGGGGAATCCGTTTAGCGGATGCTCCAGGGGAAGCGGTAAGGCGCCTCGTGGAAGGCATTCCTGAAACAGTGCGAAGAACCTGTGTCGCCTTGCTGGCAGGTCCCGTGGCGGAGGTGCTCTTCCTGCACGGGACCGGCACAGAACCCGCTCTTCAGGAGCTGCTCGATTGCTCCCGGGAGGACTCCGGAAACTTGCTATCCCTCATGCGAGCGCGGTGCTCCGGGGAGGAGTCGCAGGAAAAAATGTTCACAAGGGAGGTGAACGTCACAACAAGGTTGGTGCGGCGCTGGTGGTGTGACATTCTTGCAGTGGCAGAGGTCCTGGAATATCGCCGCGTTCTTACGGGCGACGAGATCTCAAAAATCGTGAAGGGGGCAGTTTAGTATGAGTTGGTGGGACCGGCTGGGTTTTGGTGGCGACGAGATGGACCAGGAGGCAAAAGAGCGCCTCAATGCTGCGGGGAAGCGGGCGGACGCTGCACGGCGAGCAGGACAGCCCACAGCGGCGTGGGCGATAGAGGAATCCGCTCTCCACAACGAGGCGGTCCGGGAGCACAACGAGCGGGCGGCTGCGTATACGCGGCGCTATCTTGAACGGGAGGCGGCGCTCGAAGAGGTGCGGCGAAAAGAGCGCATCGCGCTCCAAGATGCGCGTGGCGAGCGAATTCCCGAGGAGCTTAAATTGTTCACAACCTGCGACGGCTGTCCCAGTGCGCGGGGGTGGATCTCGGGAAACCCTGCTCTGCGGGAAGCTCCGCATCTCTGTCCGCATTGCGAAGGAACGGGGCAGGAACTGACGCAATTTGGACGGCATCTCCTCCGGTTTCTTCAGTGGTTGGACGCGGATCGTCCGCGAGTGATTTCCGACGTCGAGCTTGCGGCGAAGGTGTCCATTTTTGAAGAGCAGCTCGAACGACAGGCGGAGGATTCACGGCTTTTCAAGGCGGCTGAGGCGGGAGCAGCCGAGGCACAGGAGCAAGCCCAATGAGGTACGTTGAAAATATCGGACACCAAAGTTACTATCCAACCAAAACGGAGGTGTCTGAATGGCAAAGAACGCAACGAACGGTCGCTATTCGAAAGAATTTCGGCATGAAGCCGTCAACATGATCATTGAAGGCGGCTTGACAGCATATGAAGCATCGCGTCAACTCTCCCTGCCCAAGTCGACCCTGGAAAACTGGGTGAGAGCGTACAAGGCCGGAAAACTTTCCGATATTGGCGGCGAGCGGCGGCCTCTCACTCAGGTTGAGGAGGAGCTTGAGCGCGTCAAACGAGAGCTTGCTCAAGTAAAACAGGAGCGCGATATCTTAAAAAAAGCCGCCGCGTACTTTGCCCGGGAGTCGCTGTCCGGTACGCGGTAATCAGGCGGTTTCGATCGAAGTATCCGGTTCCTCGGCTATGTCGGGTTCTGGAGGTTTCAACCAGTGGCTACTACGCCTGGCTGAAACGACCGGATTCTCTCCGGAATCAAGAGGAAAAACGGCTCGAACTCGAAATCATAGCGGCTCATAAAAGAACGGAAGAAACCTACGGTCCGGAACGTCTGCAGAAAGAGCTTGCCTGCCACGGCGTTCACATTGGAGTTCACCGGATCAAACGGATTCGCAGGAAACTGGGGCTTCGCTGCAAACAGGTCAAAAAGTTCAAGGCAACCACAAACGCAAACCACAAGCTGCCGGTTGCCACAAATCTTTTAGAACAAAACTTTGTCACGGAGGCCCCGAATCAAGTCTGGGTAACGGATATCACTTACATCCCCACAGCCGAGGGCTGGTTATATCTTGCCGGTCACAAGGATCTTTTTACCGGAGAGATTGTGGGCTACGCCATGGGAGAACGCATGACAAAGAATCTGGTCACCCAGTCCCTGTTTCGCGCTGTCGCTGCCAAGAGGCCTGCGGCTGGTTTGATTCATCATTCCGACCGTGGCAGTCAGTACTGCGCCGCGGGCTACCGAAAACTCCTTGACCAGTTCAAAATGCGGGCATCGATGAGCCGCCGTGGGAACTGCTATGACAACGCGCCCATTGAGAGTTTCTGGGGTGTGCTGAAAAACGAACTCGTTCATCATTGCCGTTACGAAACCCGGCAGGAAGCTATACGGCAGATCACGACGTACATCGAAATCTTTTACAATCGGCAGCGACGGCAGAAGAGACTTGGTTATCTCTCCCCTGCCGCCTATGAGAAACAATTTTTCAAAGAGCAGTAGGCTGCTTACATATTTTGGTGTCCGCTATTGACGACCGACCCCACAATCCATTGTGAGCCGGGCACAAGCGGCTGCGTTTGAGGCTGAGCAAAAGCGCATTGAAGCGGAGCGAAAGATCCGACTTGAGGCAGAGGCAGCGCGTCTCCGCACGATGAACCTCGGGGAGCGTGACCTTTACCTTTCGGCGCTTCCTGAAGGGCGGCGGAAGGATCTGGAATTGCTGCTGGAGGGGGCACCGGCGAAGAAGCAAAAGCCCTAGAGGCGACGCACAGAGGTTTTCCCCTCAGCTCAATTTTCGCGAGCACCGGGTTGAGGGGAAAAAACCGCACACACGCTTCGATAAAAAAGGAGGCACGCCGTGGACGTTCCGCTTTGGGCGCTGCGCCTTCTGGCTCCGGACATCCTCGCCGCGCTCCGGCTCCTGGACAGGCTCGCGGCATTGCCCCTCGTCCGCAATCCACGTCTCGGCGAAATCGTCAAGGGTGGCGAGGCGTATTTCCTCCAGAACCAGCACGCGGAGACAAGGGAAGGACTCGAAAAGGTCCTCCCGGGAATCCGCGCATTGGCTGAGATGATCCACGAACTCCCACAGAAAGACCGGATGGCTGTCGAGGCGTATCTGACGGACGACCGCCTTCCACGAGGCGGAGCCGCCGCACTGGCGAGGTTTACGAAGAGGGCTGTTGGAAGGAAGGTGCTGCCGCGTGAATAAGATACGGGCGCTTCTGGGCAAGTTCGCATCGGATGAGATCGCGGAGGCGGTCTACCTGCTCCGGCGGTTTCCAAAGGACGAGAGATCCCTGGCGCTTTTGTCGAAGCTCCCGAAAACGGAGCGCGTGGAGAAAGAGGTGGAGTTCCTCACGCGACGCTGTGATCGCATGAGGGAAGCGCTTTCCTCTCTCAGCCGGGAGGACCGAGAGCTTCTTGAAGCGCGGCACTGGCGCGGGGAGCGTGATCCTTTTCACGCCTCCGAACTCCGAAGGGCAGAGGAACGGCTGTGCGGGGCACTGGCGGAGGCGGACTCGCGCTAAGCCCCGAGTCTCTCCGGGCGTGGGGCTCAGACGTGGAGCGAGAAGAGACGATGCGGGACGGAAGCCTTTGGAGCAGATGCCCCTTGGGGAGACGAAAGAGAACCGGGGAGGAGGCTTTTTTCTCCTCCCCGTTGTGGCGCGGGTCCTTCCTGGCGAAAACGACAGGGGTCGGAAACACCGCGCCGACTTCCCCGGTTAAAACTGAGAAATTATGGTTCACATTTTAGATTTCAGGTTCAATGACGGAAACCATTTTCGACTCAAAAGGCTGTGCTTCTGTCTTGTGACAAAGTGAAGCAACGTCCTCTTGCAGCCTCGCCATCTCCCGGGCGACGAGCCTGCACAACTTTATGTGTCGGTAGAATTCATCACGCCTTGGACCTTCCGGGAAGACTTTCCATTCATCTAGAACGTCCAAAAGATGGTCAAGCAGGATGTGCAACGGCTCCCGGCAAAGGCTGATCCGGTCTAGAATCTCGTCCACTTCGTTGATCGTCATGCCGATTCTCCTTTCCTCATTCCGCCACGCCGCGCCACGCGGCACCTAATCCGCCGTCTCTCGATAAAGAAACCTCCCCAAATGCCCGTGTGAAATAAGGGCATCTGCGTCGATTTACGGGCATGTAGCGCGAGAGCCCTTGTGAATGCTGATCTGGTCGTGATCCCGTCGTATGCGCGGCACATACCGTATAGATAGGGTATCCCTACGGTATCAGGCTCTCGTCGCAATCGCACTCGGGGATCTCCTCCTCTTCGTCATCCCGGACTCGCTGATTCATACAATCAAGCCCGTAGTTGACAAATGCGCACTCTCGGCAACTCGACACGCCGTCGTTGATGCAATAGCTCGGTTTCATGCCTCTTCACCTCCTTTCTCGCAACTTCCCCATGCGCTTCCGGGGTTCTTCTTTCTGGAGCAGGGCATTGACCGGGGATGCTCTGTCGTGCGAGGTCCGGAGGTCGTCGTCCGAGAGCGCGAGGTATTGCCTGGTCATGTCCAGGGTGGCATGCCCCATCCCCTTCTGGAGCGTCATGACATCGCCACCATTCCGAAGGTAGTCGATGGCGTGCTGGTGGCGCAGGTCGTAGGCGGAGAAGCGGGAGAGCCCCGCCTTCTGGGCGTAGCGGCGGAGTTGGACCGTCCATGCGTGGGTGTCCATCGACGCGCCGTAGGAGGTGCAGAAGACGGGAGCTTTCCCCTCATTCCATTCTTCCGGGCGTGCGGCAAGCAGACGTTCCAAGAGTGTCTTCACGTGGTCCGAGAAGAAGACCGTTCTTCCTGTCCGCGTCTTCGAGGTGGCGGCGCGGATGCGGGCGCGGCAAGCGGAAAGGTCGATGTCTGAGGGGAGAAGCTGGAGCGCCTCCGAAGGGCGAATGCCGCAATCGAGTGAGAGAAGGAAGAGCGCCTTGTCCCTGAGCCCGGCAAAGGTGTCTTCCGGTATGGCGGACAGCACCTTTCGGAGGTCGTCCGTGTCGTGGTCCACGATGCGGGGCTCCTGGCGGCGATATTTCAATCCCTCGGCGGGGGACTCGTCGAAGATGCCTTGGCTCACGCAGAACCGGAAGAAAGGGTGCAGCACCTTGAGCCGGACGTTGTACGTGGCGGGGCTGATGCCGTCCTGTGCGAGGTAGTCCAGCAGGCAATCACGGCAAGCGGGGCTCCATGCCGTGGGATATCGGCGGAAGAAGGCGCGGACATTCTCCTCATATCCTCGGAGAGTTCGCGGTGCGGCGCCTTGTGCCTTCCGGAGAGAGAGAAACCGGGACATGGCATCTTGCCACGATTCCGGGGCTCTTTGGGAAATGTGCGCGATTCTGGCAGCTTTCACGGGGTTCACTCCTTTGAATGTCAATGTCCCTGGAGGAAAAAACCGCCGAATTTTGAGCATCTGCCAAGGGGGAAAATAAACTGTCGCAAGGGGAAACGAAATTTGTCGCAAAGGTGTTGACATCCCTGCCGCGGCTCGATATACTATGCCTCGCGTCGGTGGGCATGGGGGCGGATAGCTCAGCGGAAGAGCACCTGCCTTACAAGCAGGGGGTCGTTGGTTCGAACCCAATTCCGCCCACCAACAAGAGTTTTATGGCAACGGCAGTATGCGGGGTTGTAGCTCAGTACGGTTAGAGCGCCGGCCTGTCACGTCGGAGGTCGCGAGTTCAAGTCTCGTCAGCCCCGCCATTTTTTTCGCCCGATCGGCGAGATAGCTCAGTAGGTAGAGCAGCGGACTGAAAATCCGCGTGTCCCCAGTTCAACTCTGGGTCTCGCCACCATTTTTCCTTTGAGGTGCGGAAATAGCTCAGCGGTAGAGCACAACCTTGCCAAGGTTGGGGTCGCGGGTTCGAATCCCGTTTTCCGCTCCAGGAACTTCCCGAGGCGGCATAGCCAAGTGGTAAGGCAGAGGACTGCAAATCCTTTATCCCCCGGTTCGAATCCGGGTGCCGCCTCCAGAAAATAGACTCAACCAAATGAGACACACCGGATTTCCAGAGGGTTTTCGTGTTTCTCCATAAAAAGTCATCTATGCAATCGAAGCATCGGGAAACGCCTTTGGATATTCCTCGGTAGCTCAATCGGCAGAGCGGGTGGCTGTTAACCACTAGGTTCGAGGTTCAAGTCCTCGCCGAGGAGCCAGAAGACATGAGGCCATTTCGGGAAACCGGAATGGCCCATTTGTATTGCAGGAAAGCATGGGAAGTGCGTCTGTCCAGGAACGCCGGAGTCGTACCGAAGGCCCCGTTCCGTACTTCCCAAACGTCGGAATCAGAGAAGAAAGGCAAGGCACGAAAGACACATGAGCAATAAACTCGTCACCATCAGCGGCAAGCACCACTGGATGACTCCCGAAGGGCGTTTTTTCCCCGTGGAGATCCGCGACGGGCGTGTGGTGGAACATCTCTACCTCAAGACTCCCGTGGGGCTCTTTCCCATGACGGAAAGTTTTCTCGCCCCTTCTGCGGCAGCTCCCAGGGTTACCGCAGCAGGCACCTCCATCGCCCGATAGGAAGCGGCGGAGGCACAAGGGCAATATCCATAATCAAAGCCAGAGCCAGAGCCAGAGCGCCAACACGCCAAGGGCCATCCTCGTAACGAGGATGGCCCTTGGCGTTATCAAAACAAATCTCCCGGCATACTCTTCTGTGTCCGCCAGCTCGTTGAACTGGCAGTTTCAACGAGCTGGCGGGTAGCGTTTTTTTAATTTTATGGAGATCTTTGAAGTTGTGTGCGTCAAGCTTACGGTCCGGGGCGACACGCCCGAGGAAAAGGCCGCATCCTTCCTCGATGCCCTGATCAAACACGGCCTTGCTGAGGTGCAGGACGACAAACCCGCGCGGATACCGATTCCCACCTTGATCTGGCAGGGCATCGACGCAGTCCGGCTCTCGGGGCTGACCAACATGCTCGACCGGCCGGTCGTCGCCCGGCTGGCCGGAGAGCTCGGCTGGCCGGACGCCGCACGCTGGATCAAGGCGCACCCGAAGGAATACACCGAGGGCGTCTTCCGCGGGTTCATCGTCGATCCGCAGGGAGGGAAATCCTGATGTGCGGGCTCGCGGGCGTCATCTTCGGAAATAAGCGGCGACGCGCCGAGGAGCGGGAGTATCTCGCCTGGCTCTTCACCCGCCTGCTTGTATTGAGCGAGGAGCGCGGACCACACGCCACCGGCGCGGCATGGCTCGACACCGACGGCGGACACCGGCTCTTCAAGCGGCCGGTGACGGCCGAGCGGTTCGTCACGGACAAGGCCTTCGCCGAACTCCTTGCCAGCATAAACGACCGCGCCACGCTCCTGCTCGGCCATACCCGGTGGCGCATCCGAGGGGACGAGCGGGTCAACAGCAACAACCACCCGATCCGCGCCGGGGAGGTGATCGGCACCCACAACGGCACCATCTACAACGCCGATTACCTCTTCCGCCGCTGGAAGCTGCGACGCTTCTCCGAGGTGGACAGCGAGATTCTGTTCCGCCTGGCCGCGAACGCCGCGCGGGACGGGGCTATGGATATCGAGCGGTTCAAGGCGCGCATCAGGCGCTGCCGCGGGCAGATCACCGCCATCATCGCCTGCCGGACCGATCCGGAAACCGTCATCGTGCTCAAGGGGAACCGGCCGCTGGAACTGCGCTGGCATCCCCGCCGCAAAGCCGTCCTCTACGCCTCGGACCCGGCATACCTCGACGCTGTGCTGGCGGAGGAAAAGGGCTGGAGGGAGTTACCGGTCCAGCCCATGAGCCTGGTGGTTTTCCGGCGCGAGGACCTGGCCTCGTATTCGGTGGAACCGTTCGAGTTCGTCGCCCAGGAGAGAAAGGGCGCGGAGCCATGACAGACACTCCAATGAACCCCATGAACCAGGCAATGAACCCAACAGAACCCTTGAAGCCGAACACAAACGGAATGCTAAGACTCTTCGTCTACGGCACCCTGAAGCGCGGTTTCTGGAACCACGACCGATTCTGCCGGGGAGTCCTGGCAATGGAGGACGCCACGGTCCGCGGCCGCCTCTTCGAGACATCCTCCGGAATCCCGGTCCTGCAGGTCCCGGAGGAGGACATCCTCGCCGTCGGGAGGGACCCCAACCCGCTCGCCGACGTGGCCACACAAGCGCACGTGACGGCCCGCATGTCCAATCCCGAGCCACCCCCCGACCGGCTCCCAAAGAAGGGCACAGGCGCGCCCTAGAGCCCCGTGTACGGGGAGCTTCTGACCTTCGACGACCCCGTGCGTGATCCGCCTCCCGGCCATCGACCGGCTGGAGGGGTTTCACCCCGGCGGTCCCTGCCTCTACCGCCGCGTCCTGGTCCCTGTCCGGACAAAGGGAGTCGATCTTCCGGCCTGGCTCTATGTCGGATTCCTCTCGAACGAGAGAGGACTGCATCCTTTAGGGTCCTCACAATGGCCCCGGAACGGGTAATTTCTCTCGAACGGCAGGTTTACGGCCCGGATAGGGATCGATTCCGGTATGTATTCCGTGAAGCGGAAACTCGAGAGATCGTCGGGACAATCGATACGGACAAATCCAGGTTTCTGCGGCAAATTGCGGTTGACAATCGGAAAGGATCGGCGAATCATAATCTATTGGAAAATAGGAGAGGTGCGTCCCTCTCCCTTTGTGCGGCCGAGGCGAGCGGGTAGTCGCAAACCGTAACATACTGCGGGAGCAGGAGAAATGACCGAGATCGAAGACCGATGGTTGTCGGTGGAAGAGATATCCAAATACCTCGGTGTCAGCAACGACACGGTGTATCGATGGATCGACAAACACCGGATGCCCGCTCACCGGATGGGTCGACTATGGAAATTCAAGAAGAACGAAATCGACGAGTGGGTGAAAGCCGGAGGTGCTTCCTCAAACGACCAGAGGACCGATTAGGCAGGTATCGAAGACTATGGAATCTATCGAGCGGATACACACAGAAAATCGGGCCAAGCCGTTCCCGTTGGTATTGAATCAGATCAAGGACTTGCTCCGGGGTCTGGGCGAACGCGGTCAAGACCTGTTACAGGAATTCTTCGCCGGAGAGGAGAGCTGAAATGGCCAAAGAAAACAGTAACGGAGCGAACCTCGGTTTCGAATCCGAACTCTGGCGAGCAGCCGATGCGCTGCGCTCCAACATGGACGCCGCCGAGTACAAGCACGTCGTGCTTGGTTTGATCTTCCTCAAATACATCTCAGACGCCTTCGAAGAGCAACGCGCCAAGCTCGAGGCGGACCGAGCCCAGGGAGCCGACCCGGAAGACCCCGACGAGTACCGGGCCGTCAACATATTTTGGGTGCCCAAAGAGGCACGTTGGTCCAAACTCAAATCCGAGGCCAAGCAGCCGACCATCGGCAAGGTCATCGACGACGCCATGCTCGCCATCGAGCGCGACAACCCCGCCCTCAAGGGCGTACTGCCCAAGGACTACGCCCATCCACGCCTCGACAAGCAGAGGCTTGGCCAGCTTATCGACATGGTCGGCAACATTGGTTTGGGCGACAAGGCCAACCGCTCAAAGGACATTCTCGGCCGCGTCTACGAGTACTTTCTCTCTCAGTTCGCCAGCGCCGAGGGCAAGAAGGGCGGACAATTCTATACGCCACGATGCGTCGTCCGTGTTCTGGTCGAGATGCTGGCCCCTTATAAGGGTCGAGTCTATGACCCGTGTTGCGGCTCCGGAGGCATGTTTGTTCAGTCGGTCGAGTTCGTGAAGGCCCACGCCACCGGCAATGGTAATGGAGGAAAAACAAAGGCCGATGTCAGCATATTCGGTCAGGAATCGAACCATACCACCTGGCGGCTGGCCAAGATGAATCTCGCTATCCGGCAGATCGAGAATAACCTCGGCAAAGAACACGCAGACACCTTCCACCGCGACCTGCACCCCGACCTCAAGGCCGACTATATCATCGCCAATCCCCCCTTTAACATGAGCGACTGGGGCGGCGAGCGGCTCAAGGACGACAAACGCTGGAAGTATGGCATCCCGCCCGCCGGGAACGCCAACTTCGCCTGGGTCCAACACTTCATCCACCACCTGGCTCCAACCGGTCTGGCGGGCTTCGTCCTTGCCAACGGTTCGATGTCCTCGAACCAGTCCGGCGAGGGCGAAATCCGCAAGAACATCATCGAGGCCGACCTGGTGGACTGCATGGTCGCCTTGCCGGGCCAGTTGTTCTACTCGACGCAGATCCCCGTCTGCCTGTGGTTCCTGGCCCGCGACAAGAAGAACGGCCGCTTCCGCGACCGGCGCGGCCAGACGCTCTTCATCGACGCCCGCAAGCTGGGCAGCATGATTGATCGCGTCCACCGCGAACTGACGGATGATGACATCCGGAGGATCGCCGACACCTACCACGCCTGGCGCGGCGACAAGGACTGCAAGGTCAAGTACGAGGACGTGCCGGGCTTCTGCAAGAGCGCCACACTCGACGACATTCGGCACCACAACCACATCCTTACGCCCGGCCGTTACGTCGGCGCGGCTGAGGTCGAGGACGACGGTGAACCGTTCGAGGAGAAGATGGCACGCCTGACCACAGCCCTGCGGGAGCAAACCGAGAAGTCGGATAAGCTCGACCAGATCATCTGGGCCAACCTGGAGGACATCGGCTATGGCGGGTGAATGGCAAGAAACAAGCTTGGCTGATGTCGCAGTGGACGTGTCCTATGGATACACCGAAAGCGCTACCACCGATCAGGTCGGCCCGAAGTTCCTGCGCATTACGGACATTCAGGGCGGAGTCGTTGACTGGTCGCATGTGCCGTACTGCCCAATCACACCTGAGGAGCACCGCAAATACAAGCTAACTCCTGGTGATATCGTCGTTGCTAGAACGGGCAACAGTACCGGGGAAAACTACCT
The DNA here is from genome assembly GCF_000526375.1 of Aminiphilus circumscriptus DSM 16581. Lineage (NCBI taxonomy): Bacteria > Thermotogati > Synergistota > Synergistia > Synergistales > Aminiphilaceae > Aminiphilus > Aminiphilus circumscriptus. The sequence continues at coordinate 422,393 of NZ_JAFY01000005.1, read as the reverse complement.
CTACTGGGGTGATGAGGACGCAGTATTCGCTTCGTACCTCATTCGTTTTCGTTTGGACCGATCCCGCGTGAGCCCACGGTTCGTGTGGTACAACATGCGAACGTCCCGTTGGTGGGGTTTCATCAACAGCTCAAAAACCGGCTCTGCCCAAGCGGGAGCAAATGCGAAAGTTCTCGGTCGATTCCCACTAACACTGCCCCCTCTCGGCCAACAAGACGCTATCGCCTGCATCCTCGGCGCGCTAGACGACAAGATCGCACTCAACCGCATGATGAACCGGACGCTGGAAGCGACGGCACGGGCGATCTTCAAGAGCTGGTTTGTGGACTTCGACCCCGTCCGCGCCAAGGCCGCCGGCCGGCAGCCCCACGGACTCAAGCCCGAAATCTCCGCCCTTTTTCCAGACTCCTTCGAGGACTCCGAACTGGGCGAGATTCCCAGAGGGTGGACGATCACTTCGCTGGCTGATCAAATCACTGCCAATAAAGGTCTGAGTTACAAAGGCCAGCATCTGTGCCAGCCAGGGGAAGGTCTCCCGATGCACAATCTCAATTCGGTTTACGAAGGCGGCGGCTACAAATACGAGGGATTAAAGTGGTACAACGGCGAATACAGGCCTGCTCATTTGCTGAAACCAGGGGATGTGATCGTTACAAACACTGAGCAGGGCTTTGATTATCTTCTGATTGGATACGCGGCGATTGTACCTGAGCGGTACGGCCCTCAAGGTTTGTTCAGTCATCATATATTCCGCATTCAGCAAAAGGCTACGAGCTATCTTCCAGCGTGGTTCACATACCTGCTGTTCCGGACTCAGCATTTTCACAATGTTGTTGCTGGACACACTAACGGCACGACTGTGAACATGTTGCCTCTTGATGGTCTGCAAAAACCGAAGTTTGCCTTACCGCCGAGGGAGATAGTGGGGCGTTTTGGACACCTATTCATTCCGACTCAACAGCGGCTCGAAGGAATCTACGATGAAAACGTCTTTCTTGCCGACCTCCGCGATGCTCTGTTACCGAGACTAATCTCGGGCGAACTAGTCGTTACAGAAGCCGAGCGGATCGCCGGGAGGTGCGCCTGATGACGATGGCCACCGGAACCGAGCTCTATATAGCGGATGTTGCGCCCGTCACGGCACGAGGCGCGTCCTATACGGACGGAGAGCTTGCGACCGCGTTGAGCGGTTCCGTGTCGCACATTCTTTGGGACGATGCCGGAACGCTGGACCTTCAAGCCATTCTGAGGAGCGTTATAACAACCGACTTTTCGGACAAGAGTTTGAAGCGCATTCTGGCCAATAGCGTAACGCCGGAGAACTGGCGTGTGGGTGAGGCCCTATCAGAGGCATTTCTTGTCGAGCATCGGGCTTGTGAGTTCCCCTGGCCAACTGGGCGCGACCTAAAGAATCCGAGCGCCAGCCCCGCCGGAACAGATCTCGTTGGCTTTCAGAACACGGGTGCGGTCGACGATACTCACCGCTTTGCATTCGGCGAGGTCAAGACCTCTCAGCAGGAGGCATGGCCTCCGAGTGTTATGGACGGCCGCCACGGGCTAAGGAAGCAGTTGGAGGAATTGCGCGACTCGACAGTGGTGAAGGATTCCCTGGTGAAGTACCTCGGGCATCATGCGAACGGGACCGAGTGGTTTCAGCGTTACCGTAGCGCTGCGAAACGCTATCTCGCCAACCCTGGCGACGTTTCTCTGTTCGGCATCCTGGTAAGGGATGTGGAACCGAAGCGAGAGGATTTAGCATGCCGTGCCAGTAAACTGGCTGAGGGATGTCCCACGGAAACAAGCATTGAACTGAGAGCGATGTATCTACCGAGGAAAACCATCAATTCGCTTGCACAACGCGCTATCGCAGAACGGGAGGGCGGACATGGCCAGAACTGACATGGTCATTACCGAAGACGCCCTCAATCGCGTCGACCAGCATTGGGCTATCAAGGCTATCGGTGATAACGGGCTTGCACGGGCGTTGGAGGTAGCCAAGGTCCGAACCATGCGCTCCGCTGTCGGACATCAGATGGTGATTGCCTTTGACGAGACTGTTACGGACAGCGAACTGGTGGAGCGCGTTGCCACGGCCTACGAAATGGCTGCAATCGAGGGGCTGGATGCGCTTCTGCATCCTGCGGCCGATGAAGAGCGTGTTCAACTGCGATTGCAGGCACAGGCAGGAACTTTCCGAGCATATGCCTTGCGAAGGACTTTGCCGATACCAGCGAGTTCAGAAAATAGGATATTTCATGTTCTCCATTTGTCGGCGCTTGCTTATTGCGGAGACCAGTGGACAGACCTTAGGCGCTGGCTCAAAGACCATGAACGGGAGGTAAAGCCGCCGTCAGTTGCGGATGCAACTTGGGAAAACCGGATACTCCGCAGGCTCTTCGACTGCTGGGTGCGTCTCTTGCGCAAGCAAGGATGGGATGACCTTGATGGGGTCCGAGAGATCATTGCCGGTCTGCGAAAGGACCAAGAACAATACGAGAACGGCTCACTTGCCAAACCCGACAACGCCGTCGCTCAAGCTGCGGCTCTTCGCCTTATTGCGCTGTACCACTGGGCGAAGGCGACGGAACTTCTTTCAGTTTATATGCTGCAAGGGCAACCGGTGGGAATTGAAGCCGAGCTGGACAAACATTTCGAATCGGCACGACGAGCAGCTTCAGCCGCACAGGACGTCGCTCTCGAAGTTATCCTCCGCTGGCTGCACGCCACTTCCCGACGGATGGTTGCCGCTTCCCTCTGGAAGGTGGCCCAAGCGGTTAACTCCCGCGTGACCCGATTCGTCAAAAGCGTTATCAAGACGCGCTCAATGTTCGAGCTCTTGCCTCCGCAACGGGCCGCCTTGCAGGAACAGGGTCTCTTGGACCAGGCAAGCCGCGCAGTGGTCGTGGACCTGCCGACATCTGGAGGGAAGACTACGCTGGCGCAGTTCCGAATGCTCCAGGCACTGAATCAGTTCGACGCGGACAAGGGATGGGTCGCGTATGTCGCACCAACGCGAGCTCTCGTGGCACAATTGACCCGCCGCCTGCGTGAAGACTTCAGTCCATTGGATATAGTGGTTGAGCAGTTGACCGGTGCTATAGAGATAGACGCGTTCGAGGAAGCGATGCTTGCCGCCCAAAGCGAAGTCGTGCCCTTTCACATTCTTGTTTCCACACCGGAAAAGCTGCACCTTGTTATTCGGAACAAGAAGGTAGCTCGTCCGCTGGCTCTGGTGGTAATGGACGAGGCGCACAGCATCGAAGACGAGGAACGTGGGCTGAGGATCGAATTGCTGCTGGCCACCATCAAGCGGGAATGTGACCGAGCCAACTTCCTCTTGTTGATGCCTTTTGTACCAAATGCAGGTGATTTGGCGAGATGGCTCGGCGCTGATGCGGGTAAGACGATAAGCATTGGAACGTCACCTTGGCAACCAAATGAACGAGCCGTCGGCCTATTCCATGCCGTAGTGGACAGTTCGACTCGCGGGGGATGGAGGCTGCAATACGAAACTCTGACCACAACTCCGAAGACCATTCATCTCCGCGGACAGCATCAGGTCGGGGCCGTCAAACCCTTGGATATTCCCTTCTCAAAAGCAAAGGGAGTGTCTGTCCAGGCCGGGGCTATGGCAAAGGTGTTCTCGGAACGGGGGACCAGCATCGCTGTTGCCCAGAAGATTGATCATGTGTGGTCTGTGGCGCGAGTTGTGCGAAACAGCCTCGCACCTCTTGACGATATTTCACCGGAAGTCGCCCTGGTCCAGCGATTCCTGCAGACCGAAATCAGTTCACAATTCGAACTTATTCAGATGCTCGGGCACGGCGTAGGCGTTCACCATACGGGGCTTTCCGACGAAACCCGAACGCTCATGGAATGGCTTACCGAAATCGGAGCCTTGCGAGTCCTTTGCACGACGACGACACTCATCCATGGCATCAACTTCCCCGTCGCGTCAGTGTTCTTAGCCACGCGGAAGTATCCCTATGGGAAGGAAATGAGCCCAAGAACATTCTGGAACCTTGCAGGACGCGCAGGGCGAGTGAATCAGGAAAGTGTTGGTATTGTGGGATTAGCGGCGGGCAGTGATCCGACCGGTAATCAGCAGTTCGTTAGCAGGACGACGGGGGCATTGATCTCCCGCCTCATTGGATTACTGGATGAAGTAGAGCGCCTTGGCATGCTTGGCCAGCTTTCCTCGGTTATTCAGAACGAGCAATGGTCGGACTTCCGTTGCTACGTAGCGCACCTCTGGAATGAAAAGAAGAACCTTGATTCTGTGCTGGCCGAAACAGAGCAGCTACTTCGAAACACCTACGGCTTCGGAATACTGCAGGAGCGTTCAGACAGGAGCGCGAGGCAAAAGGCACAAGCCCTCCTACAAGCCACGGGGGACTACGCCCGGAAGTTAGCGGCCAATCCGGGCCCGGCGGCCTTGGCCGATGCGACAGGCTTTGCCCCGGAAGGCGTTGCCGCAGCACTTGCAGGTCTCAATCAGATGCAGAGAAAGTTAACACCTGCGGATTGGGAGCCAACGAGCATATTCGGAGATGCGGTTACGTCTCCTCTTCCAAACCTGATCGGCATCATGATGCGTATCCCGGAAATCAAGCTATCAGAGATCAGTTCAGAGGGGTTGACGCATCAGCATATCGCCAACATCACTCGTGCTTGGGTGGACGGGCGCTCCATCCAGGACATAGCGACGGAGTTCTTCAGTAATAAGACCGGCACCGAGGCGATTACAAGCACGTGCAAAGCAATCTACCGAGATTTGACGAACAATGGTCCATGGGGTCTTTCGGCATTGTGCAAGATAAGCGGCATTGACTTCGATCAGCTTTCCGCTGACGAAAAACGCCGGATCAACAGCTTGCCCGCCATGATTTATCACGGCGTCAAGACCGAGGCGGCGGTGCTTATGCGCATGAATAGTGTCCCAAGAAGTATTGCCGAACCGATGGGCAATGAATTTGAGCGGAGGACGGGCATCCCGGCGGGCAATCAGACTGTCGGTGTAGCTCGTGACTTCTTGAAAACCCTAAGTGACAGCGACTGGGGACGGCTTGCCCCCAGAGGAACGGCAATGTCGGGCCGTGACTACCGGGATGTTTGGGGACGACTTTCCGGGGAGACGGGGGGCAGAAATATATGAGTGAGAACCCATTTACTGAATCAGTTGTTGAGCAAGCGGCACTGGGTTGGTTGGAGAGATTGGGTTACCAAGTCTTTTCTGGGTTGGAGATCGCTCCGGGTGAGCTTGCCGCGGAACGAGAGAACTACGGACAAGTAATTCTCGAACAACGTGTGCGCCAAGCGCTTCAACGGCTGAACCCGGCAGTGCCATTTGATGCAGTGGAGGAAGCCTTCCGTAAACTGAGTCGGCCGGACTCGCCGTCGTTGGTGGCGAGTAACCATGTGATTCACAAGTACATGGTCGAGGGAGTACCGGTCGAATACCAGCGGGCCGACGGATCGATTGGCGGCGATCTCGTCCGCGTGCTCGATTACGATGAGCCGGAGAACAACGAATTCCTCGCGGTGAATCAGTTTACCGTGGTCGAGAACCAGCACGAACGCCGGCCTGATGTGGTGCTGTTCATCAACGGCCTGCCAGTGGCGGTGATGGAACTTAAAAATGCCGCCACCGAAAACGCCACCATATGGTCTGCATTCAATCAGCTTCAGACTTACAAAATGCAAATTCCGTCGCTGTTCTCGTTCAACGAGGCGATGGTGGTCTCGGACGGTGTGCTGGCGCGGATCGGTACGCTTACGGCCGACCGCGAGTGGTTCATGCCCTGGCGGACTATTGAAGGCGAAGAACTGGCAGACAACCGGCTGCCTCAGCTTCAGGTCGTAATTGAGGGCGTGTTTGAGAAGCGACGGTTCCTGGACCTGATTCGGCACTTCGTTGTGTTCGAGGATGTGGGTGGCGGCGTGCTGGTCAAGAAGATGGCGGGCTATCACCAGTACCACGCGGTGAACCTGGCGCTGGATTCAACCGTCCGGGCTGCCGGTGCAGGCGGCGACAAGCGCGTCGGTGTTGTGTGGCACACTCAGGGATCGGGCAAAAGCCTGACGATGGCGTTCTACGCCGGGCGAGTTGTGCTGCATCCGGCGATGGAAAACCCGACGCTGGTCGTGATCACCGACCGAAACGACCTGGACGACCAGCTTTACGGAACATTCGCGCGCTGTCACGAATTGCTTCGCCAGCAGCCCATGCAGGCTCAGAACAGGGCGAACCTGCGAGAGCTCTTGACGACCGCCTCCGGAGGAGTCGTTTTTACGACGGTCCATAAGTTTTTTCCGTCCGACGACGAGGATCAACACCCACTGCTATCGGACCGCCGTAACATCGTCGTGATCGCCGACGAAGCGCATCGCAGCCAATATGACTTCATCGACGGCTTCGCGCGGCATATGCGCGAGGCGTTGCCGAACGCCTCGTTCATCGGGTTCACCGGCACTGGGGTCGGTCGTCAATAGCGGACACCAAAATATGTAAGCAGCCTACTGCTCTTTGAAAAATTGTTTCTCATAGGCGGCAGGGGAGAGATAACCAAGTCTCTTCTGCCGTCGCTGCCGATTGTAAAAGATTTCGATGTACGTCGTGATCTGCCGTATAGCTTCCTGCCGGGTTTCGTAACGGCAATGATGAACGAGTTCGTTTTTCAGCACACCCCAGAAACTCTCAATGGGCGCGTTGTCATAGCAGTTCCCACGGCGGCTCATCGATGCCCGCATTTTGAACTGGTCAAGGAGTTTTCGGTAGCCCGCGGCGCAGTACTGACTGCCACGGTCGGAATGATGAATCAAACCAGCCGCAGGCCTCTTGGCAGCGACAGCGCGAAACAGGGACTGGGTGACCAGATTCTTTGTCATGCGTTCTCCCATGGCGTAGCCCACAATCTCTCCGGTAAAAAGATCCTTGTGACCGGCAAGATATAACCAGCCCTCGGCTGTGGGGATGTAAGTGATATCCGTTACCCAGACTTGATTCGGGGCCTCCGTGACAAAGTTTTGTTCTAAAAGATTTGTGGCAACCGGCAGCTTGTGGTTTGCGTTTGTGGTTGCCTTGAACTTTTTGACCTGTTTGCAGCGAAGCCCCAGTTTCCTGCGAATCCGTTTGATCCGGTGAACTCCAATGTGAACGCCGTGGCAGGCAAGCTCTTTCTGCAGACGTTCCGGACCGTAGGTTTCTTCCGTTCTTTTATGAGCCGCTATGATTTCGAGTTCGAGCCGTTTTTCCTCTTGATTCCGGAGAGAATCCGGTCGTTTCAGCCAGGCGTAGTAGCCACTGGTTGAAACCTCCAGAACCCGACATAGCCGAGGAACCGGATACTTCGATCGAAACCGCCTGATTACCGCGTACCGGACAGCGACTCCCGGGCAAAGTACGCGGCGGCTTTTTTTAAGATATCGCGCTCCTGTTTTACTTGAGCAAGCTCTCGTTTGACGCGCTCAAGCTCCTCCTCAACCTGAGTGAGAGGCCGCCGCTCGCCGCCAATATCGGAAAGTTTTCCGGCCTTGTACGCTCTCACCCAGTTTTCCAGGGTCGACTTGGGCAGGGAGAGTTGACGCGATGCTTCATATGCTGTCAAGCCGCCTTCAATGATCATGTTGACGGCTTCATGCCGAAATTCTTTCGAATAGCGACCGTTCGTTGCGTTCTTTGCCATTCAGACACCTCCGTTTTGGTTGGATAGTAACTTTGGTGTCCGATATTTTCAACGTACCTCACACCCCCATCGAACTGACCGACAAAAACACCCGCGCGGTCTTCGGCAACTACGTCAGTATTTATGACATCGAGCGGGCAGTGAAGGACGGGGCGACCGTCCCGATTTACTACGAAAGTCGCCTGGCGAAGCTGGAATTGAATGAAACCGCTTGGCCCTTGCTGGACGAGGAGTTCGAGGAGGCCACCGAGGGCGAAGAGGTCGAGCACAAGGAGCGGTTGAAGACCAAGTGGGCACAACTTGAAGCCCTGGTCGGCACAGAGAAGCGGCTAAAACTGATCGCCGAGGATCTGGTGAAGCACTTCGAGCGACGACTAGAGGCAATGGATGGCAAGGCGATGATCGTCTGTATGAGTCGTCGCATCTGTGTCGAACTCTATAGGGCCATTACGGCGATCCGTCCGGACTGGCACAATGATGACGATAGCGCGGGAATCCTCAAGATCGTGATGACGGGTTCGGCATCGGACCCCGTCGATTGGCAGCCCCACATCCGCAACAAGCCTCGCCGTGAGGAACTGGCAAAGCGCTTCAAGGACCCGAAAGAACCGTTCAAAGTGGTGATCGTTCGCGACATGTGGCTGACAGGCTTCGATGCGCCATGTCTCCACACGATGTATGTGGACAAGCCAATGCGCGGCCACGGGCTGATGCAGGCAATCGCGCGGGTGAACCGCGTCTTCAAGGACAAGCCTGGCGGTCTTGTGGTGGATTACCTTGGCCTCGCTGACCAGCTCAAATACGCTCTGGCCAACTACACCGAGAGCGGCGGCAAGGGCCAAACAGCCATCGACCAGGAAGAGGCTGTGGCTATCATGCTGGAACGGTACGAGGTCTGCTGCGACATCTTCCACGGCTTCGACTGGTTGACTTGGAAGACCGGTGGGCCTCCGGAACGGCTGTCGGTGCTTCCGGCGGCGCAGGAGCACGTGCTGGCCCAGGATGACGGCAAGAACCGGCTGGTAAAGGCGGTTGGCGAATTGTCGAAGGCGTTTGCGCTGGCCGTTCCACATGAGAAGGCGCTGGAGATTCGGGACGACGTGGCCTTCTTCCAGGCGGTGAGGACCGTGCTGACGAAGAGCACGGGCGACGGCCGCCGCAGCCCTGAAGAGATAGAACTCGCCATCCGGCAGATCGTCTCGAAGGCGGTGTCTTCGGATGAGGTCATCGACATCTTCGCGGCCGCTGGATTAAAGAAGCCGGACATCTCGATCCTGTCCGATGAATTCCTGGCGGAAGTGGGGTCGGTCGTCAATAGCGGACACCAAAATATGTAAGCAGCCTACTGCTCTTTGAAAAATTGTTTCTCATAGGCGGCAGGGGAGAGATAACCAAGTCTCTTCTGCCGTCGCTGCCGATTGTAAAAGATTTCGATGTACGTCGTGATCTGCCGTATAGCTTCCTGCCGGGTTTCGTAACGGCAATGATGAACGAGTTCGTTTTTCAGCACACCCCAGAAACTCTCAATGGGCGCGTTGTCATAGCAGTTCCCACGGCGGCTCATCGATGCCCGCATTTTGAACTGGTCAAGGAGTTTTCGGTAGCCCGCGGCGCAGTACTGACTGCCACGGTCGGAATGATGAATCAAACCAGCCGCAGGCCTCTTGGCAGCGACAGCGCGAAACAGGGACTGGGTGACCAGATTCTTTGTCATGCGTTCTCCCATGGCGTAGCCCACAATCTCTCCGGTAAAAAGATCCTTGTGACCGGCAAGATATAACCAGCCCTCGGCTGTGGGGATGTAAGTGATATCCGTTACCCAGACTTGATTCGGGGCCTCCGTGACAAAGTTTTGTTCTAAAAGATTTGTGGCAACCGGCAGCTTGTGGTTTGCGTTTGTGGTTGCCTTGAACTTTTTGACCTGTTTGCAGCGAAGCCCCAGTTTCCTGCGAATCCGTTTGATCCGGTGAACTCCAATGTGAACGCCGTGGCAGGCAAGCTCTTTCTGCAGACGTTCCGGACCGTAGGTTTCTTCCGTTCTTTTATGAGCCGCTATGATTTCGAGTTCGAGCCGTTTTTCCTCTTGATTCCGGAGAGAATCCGGTCGTTTCAGCCAGGCGTAGTAGCCACTGGTTGAAACCTCCAGAACCCGACATAGCCGAGGAACCGGATACTTCGATCGAAACCGCCTGATTACCGCGTACCGGACAGCGACTCCCGGGCAAAGTACGCGGCGGCTTTTTTTAAGATATCGCGCTCCTGTTTTACTTGAGCAAGCTCTCGTTTGACGCGCTCAAGCTCCTCCTCAACCTGAGTGAGAGGCCGCCGCTCGCCGCCAATATCGGAAAGTTTTCCGGCCTTGTACGCTCTCACCCAGTTTTCCAGGGTCGACTTGGGCAGGGAGAGTTGACGCGATGCTTCATATGCTGTCAAGCCGCCTTCAATGATCATGTTGACGGCTTCATGCCGAAATTCTTTCGAATAGCGACCGTTCGTTGCGTTCTTTGCCATTCAGACACCTCCGTTTTGGTTGGATAGTAACTTTGGTGTCCGATATTTTCAACGTACCTCAGAAGTGCGCGGCATGCCGCAAAGGAACTTGGCGGTCGAAATGCTGCGCAAGTTGCTGGAAGGCGAGATCAAGGCACGCGGGCGAAAGAACTTGGTGCAGGCCCGGTCGTTTGCAGAGCTTCTTGAGAATGCGATTAAGAAATACCAAAACCGGGCCATTGAAACGGCACAGGTGATCGAAGAATTGATCGCATTGGCGAAGGACCTGCGCGAGGCCAACCAGCGAGGCGAGAAGCTGGGGCTGACGGATGACGAGGTAGCTTTTTATGACGCACTGGAGGTCAATGATAGCGCAGTGGCCGTACTCGGCGATGAGACACTGCGGCTGATCGCCCAGGAATTGGTGAAGGCGGTGCGGAACAGCATCACCATAGACTGGACCGTCCGGGAAAACGTCCGCGCCCAGATGCGGGTGATCATCAAGCGCATTCTTCGAAAATATGGCTATCCGCCGGACAAGCAGGCTCACGCCACGGAGCTTGTTTTGGAACAAGCGGAAGTTCTTTGCAGGGACTGGACGGAAAAAGAATGACCAACGAGGAAATAGCCAGATTCTTCAACACAACGCGGCCCTTCATCCAGGGCAACCCCGACCTGCGTGATCCCCAGGTCGAGGGCTGGTTCCGCACGCGCCAACATTTCCGGAACAGTAGCGACCACGCCATCCTTCAGATTCCGGTGGGCTGCGGCAAGACAGGCCTCATGGCGCTGCTGCCTTTTGAGACCGCCCAGGGGCGGGTCCTGGTGATCGCCCCGAACCTTGAGATTCGCCGGGGCATTTCCACGGCCTTCGATGTCGCCGGTCGGGAATGTTTCTGGACCTCGACGCGCGTTCTGACCGACGTGAGTCATGGCCCCTTCACGGCCGTCCTGGACGGCCAGGACGCGAACATCCACGACTGCGAGAATTCGCATATCGTGGTTACAAACATCCAGCAACTGGCCAGCCTGGCCGACCGCTGGCTTCCCGCCTTCGCCGATGATTTCTTCGACCTGATCCTGGTGGACGAGGGGCATCACAACGTCGCCAGAAGTTGGGAACGGGTTTTCGAGCGGTTTCCCAACGCCAAGGTTGTAAGCCTGACCGCCACGCCCTTGAGAGGCGATGGACGCGAGATCTCTGGCGAGCGGGTTTATGCCTAAGGAATCTCTGAAAAACTCCGCGCGGATGTCGCCGTTTTTCCCTTGAGACCGTAAAATGAATCCCAAAGCCACCATGTTCCTCCGGTGCGACCCTCTTTCCAGGGGGCTGAGGTACGAGAAAGCGACAGAAAACTTTCGCGAGCGCCATTTCGTTCGAGAAAGACCGAAAACCCACAAAACGGGAACTCTTTCTCGCCGAAATGGAACAGAGAGTCCCTTGGAAAAAGCTTTGCGCTCTTCTCGAACCCTTCTATCCGAAAGAGGGAAAGGGACGTCCTCCCATAGGGCTGGAAATGCTTGCGGCTCCACGTTCTCCAGAACGAGGTCGGGCCTTGAGCGACAGGGGTGTGGAAGAAGCCCTCGTGTGACGTGGAGTCCATGCGGCGCTTCCGCCCGTATCGATCTTGCGCAACGAACCCGTTCCGGACGCACGATTTGCACGTTCCGCCATCTTCTGGAAACCCACAAGCTCGCAAGAGTCCCTTCGAGGCAGGAAATCTTTCTCTCGCCTCCAGGGGCTTAAAACTCTCCGAGGGAACCAACGCGCCCGCCACAATCATCCACGCTCCCTCGCAGGCGAAAACCCTGGAGAAGAAACGCGATCCGGAGATGCACTCCACGAAGAAGGGCAACCAGTACTACTTCGGCATGAAAGTCCATGTCGGGATGGACAAGGAAAGCAAACAGGTCCGCGAGCCTCGTCACCACTCCCGCAAACGTGCACGACTCCACCCGAATTGGTGAACTCCTGCACGGATCGGCCTACATGGGCAAAACCGAAGAGATCCGAAAGAAAGCCCCGCGGGCCGTGGATTATACCCAAAAAAGAGCCACGAAGCACAAAAAGCTCACCGAAGAAGAGAAAGAGCAAAACCGTCTTCTTTCAAAAGTCCGTTCGCGGGTTGAACAGGTCTGCTCCGTCGTCACAGGCGCCTTCGGATTTCCCAAAGTGCGCGTGTAGGGGCTTTGCCAAAAATACCGGTGTCGTGTACGTGCTCTTCGCTCTGTGCAATCTCACCATGGCGAGAGGTTTTCTCCTGTCCACAGGGGGGTAGTGTCTCTAAAAATCGCTACCGGGGTTAAAAAGGGCTGGAAGACGGAGATCATTCCTCACGTTCCGCTGCCAGAGGTGCGGGAAACGTGGTCTTTGCGGGGCATTTCCTCTTTTCCTCCCGCTGTGAACATTTTTCGAGAAGCTTGTTCAGGGTTTCCTTTTACAATCGGCAGCGACGGCAGAAGAGACTTGGTTCTCTCTCCCCTGCCACCTATGAGAAACAATTTTTCAAAGAGCAGTAGGCTGCTTACATGTTTTGGTGTCCGCTATTTGACGACCGACCCCAGCTCTTTTACCGTGATCTGGCGGATTGGTATCCGCTGTTGACGCCGGTGGGCGACTACGCGGAGGAAGCGGTGTTCTACCGGTGCCTGTTCCAAGCCCATTGTCGGCGGCCGCCCCGGACGTTGCTCGATCTCGGCAGCGGCGGGGGTGGGCGCGGCTTGCGCTACCTCGAATGGCGATGGGTTCCCGACTCACAAACCGACATAGACGTGACCGACATGGCGTGCCTCTTGAGAGACGAAAGCGGAGCCGTCGAAGTTGTCCACGACCGTCACGTGATGGGTCTGTTCCTGAGAGCCGTATGGTTGGAGCTGATTGCTGCCGCCGGCTTCGAACCCCTCGCGGTCCCCCTTGAGCACAGCTCGTACAGCGATACCGGACACGAGGTGTTCCTCGGGCTGCGGCCCGTCGCTGACGGAGAAGCCTGACATGAATGGTTTTCCGCCGCGCATCCTGCCCAGTCTTTTTCGGGAGGGACGCCTCTTTCGCGGAGAGAGCGAAAGATCCTCGTGGATTCCCGTGACGGTGTCCGATGTCAGAGGGGTGTGGTGTGGCGCTGCTTGTCCGCGTACATGGCCTGGTCCGCAGCCTGAAGCACCTGTGCGGTTTCCGTGCCGTCGTCGGGGAAGATGGCGATGCCCACTCCTGCCGAGAGCATGATGTCGTGGCCACCGATGGAAAACGGCTGTTTCATGGCGTGGCGGATTTTCGCGGCGACCTGCTCCGCGCTGGTGCGGTGGGGAATGTTGGGGAGGAGCAGGAGAAACTCGTCTCCGCCCATGCGGGCTACGGTGTCGATGCTTTGCACCGCGCCGACCAGGCGCAGTGAAAAGGCTTTCAAAAGCTGATCGCCCACTTCGTGTCCATAGGTGTCGTTCACCGGTTTGAACCGGTTCAGGTCGACGAAGAGCACGCCGAGTTTTTTCCCTTCCTTTCTGCTCCATTCCACTTCCTGTTCCAGGAGATCGAGGAAGAAAGAACGGTTCGCCAGTCCGGTCAGGGCATCGTGGGTGGCCTGGTGGCGGATGTGCTCTTCCTGGGCCTTCCGGTCGCTGATGTCCGTCACGAAATTGAGAGTGGCGGGGTGGCCGTTCCACTGGAGGAAAACGCCGCTCAGCTCGGCCCAGAATGCTGATCCGTCCTTGCGGACCAGGCGCAGAGGGTAGCGCTGTTCGGCTGTTTCTCCCTCCATGTGCTGGCGGTGTTTTTCCGTCGCGAGCGTCAGATCTTCGGGATGCACGAGTGGTGCAAAGGACGGTAACGCCAGCAGCTCTTCGGCGGTGTATCCGAAAAGACGAGGTAATGCACGGTTGAAGTAGACGATCCGTCCGCCCTGCATGACCGCGATTCCTTCATGGGCGGTTTCCAGAATGAGATGCATGCGGTATTCCCTGGCGCGGAGCAGCTCTTCGCTTTCTTTGCGTCGTTGCATTTCCTCGACCAGTTCGGTGTTGATCAGGGACAAGGCTTTTTTGTGACGTCGCTCCCGCCTGCCCCATATGCCGAAGAGGAGGAGCAGTGCAAGGAAGGTTCCTGCGATCTTGGTCACAAGACCGTAGTCAACCCGGTAGGCGACGTTGATGGCGATGTGGCGGTTGACTGCGGTCTCCACCTTATCGGGAGTGATCGCGCTTATTCCCGTGTCGAGAATATCGCGCACGTGGAGGAGTGGACGCCGGATGCCGATGCGCAACTGGTTGGCATAGGCGGGGACCTCTCCGGAGATTTTGAGGTTGAACCATCCCTCCTTGCGGATGATATAGGCTGCCATAGTCAAGGAACGCAGCGTCAGGTCGGCCTGACGCTCTTCAACGAGCCGAAATGCCTCGGCTTCGGAATCAACGGCTATCACGGTCAGATTGGGGTACTCCCGGCGCACGCGTTCCTCGATGCTCGTGCCTCGGGGGAGGGCGATGCGGGCATCTTTGAGACGCGCCAGGTCTGGAACGTACTCGTGCTCTCTTCGGGTGATGATCACGTTGGGATCGGTGAAATACGGTTTGGTGAAGGCCAGCCATTCGTCCCGGGCCGTGGTGCGATTGAGAAAAGAGAGCCCGTCGCATGTGCCCTGTCGGGCGTATTCCAGGCTTTGCTCCCAGTCTCGGGTGGGTACAATTTCAATCCTCACTCCGGCGGCTTGGGCGATGTGCTGCAGAAGATCCGCAGCAATGCCCACATGACGGCCGTCCGGGGTGAGCTTTTCATAGGGTTCCCAGTCCGGATCTACGCATAGGCGGACTACCGGTTGTGGTTGCTCGGCCCACGCGATTCCCGCGAGCAGAAGAAGTCCGAGAACGAATGTCCATCGATGCATGGCGCATCACACTCCGGGCAGGATGAGGAGTTTGTTTCCCGAAAGAAGAACGGGCTGTTTCGAACGAGCGAGCTTTTTCCCAGGACTCTTCGATGAGAGAGGGACGGTTGCCTGGGGAGTTCTCCCCTCCTGACGCGAGGAAGAACGGTCGTTCAAAGTGTTACTGAGAGAAACTATACCATGCCGTCCTCGCAGGAGAAAAATCTATTCTATTTGATATGCTTGCGTTCGATGCAGGACAGACGAGACCGCCATGCGGCGACCGCAAGTTTTTCACCCGGTTTTGCGCAAGTCGGGGTCTTTGTGGGGTTTGGATGGCCGGATTTCGGAGGAGGAAGAGCGATGAAAAAGGTTTTTCTGAACGAATTTTCCGCGTTTGAACTGAAGAATATGATCCAGGACGAAGAAATCGACAGCGCCATCACCGTTTTCGGCAGTTGCGAGAGCCACGGATGGCATCTGCCTCTGGGGCCTGATCTGTTCGTCCCCACGGAGATCGCCCGACAGGCGGCGCTCAGGCTGTCGAAGACCGTGGTAGTCCCCGGAGTTCCCTTCGGAACCTCTCTTCACTACAATCACTACCCCTTGTCCGTCACGTTGCGGTTCGAGACGACCATCGCCCTGGCGGAGGATATCTTCACCAGCCTGATCGAGCACGGTATTCGCCGTATCGTGATTCTGAACGGGCATGACGGCAACATTCCGGCTCTCGAGATCGCCGCGCGAAAGGTGAAGGACCGCTTCAAGGACGCTGTTCTGGTGTTTGTCCCCGCGTGGTGGAACATCACCGGTGCGCGGCTTGCCGACATGTTCGACGTGTGGAACGGCCTCGGCCATGGAGGCGAGGGGGAGACCTCGATCACCATGGCCGTTCGGCCGGAACTGGTCGATGTGTCCCTGGCGGAACGGCAGGTGCCCGAGGATGTGATGGCTCTGGGGAGTTCGCCACTGTCATCTGGGACATCGAGGAGATCACGAGGACGGGGGCGACGGGCGACCCGACGAAGGCGACGCTGGAGAAGGGGCAGCGGATGCTCCGGTGCGTCACCGATTTTGTCGTCGATCTGGTTCAGGATCTGGAGAGACGAAATTGGAACTATGACAACAGGCAAAGGTGAGAGAGATCTCTTTTGAACGTGAGAGCAAAAGGGAGAGGGCCGGAGAAGATGCATTCTTCTCCGTTAGAGTCGATGTGCGGCGTTTCGGGAGGTGGGTTGATGGCGATTCGGACGAAACGTGTGTACGATCCAAAGGAGGATGCGGACGGCGTTCGGGTTCTCGTGGACAGGCTGTGGCCTCGGGGTTTCACGAAAGAGCGGCTGCAGGCGGATCTGTGGCTGAGGGACGCGGCACCCAGCGACGCCCTCCGAAAATGGTTCCACCGGGATTTCTCCCAGTGGGAGGCATTCAGGGAGCGCTATGTTTCCGAACTCGACGGAAGGCCGCAGGTGGTGGACGAGCTTGTGGAGCTTTCGCGGAAGGGAACGCTCACGCTTCTTTTTGCCGCTCGAGATGCTCACGTGAACCATGCGGTCGTGCTGAAGGAATACCTCGACGGAAAATCTGAGGTACTCACGGAAAGGACTGATCATTCCTCAGACAATGTGGGTGCATTTCGGGATGCCTGATTTCTCGGGATGTTCGGCGATTTTCTTCAAAAAAATGCGGCGGGGATTCGTTCCCGGAAAGAGAGTGATGTCGATGTCTCTACCACCCGACGGTCTTCCCGTGTACCGGTTGTTGACGGGGCCGGATGACGCCTCGTTTTGTCATCGAGTGAGCGAGATGCTCGCTCTTGGATATGATCTTTACGGATCTCCGGCGGCTACGTTCGACGGCGAAAAGGTCGTTGTCGCCCAGGCGGTGCTCTGGCCGTCCGCAAGGAAGGCCTGAGGTGTCTGGAGCGTCGTTCATGGGAGATTGCTGGACATCGGCCTGAGAAATAACGATGGCTGGGAGGTACTCCTTGCGAAAAAAGGGATTTACGCAAGGATGTGGCGTGATCAGGATGCGAGCGAGGGGTGGACTTTGAGGCGCGGATCAATGCCGATTCTTCCGGAAAGAGCTTGACAGGGAACGTACGCGGCTCTAAGATTGCCCCTAATCAGCCACACTGCATACTACTTGTCAAAAGGGGTGATGTCTCGTGGGATATGGGTTTACCTTTTCGTTCCGCACCGTAGGGTATTCCTGTTTTATGTTCGCCTCCGGGACTCCTCCTGCAATGTCTGACGGCTGACGTGTCGTATGGCAGAACAGGCAGGGTCCCGCTGAACTTCGGCGGGACCTTTTTTTGTGAAAGGGGGAGTGAAAGAGCGCGCGACCGGGCGTGAACGAGACGAGACGAGACGAGCGGAAGAGGCGACGGTACGAAACGGTTCCGTTGCCGGGAGAGGCTCCATGGCGGAGTGAAGCCATATGTTGTGCAAGGAGGGGAAACGCCACATGGCGGAAGAAAAGAAGAAAAGCGCGCTGTCTTTTTTCATGGACTATTCCTGGTACAAAAAATACCTGCTCCCCGGTTTCATCGCGCAGTCCGTCCTCATCGCCGGCGGCTACGGAACAGGACGCGAGCTGGTGGAGTATTTCGTGCAGTACGGTCCCACGGGCGGGCTGATGGGCATGTGTCTCACCACGGTGCTCTGGGCTGCCTTGTTCGCGCTCAGCTTTGAGTTCGCCCGGGCTTTCAAGGCGTACGATTACCGCACCTTCTTCGAAAAACTGATCGGCAAGGGGTGGATTCTCTACGAGGTGTGCTTCATTGTTCTTCTCTTTCTCATCATGGGTGTGGTGGGCGCCGCGTCGGGAAGCATTCTGCGGGATACGCTGGGCATTCCGTCCCTGGTCGGCTCCGGTCTTTTCCTCGTGGCAGTGGCGTACCTGACCTACAGTGGCAGCCGGGCCATCGAGGTGGCTCTTTCCTGGTGGTCCTATCTTCTCTACGGCGTGTACGCATTCTTCCTTTTCGTGGGGGTCACAAGGTTCGGAGGAGCCATTTCGGCCAACTTCGCCGCCGACATTGTCAAGCCGGGTTGGGCCATGGGCGGATTTCAGTATGCCTTCTACAACATCGCCGTGACGTCCACGGTTCTCTTCTCCCTCAATTACCTGGAAACTCGGCGGGAAGCCATCATTTCGGGGATCGCGGCGGCGGTGATCTGCATTTTGCCCGGATTTTTCTTCTACTTCGTCACCATCGGGTTCTATCCCGACGTGCTGAGCATGGAGATCCCGATCAACGGGATCATCGACAAATTCGGCATTCCTTTTCTGCTTCCCGTGTGGCTGGTGGTTCTTTTCGGGACGATGATAGAGACCGGGGTCGGCTTTTTTCACTCCATCAACGAGCGCATCAATTCGTCCCTCATCGCCAAGAGGGGCCACGGCATGAGCAACACCGCCCGGGGACTTGTGGGAGCGGGACTTTCCCTTGCGGGGTTGGGCATTTCCAATTTCGGGCTTATCGGCCTTATCGCCCAGGGGTACGGCACCATCAGTTGGGCCTTCTTCATTCTCCAGGGTGTGGGGCTATTCACCATCGGTCTCTACAAGCTGAGCAAATTGAACAAGGCTTGAGCGGCGTTTAGCTCTTGCACTCCCGCTGAAAGTACGGGAGATTGACATGCCCTCCGGCGGATCCATCCCGGAGGGCATGTCCTGTTTTCTACGGCATGATGTGGCCGATTTCCGGGTTCTCCAGCCGGACACAAGGCCTTTCCATGCGCCTGCGGCCTTCTCCGGAAACCACGGCAACAACCGTCCGGGTGTGTCCGAGATTTCCCGGAAAGCGTCCTTTCTTCTTTAAAATAGATGCTATATGGTGCCTATACGTTCCAGGAAGAGTTCCAGCTTGTCCGGGGAGGGAACGCGAAGCCTCGCACGGCGGTTGTCCAGTCCCACGTAGCCGCTTCCGGCTTCGCAGAGAATGCCTCCTGCGGCAAGGCGCCGCACAAGGTCTCCCGATTCCTGGGACAGAAAGAAGATGGGCACGCGCAGGTCGGTTTCCGCCACGGTCCACTCCGCCTTTGTCCGGAGGGCTTCCAGGGTCCGCTCTTTGGCGTAGCGCACGTAGCGACGGGTTTCCTCCAGAAAGGAAGTGTCCTCCAGGGCAGCCAGTGCCAACGCCGCATCGAGGGTTCCCACGGCGAAGGGGGGCTGAATCCGGCGAAAGAGGGTGGCGAGCTCTTCGTTGCGCGTCACGGCATATCCAACCCGGAGTCCTGCGCCTCCCAACCCTTTCGAGAAAGAGCGACAGGTCACCAGGTTTGGATGGGGCAGACGACAGGCTGATTCCTCGGGGGGCAGAAAGTCCCCGTAGGCTTCGTCGGAGAGAATCCATACCCCTTTTTCCATGCCGCGGCGGGCAAGTCTGTCCACGTCCTCCAGGGGGAGCACCTGGCCGGTTGGGTTGTGGGGGCGGTCGAGGTAAAGCAGTGTCGGAGCCTTTTCGACGGCTTCGAGGAGGGGGGCTGCGGTCAGGCGGAAGACGGGAGGTGCAAGCGGAACCGGAGCATAGGAAGCCTCGTTGAAGAGCGCCTGGAGAATCGTATCCGTGAACTGGGGCGAAGGGCCTGCAAGGACGGAGCCGGGGCGGAGCAGCAGCCGCAGAAGCGTCACCAGGACGCCCATGGAGCCTGCCCCGGGGAGAATCTGCTCCGGCTTCACCTGCCAGCAGGGATAGGTTGCCGCAATGCCCTTTTTGAGATCCTCCGGTTCGGGAGCGGGGTAGTCGCAGAGAGCACATGTGCTCAATCGCTCCAGCCCTGCGCGGACTGCGGCGGGCATGCCTATCGGATTTGTGCCGAGGCCGCAGTCGATGCGCTCCAGGCCATCAGGGTAACGGATCGTTTCGGCTTCGGCGGAAACGTATCCCTGTTGGTCGATGTTGAAGAGATGTTGCGGAAGAGTCCCTTTCCAGTCGATGATGAACACCTCGATTTCCTGTCGTTCGTTCGAGCAGCCTTGAGGGAATGCCGACGGAATCATCCCGTGCGTTCCGTTTTCCCGCAACGCCCTCCAACATTAAGTATACTGCAGGAGGTACGTCGGGGCTACCCGCGGAGTGCGGGGCCGACGTGCGCGTGGTCGTTGACGCGAAGGGCACAGTCAGAGGAGGACATTCCCCGGGGTGTCGGCATGGCGCTCTCGGAAGGGTGGATCCTGCAGTATGAGGAGGCTTCCAATGGGTACGTTCCCGGAACTCGAAACGCCGCGTCTCCGCTTGAGGTATCTTGTAGCTGACGACGCGGAGGAATTGTTGTGTCGCTGGTCGGATCCTGAAGTTATGGAATATCTGACGCTCGATCCGACGCGGACTCTCGCCGAGGCTCGTGACATGGTCGATCTTCTGGGAGGGCTTTTCGACAGGGGAATGGGTATCCGCTGGGGAATCACCTGCAAGACACAAGGGGCCCTGCTGGGCACCTGCGGTTTCCACAATGTGCGGTGGGAAACATCGGCGGGGAGAGCTGGGATACGAACTCGGAAAGGCCTCTTGGTCCGCTCGTAGCGGCCGGAACGACTGTCGACACGTTCGGCACTGCAAATGCGGTCGGCCTCGGCCTCCAGGAGTCCGTTCAGCGTTTTCTTGAGCGGTGGAGCGAATGATCCCGCCGAGGTGGTACTCAAGTACGTTGCTGTCCAGAGAGATCGCACTTCTGCACAGGGTCTCCCGCTGTGCATTCGATGGCCGCTTTGTGGTGGGATTCTCCATGACGACAGTCCTCCTTGGGGTTTTCGCTGTGGTGGAGTACAGCAAGAATACCTCTTGATTCGGAGGTTATCGTCTTGTTTTGGAAAGACCTGCTCCTCTCAATTTTGAGAAAGATATTGTACGTTATCGAGATAAAAAATAATTGTCAGATTGACAATTTCATGGTCAAAGCGCTAGCATCCGTTATAAAGGAAGCTGTCATGCCCCCGCCGTTCCTTTTCGGGGACGATGACCGGCGGAGGAGGGGTCTGCGATGCTGTTGCTCGACAGGAAAGCCATACGCTCGGTGTTCACCATGCGCGATGCCATCGAGGCGGACAAGAAAGCCTTTGTTCTCCATTCGGAGCGGAGAACCCAGGTGCCGTTGCGGAGCGTTCTCGATGTGGGGAAGGGAAAGGGGCAGTGTCTTTTCATGCCCGCCTACGCAGAGGAAGTGGAACGGGCGGGGATCAAGATCGTCTCCGTGTTCCCCGGTAACGCACAGAAGGGAAAACCCGTGGTTCCGGCGACGATGATTCTGCTGGACGGAGAGACGGGTGAAGTGGACGCGATCCTGGACGGAACGGTTCTCACTCAGATGCGCACCGCCGCTATCTCCGGTGCTGCGACGGAACTGCTGGCCCGTCCCGACGCCTCCACGGCGGCGCTCTTCGGCACAGGGGGGCAGGCGGAGGCTCAGCTTGAGGCGCTGCTCACGGTGCGCGCCCTGAAAAACGTGTTCGTCTTCGACGTGGTCCGGGAGCGCACGGAAGCGTTCGTGGAGCGCATGGCACCCCTGGCGGCGCGTTTCGGCGCGACGCTTTGCGCCGCAGCCTCTTCCGACGAGGCTGTCGAGGAGGCGCAGGTCATCACGGCGGTGACCACCTCGCTGACTCCCGTCTTTGACGGGAACCGCGTCGCGCCGGGAACCCACGTGAACGGTGTGGGCTCCTACCGTCCGGACATGCAGGAACTCGATGTCCGTTTGCTGGAGCGGGCTGACCGGATCTTCGTGGACAGCCTGGACGCGGTGCTTGCTGAGGCAGGGGATTTCCTGATTCCCCAGGCACAGGGGCGTTTCACGCCGGAGCGCATTGCGGGAGAACTGGGAGATCTCCTGCTGGGACGTGTTCCGGGACGAACGTCTCCCGAGGAGATCACGGTCATGAAGACCGTCGGCTTCGCCGCCCTGGATGTGGTGTCCGCCGCCGCCATCGTGAAGAAGGCCCGGGAGGCAAAGGTGGGGCACACGCTGGAACTGTGAGAAGTTGAGCGAGGTTTCTCATCGTCATTTTTTCGGACGATGTCTTTTTACTCACCAAGAACCGCTGTTCCTTCTTCTTCGTGAATGCGTTGTCCCTATGCGTTACGGATACATTTCCCATGTCTTGCTCAGGGATAGGGAGAGTGCAAGCTCTTAGAGGGGCGTCACATTGACGCTCTTGGAGAGGGTGGTAGGATAAAGCGGCGTTTCCGCTCGGAAAGAGGGGAGACGCCGCATCCTGTTTCGAGGAACGGAAGGCTTTGCATGAACCCACAAATGTGTCATCCCTTGTTGCTTCCCTTCATTCCTGTCGTGCGGGTCCTCGGAAAAACTCTGGGGCCGGACTGGGAGATCGTGCTCCACGATGTGTCCAACGGAGGGCACCGGGTGGTGGCCATGGAGAACGCGTCACTCACGGAGCGTTCTCCCGATTCTCCCCTCACGGAATTCGGCGCGTTTCTTCTCCGCTCGGAAGAGTGCGAGGATCTCGACTACATCGCCAACTACGCCTCCACCGGGCCGGACGGTCGGGCTCTGCGCTCCAGCGTTGTCCTCGTCCGGGACGGAGAGAGGCACCTCGTGGGCTTGCTCTGCCTCAATCAGGACATGACCAGGGCACAACTGCTCCGGGAGTGGGCGGAAACGCTCACGAAAGTGGATCCGCTTCCGTTTGCCGCGCCGCCGGAACGTTTTGTCTCGGGAAGCGACACGCATTTCGAGGAACTTCTTCGGGAGGTGCGTCCTCTCTTCGGGAAACCACTCCGCTTCCTCTCCAGAAAGGAGCGGGAGCTTCTTCTGGAGCGCCTTCGCGAGCGGGGGTTCTTCTCGTTCAAGGGGGCGATGGAGGTGCTCTGCCGCGAGACGGGGAAAAGCCGTTTCACTCTCTATGCCCATCTTCGGGAGGTGCGGCGCCGTGCCGACCGGCCCCTTTGAGGATTTGCTGCGTCTGATTCTGGGTGTCGCCGCCGGAGCGCTTTTCTCCGCCCGGACGGGTTTTGCAACGGGAGGCATCATCACGCCGGGTTTTTTAGCGGTGGTGGGGTTCCGTTCCTTCGTCGCTCCTCTCGTCTTCGGCCTCGGCATGCTGCTGGCCCTTGTTCTGGAGGCTGTAACGCGCTGCTTCGGTCTCTACGGAAGAAGGCGCATGACCGTGGCGATGCTCCTTTCTCTGAGTGTCTTTCTTTTCTGGAGCGCGTTCTTTCCTCTCTCGGTTCCCTGGAGCGGATGGCTGGTTCCCGGTCTTCTCGCGGGGGATGCGCAACGCCAGGGTGTGCTTCCAACCTATGCGGGGGCCCTGACGGCGGGAGCCGCGGCGATCCTGGTTCGGGAACTGCTTCCCTTTTAGGTGATTTTCATGGAAGAGTTCTTTCGAAAACTTCTCTTCGGCGATGGTGCATCGTCCTTTTCCATGCGCGGCGTGCTTGGGCTCGTTCTGCTCGCCGCACTTCTCGTGTTGTGCACCCTGGGGGACGGGACGGGAGGCGGGGTTCGTCTTTCTCGGGAAGAAGAGCGTTTGTGGGACAGGGTTCGTGCCGCGCAGGAGGTGCTCGTTACCGAGCGGGAGGCCCGAGGGATCGCTTCCCCGAAAGAGGTCGATCCCTGGGGAACGGGACTGATCGGTCTGGAGTGGAGTGTCGTCACGACCACCCTGGGGGACCTGGAGGCGAAACGGACATCCTGCGATCCGCGCTGGGCGGTTCGGGTGCTCCGGTGGTTCAAGGAGGCCGGACTTGCCCAGGGCGACCGAGTGGCGATTCTTTCCTCCGCCTCCTTTCCCGGATTTCTCCTCGCCGCACTCGCCGCAGCGGAGGAGATGGGCCTTTCCGTGCTGCTCGCACCTTCCCTGGCGGCCTCCACCTGGGGAGCGAATGTGCCGGAGCTGCTTCTGCCGGATCTGCTGACGCTTCTGCGGCGCCATGGTTTTCTGCGGACTGCTCCGGCGTTCTGTACGTTGGGAGGGGACGGAGAAACCGGAGGCGGCCTCGCTGCCGAGGGTGTTGCCCTGCTCCGCGAGGCCGCCCGGAGAAACGGCGTTCCGCTGCTTGCGGAGGAGTGCCTGGAGATGATGGTGGCGGAAAAGACACGCCGGGTGCTTGCCTTCGATCCGAAACTCGTGGTGCAGATCGGCGGGAGCCACGCCAATCTGGGGACCGATCCCGATGTGACACTTCTTCCCGGGGGGCTCCATTTTCCGGAGGCTTCTTCCCGTCGGATGCCTGTTTCCTTCTATGGTAACGGTGTTCTCGGGAAATTGGCCGGGACTGGGCTTCCCGTGATCCATTTCCTGAACGTGCGCGATCTCGCCCGGAGAAGCGGCATCCCCTTCGACAAAGCGCCGGAACGAAAAGGACCGGCGACTCGGGGGCGACTCGGAGCCGCCGTGGGGCTCGTCGCTTTTGCGTTGGGGTTGACGCTCTTCTCTCGGTGGGAGCTGGAATGAGCGGATTTCCGTTCTGTCGGAGTGGTCCTTTTTTGAAAGAGCACGTGCAGGGGCTTCCGGCGGTGCGGATTCTCGTCACGGGAACGCGGGGGAAAAGTGGCGCCGTACGCCTTCTTGCCGCCGCGCTTGCGGCGCAGGGGTATTTTGTGTGGGCACGCATCACCGGAGTAATTCCTCTTTCTCTGGAGCCGGGAGGAACAAGGGTCATTCGCCGCGCCGCGGGGGCTCACGTGGAGGAAATGCGCTGGTGGTTGGGTCATGTGGCCCGGGAGGTGCCCAGCTATCGGGGAAAAGAGTCCCCTGCCGGCAAGGAAGCGGTGATCCTCGAAAACAGTGCCGTCGCCCCGGAACTGCAAGCTCTCGCGGGACGCTGGATGAATCCGACTCTTGTGGTGTGGACCAACGCCAGAGCGGATCATGAGGAGGTCTGGGGGCCGGGGATCGAGCGTGCCTTTCGCGTTCTCCTCGGAGGAGTTCCGCCGCATGTGCCCGTGGCATGTGGCGAAGAACTTGCCACAAATGCTGCCCGGATCGAGGCGATGAAAGCCCGGGGATGTCTTCCCTTCGGCCTTTCCGATGCCGACGGAGCACCTCTTTTCTGGGAAATACGCTCCGGAGGACACGCCTGGCCCGATTCCACTGCGGTGCTTGCCGCCTGTATCCGTCTCGGGCTGGATCTGGAACTCTCTCGTCGCGCCTGGGAAGCACTGCCTCCGAGTCTAGGGGAATTCCGGGTGTTTTCCCTGCCGGGGTGTTCCGGAGGAGGTGTTTCTCTTGCTTCGGCATTCGCGGCGAACGATCCGGAGAGCACGCGGGTTTTGTGGGAGACACTGAGGTGGCTCCCGGAGGAGACCACCCTGTGGTATCACCACCGAATGGACCGTCCCGCCCGATACAGGGCGTTTCTTCCCTGGATGCGTTCTCTTCCCTGGAAGGCCCGCTGGATCACCGGCCCCGCGCCGTTTCGCAGCTCCCGTGAATTCCTCCGGCTCGGAACTCCCTCGCCGGAAGAGATGCTCGGTCGTCTTTCGGGACGGGTGTTCGGCTGCGGCAACGTGGCGGGACTTCCGCTGGAACTGCTCCAGCGGATTGGTTGACGTTTCGCCCGATCCGCGGGAGGCTGCTTTCGGCGATGTTGCGGTGGAGCGCCCGGAAGGCGAGCTTGTTGTGGTGACGGCTCGTTTTCTTGGGATATAATACAAATGCGGTGTTTGTGCCGTCGGAGAAAAGAATTGTTCTTACGTGCAGAGGAGGGGTGCGAACATGTCGGTGATCTATCTCAATGGGCAGTACGTCCCCGCAGAGGAAGCGAAGGTCTCGGTCTTCGATCATTGTTTTCTCTACGGCGATGGCGTGTTCGAGGGTATTCGTGCCTACAACGGTCGAGTTTTCCGACTGGAGGAGCAC
Source organism: Aminiphilus circumscriptus DSM 16581 (assembly GCF_000526375.1). Taxonomy (NCBI): domain Bacteria; kingdom Thermotogati; phylum Synergistota; class Synergistia; order Synergistales; family Aminiphilaceae; genus Aminiphilus; species Aminiphilus circumscriptus. Next base: position 396,538 of record NZ_JAFY01000005.1, on the reverse strand, counting down.
ATCGATCGTCTTTATGATTCCGCGAAGGCCATCTGGCTTCCCATTTCGCTCTCGAAGGAAGAAATGATGGAGATCGTGGCGGAAACCTGTCGGAGGAACAACCTGCGTGATGCCTACATCCGGCTTGTGGTGGGCCGGGGCGTGGGCGATCTCGGGCTGGATCCCAGAAAGTGTCACGGCAATACCTCGGTGGTCTGCATCGCCGCCTCCATCTCCCTCTATCCGGAGGAGTTCTACGAGAAGGGGCTCAAGGTCATCACCGCCGCCACGCGGCGCAATTACGGGGAGGTTCTCGCACCCCAGGTGAAAAGCTGCAACTACCTGCCGAACATCATGGCCAAGATCGAGGCGGTCAATGCGGGTGTCCTCGAGGCCATCTGCATGAGCCGCGAAGGGTACGTCGCGGAGTGCACGGGGGACAACATCTTTCTCGTCAAGAACGGCGTGGTGAAGACTCCCCATTCCGCAGTGGGCATTCTGCTCGGGGTCACCCGGAACGCCGTGATTGACGTGGCCCGGAACGCGGGGTATGTTGTGGAGGAGACGTTCCTGAACCGTTGGGACATCTACACGGCGGACGAAATTTTCCTCACGGGAACCGCAGCGGAGGTCATCCCCGTGGTGGAGGTGGACCTGCGGAGTGTCGGGGACGGAAAACCAGGACCTGTGACGAAAAGGATCCGGGATGTTTTCTCCAAGCTCGTCCGGAGCGAGGGATACGAGATCTACCGGGATGCGCGCCCTCACGAAAAACGAGGGCCCGTCAAGGATTTCGTGGGGTGCCACGAGGAGAACGAGGCGTAAAATGGAGGGGGACGGGAGAGCTTCCCGTCCTTTTTTCCGTCAAGACATGTCGTTGCGAGAGCACCAGCGGAGGAGGGAATCCTGTGGAAGTGCAGGTACTTGCCATCAATCCGGGATCGACAAGCACCAAGATCGCCTGGTATCGGGGCGATGAAGAGGCGTGGAGAGTGACCCTGTCCCACTGCGTGGAAGAGATCGCTGCCTTTCCGTGTGTTGTTGAACAGTTTCCCTTCCGTCTCCGAGTGATCGAGCAGGCGGTGGTAGAGGAGGGGGGGGATTTGGATGCGCTTCAGGCCGTGGTGGGACGGGGAGGCATCGTGGACCCCATCCCGGGGGGAACCTATGCGGTGGACGAACTGCTTCTGAGCCATCTGCGCCGGGGAAAGCCCTGGGAGCACGCTTCGAACCTGGGGGGAATCCTCGCGGCGGCCATCGCCTTTCCGCGCAAGATCCCCGCCTACATTGTCGATCCGGTCGCCGTGGACGAGCTTGATGCCGTGGCACGGATCACGGGACTGCCGGAGCTGCCGAAGCACTCGCTGGGACACGCGTTGAACATCAAGGCCACGGTACGCCGCGCCGCGAAAGATCTCGGTCGGGACTGGCGGAAAATGAACGTCGTCGTGGCCCATCTCGGCGGGGGCATCTCCATCTGCACCCACAAGGCGGGACGGATGGTGGACCTCAACAATGCCAACGAATTCGGCCCTTTTTCGCCGGAGCGCTCCGGAGGCGTTCCGGCGGGGGATCTCGTCCGCCTTTGTTTCAGCGGTAACCATACCATGCAGGATCTTCGCAAGAAGATCGCCGGAGCGGGCGGTGTGGTGGGATATCTGGGAACGAGCGATCTCAGAGAAGTGAGGCGCCGGATCGCCGAGGGAGACGGGAAGGCCCGTCTCGTCTACGAAACCATGGCCTACCAAGTGGCGAAGGATATCGGCGCCTATGCGGTCCCCCTGGAGGGCGAAGTCGAGGCGATTCTGCTCACGGGAGGTGTGGCCCACGACGGCGAGTTCGTCCGTCTCGTCACGGAACAGGTGCAGTGGATTGCTCCCGTCCTCGTCTACCCCGGCGAGGACGAGATGCGTGCCCTTGTGGAGGGGGCATTGCGCGTTCTGCGCGGCGAGGAGCCGTGTCTGCGTTACGGCGAAATGGTCGCCGCTTCCTGACGGAGGGGCTCTCGGAGAGATCCGCATACCCTGACGCACCGTGGTGTGTGGGAACGTGCGGAAAACAGACATGTGTTGCGGGAGGCGGAAGAAGCATGACGCATGATGGAGAGTTCTCTTCTTGTCGGAATCTTGATTTCCTGCTCGACCGTTGTCGCGATGGCAAACGTATGCGCATCGCCGCCGTCTGCGCCCAGGATGAGGATGTGCTCGTCGCACTGAATGAGGCACGGCGACAGGGTATTGTCGAGGGCGTTCTCGTGGGTGACCGGGCGAAGATCGAGAGAGTCGCGGAAACAGTGGGCGTCGATGCCGGAGCGTTCGAAATCGTGCACGAGCCCGGTGAAGCCGATGCGGCGGAGCGGGCGGTTCGGATGGTTGCCGAAGGACGGGCGGACACTCTCATGAAGGGCATGGTCAAGACGGCGACGCTTCTCAAAGCGGTGCTCAACAAGGAGTGGGGGTTACGCTCCGGAGCGCTGCTGAGTCATCTGTTCCTCTTCTACATTCCGAAGATGGGGCGTTTCTACGGACTGACCGACGGAGGGATCAACACCTATCCGGATCTCCAGGCCAAGGTTGGAATTCTTGAAAATGCGGTGAACTGTTACCACGCGCTCGGATGTGTCTGTCCTCGGGTGGCGGCGCTCTCCGCCGTGGAAGTGGTGAATCCGGACATGCCCTGCACGCTCGATGCGGCGGCGCTCACCCAGATGCAACGGCGAGGACAGATCAAGGGGTGTCTGGTTGACGGCCCCCTGGCGCTGGACAACGCGGTGAGCGAGGAAGCCGCTCGACACAAGGGCATCGATTCGGACGTCGCCGGAAAGGCGGACATCCTTCTCGTTCCCGACATCGAGGCGGGGAATCTCTTGGGAAAGACCATGCTCTACCTCACCGGAGGCGAGGGAGCGGGTGTGATTCTCGGGGCGAAAGTTCCGGTGGTGCTCACCAGCCGAATCGATTCGGCCCGGACGAAGCTCCTTTCCATCGCTCTCGGTGCCGTTCTTTCCAGAAAATAACCCTCTCCGGAAGATGAACCGGAGAGGGGAGATCGTCTTGGCGTATGTTCGAGAGAGCGGTATAGTGTATCCAAGAGATGGAAACGCTCATCCATACTTTCCAAATTACAAGGGGAGGTTCTGACCAGCATGAAGCAGATTCGGTCGTTGACGGAACTGATGGAGTACGCCCGGGAGATCGGGCCCCGCAAGATCAGCGTCGCCCTGGCGGAGGACGCGGAGGTCATGGAAGCCGTCGAGGATGCCCGCAAGAACGGCATCGCCACCGCGATCCTCGTGGGCAACGCGGTGAAGATCGCCGATGTGGCGGCGAAGCTGGGCATCGATCTCGCGAACTATGAGGTCGTGGACGAACGGGGCAACGAGAACGCCGTGGCCCTCAAGGCCGTGGAACTCGTGTCGTCGGGGAGCGCGGACATTCTCATGAAGGGGATGATCAAGACCGCCAACTTCCTTCGGGGCGTTCTCAACAAGGAGAAGGGACTCCGCTCGGGAGCGCTCATTTCCCATGTCTACATCCATCAGGTGGAAGGATACGACCGGGTCTTCTTCATCTGCGATCCCGCGTTCAACATGTATCCGGACCTTCAGGCGAAGGTGAACATCCTGAACAATACGGTGGAACTCGCCCATGCCTTCGGCATCGCGAATCCCAAAGTCGCCGTTTTGGGTGCCGTGGAGGTGGTGAATCCGGACATGCCCTGCACGCTCGACGCGGCAGCCCTTGCTCAGATGAGTCGCCGCGGGCAGATCAAGGGATGCGTCGTGGACGGTCCTTTCGCCCTGGACAACGCCATCAGCGTGGAAGCGGCGAAGCACAAGGGAATCGAGTCCGAAGTGGCGGGGAACGCGGACATTCTTCTTGTGCCGGACATCGAGGCGGGAAACATGATGGCCAAGGCCATCGTCTACTTCGCGAGAAACAAGACTGCCGGTCTCGTGTTGGGTGCCAAGGCGCCGGTGGTTCTCACGAGCCGCACGGATACGGCGGAGACGAAGCTTCTCTCCATTGCCTCCGCTGTGGCTCTCGCTGCCCACCAGGGGCGCTGACGCCCGAAGATGGACAACGAAGGGGCCGCTGTGTGCGGCCCCTTCGTTCGTAGTGTTTTACCTCGGAGGGAGTGCGCATGACTGTGTCGAAGGACGGTTCCTTCACGATTTTCGTGATCAACCCCGGCTCCACCAGTACCAAGTTTGCCCTGTTCCGGGACGGCCAGGAACTTTTCTCCCACACCCAACGGTATAACGTGGAGCTGTTGCGGGAATTCGTCTCCATGGCGGACCAGGAGACGTTTCGGAGGACGGAAATCCTCAAGGTTCTCGACGCGGAGAAAATCAGCCTTGCCGACGTGGATGCCGTGGTGGGACGGGGAGGACTGCTTCGTCCCATCGAGGGAGGCACCTATGTGGTGAACGCTCCCATGCTGGAGGATCTCATTTCGTGCCGTTACGGAACACACGCGAGCAATCTCGGGGCGCCTCTGGCGCTTTCCCTGGCGCAGGAGGCCGGGGGTAAGCCCGCCTTCATTGTAGACCCGGTCGTGGTGGATGAGCTACTTCCCCAGGCACGACTCTCGGGTTTCCCCGGCATCGAAAGACGCTCCATCTTTCACGCGCTGAACCAGAAGGCCGTGGCTCGTCGTTTCGCCGCGGAGACAGGGAAACGCTACGAGGAACTCAACCTCGTGGTGGCCCACATGGGGGGCGGCATCTCCGTGGGTGCCCACCTTCACGGAAGGGTGGTGGATGTCAACAACGCTCTTGACGGAGAGGGCCCCTTCTCGCCGGAGCGGGCGGGGTCTCTCCCCGCGGGAGAACTGGTCAAGTTCTGTTTCAGTGGGGCCGTGGACCTGGAGACCATGCTGCGGAAACTTGTGGGCGGCGGTGGCATGGTTGCCCATCTGGGTACTAATGACCTTCGCGAGGCCTATCGTCGCGTTGACGAAGGCGACGCTTCGGCGGCGCTGATCTTGGATGCCATGACCTACCAGGTGGCCAGGGAGATCGGGTCCAGGGCGGTGACGCTTCGAGGAGTGGTGGACGCGATTCTCCTCACGGGGGGACTTGCCTACGCCGAGGATTTCGTGGAGCGCATTCGCAGGCGGGTACAGTGGATCGCCCCCGTGAAGGTCTACGAGGGCGAGGATGAACTGCGCGCCCTTGCGGAAGGCGCCTTGCGCGTGCTCCAGGGGTTGGAGACCGCGAAAACCTACGGAGGATGAGAGCCATGCGTATCGCTGTTGTGGAACCGCTGGGTGTTCCCCAGGAGCTTCTCGACGGACTTGCGGCTCCTTTTCGCACGGCGGGACACGAGGTCTGTTTCGAGAGCGAGCGGAGCACTGACATGGAGATCCTCCGCAGGCGCGCGGAAGGAGCGTCGGCGGTGGTTCTCGCCAACGTCCCCTTCGGAGGAGATCTCATTCGTGCTCTGCCGGAGTTGCGGATGCTTTCCGTGGCCTTTACCGGGACGGACCACGTGGATTGCGCCGCCTGTTGTGAGCGGGGCATCTGGGTATGTAATGCCGCGGGGTATGCCACGCAGGCCACGGCGGAAATGACCATCGCACTCATGCTCGGTGTTCTCCGCTGTGTTGCCGAAGGGGACAGGGTCGTTCGTCAGGGTGGTGTCCGCACCTATCTGGGAAAGGAACTCCAGGGGAAAAAAGTGGGGATTGTCGGAACCGGCGCGATCGGTCTTCGGGTGGCGGAATTGCTCCTTGCCTTCGGATGTGAGGTGGTCGCCTGGAGCCGCAGCGTCCGGAAGGAAGCCCTGGCGCTCGGGGTCACCTATGTGGATCTGGACGAGCTTCTCGCCACCTGCGACATCGTCTCCCTCCATATGCCGCTTACGGAGGAGACGAGACTCCTGTTTGACCGGGAGCGGATCGCCCGCATGAAACCTGGCTCCCTGCTGTTGAATGTTTCCCGGGGTGGAGTGGTGGATTCCCACGCCCTTGCCGTCGCATTGAAAGAGGGGCATTTGAAGGGCGCGGGCATCGACGTGTTCGAAATGGAGCCGCCCATTCCCGCCGATCATCCCCTTCTCGACGCACCCAACACCTTGTTGGCGCCTCATGGAGGGTTCGCCACAGAGGAAGCGCTTGCGAAGCGAGCGCGGATCGTTTTCGAGAATATCACGGCATGGATGGAGGGACACCCGCGCAACGTAGTCGTCCGGGGACGGAGTTTGTAGCAGCTGTTGTGTCTTTTAGGGCAAAAAGCAACTGAAAGAGTGTATTTGTTTCTTTTTTGGAACATCACGAGGAATTTTTGAGAGGTGTTTCTATCTGGGAATCTCTGAATAAGGCTGCGTCAGCCCCGCAGGGCGCCTCGCAGAGCCTGATGCGACCTGAGTCAAGGGAAAGCGAAAGGTCTTTATTCAGGGCTTCTCTGGATTTTCCATAGGTTTCTTTCAGGGGAGTCTTTTGTCTTGAGGAATCTCTGAATAAGGCTGCGTCAGCCCCGCAGGGCGCCTCGCAGAGCCTGATGCGACCTGAGTCAAGGGAAAGCGAAAGGTCTTTATTCAGGGTTTCTCTGGATTTTCCATAGGTTTCTTTCAGGGGAGTCTTTTGTCTTGATTGATGAATCGATTGAATTATAAAATAAATTCTCGTTTTGACAAACAATGAGAACGGGTGTAGCTTGTGCTTACGTCAAGGAGTTTTCTTTTTCCGGGAGCTTCTCTCCGGAAAAGGGACGGAGCACAGGGAGGAATGGATTATGTTCGGTATGGATCCGGAGAAAATCATGTACTTGGAACGGAAAATGACGGGACTTGAAGAGGAGCGGAACGAACTCGTCAAACTCATTCGTGATGCTGCCGCGGGCAGGAGTTCGGTCAGAAGCTGACGCGATCCTTCAGGATCTTTACACCCTTGGAACGTCTCTCGTTACAACGCGGTGGAGCAGGGTGGATAACACCTTTCTCCACCGCGTTTTTTGTGTCTCCGGAAAACTGACGTCCGTCGTACTTTCCGGAACGTCTCTTCCCTTGAACGAAGGTGTTCCGCGAAATCGCACTCTCCGCAAAGCCATGTCCGAAGCCCTGATCAGTGTTTCGGAAACGGCTTCGAAGCATTTCCGAGGAAGAGGACCGGTAGTTTTGCGGGCGGAATTTTTGTTTTTATTCCGGAAAGAATGGAGTATCCTAGGAGAAACATACGTGTTGCGACCATGTTTGGCCAAAAGAAAGAAGGAGGCGGAGGAGTATGTTGGACCCGGGAAACGAAGAAGAGCAACGATTCTGTTCAGCCTGCTCCTCGCGAGGTGGTGTTTCCGAAGAAGCAGGGATTCTCTCCGAAGAGAACGGATGGAATCTGGAGCAGCTTTTTCATGCCTCCGCCGAGGGCATTCTGATTCTGGGAAGAACCCGCCGCATTCTCCGGGCCAACCGCATGTTCTCCCGCATTTTCGGCTATGCTGTGGATGAAGTAGAGGGAAAACCCTGCTTTGAGATCCTTCGTGCCCCCTTCTGCAACGGCCCCGATTGTCCCTTGGAACACTCTTTCACTGCGGAGGAGACGTTGGAATTTTGCATGGATGTTCCCACCAGGACGGGGGGAAACATCCCCTGTCTCATTTTCGCCTCGCCCCTTCTGGATGAGGATGGGCGGGTCGTCGCCGTGATGGAACAGTTCAGGGACATGACGGAATGGCAATGTATGGAACGCATGGCCAGAGAAAGCGAGAGCCGTTTTCGCGCTCTCGTGGAGAGAACGGAGCACCTTCTGGTGGAGATCGATGCGGCGCTTCGGTTCACGTTCCTCAACCCCGCAGCGGAACACCTTTTTGGCATTGTCGTGAGCGACGGAAGCGCGAGGACTTTCGAGGACTTCGTTCACGATTCCAGAAAAGTTTTCCTGCGTGAACGCCTTCGGACCATCATCGGGGAACGTTCCGCTTCGGACTCATTCCGACTTCACCACATTACCACCGCGGGAAAGGAGTTTCACGTGCATTGGAGCGTGATCCCCCATTTTTCCGAGGTGGGAAAGCTGGAAGGCTTCTCCTTCCTTGGGCGGAACGTCTCCGAGGAGTATCGTCTTGCCGAGGAATTGCAGCGCATGGCCCTCTTTCCACTCGCGAACCCTAACGTGGTCTTTCAGATCGATGCCGCTGGGAGCATTTCCTTTGCCAATCCCAGCGCGTGGAAATGGCTCGGAGAACACGGTTTCGAGGATCTCCGGGGTCTGGAGAATCTGTTGCCGCCGGACTACAGGGAGCTTCTGGAAAGGAGCCTTGCTCCGGGTGATGTCCTGAGCTTCGACATCGCCTGGAAGGGGCGTTTCTATGACGTGAAGCTCTCCCCCTTCCCCCGGCAGGGGACATGCATGGCGAACGTGACGGATGTCACGGAATACCGGAAGATCAGCCAGGAAAAGGAACTCCTCCACCGGGCTTTTCAGAGTGCCATTCACGGCATGACCGTCACGGATACGACGGGCAGAATTCTCTACGTGAACCGGGCCTTCGAGGAACTCTACGGCTATTCTCAGGAGGAAGCTCTGGGGAAAACGCCGGGCATTCTCAACCCTGGGCGAAAGGTCTATAAGGATCTGGGATACACGGAAGAGCAGTACGATCGTCTTTTTGGCGAAATGTGGGAGAGTATCATCGACCCGAAAAAGGGACGGTGGGAAGGAGAAATCGTCAATCGCCGCAAAGACGGAACACTTTTGTGGGTACGTCTTTACATCAGCGCGGTGCGGGATGAGCGTGGTGAATTGACGGCCTTTCTCGGAACACCCATGGACATTACCCGGAGAGTGGAGGAGGAGCGGAACACGCGGCTCGACCTGTACAGGGCTCTTGCGGAAACGGCCGAGGCTCGGGATATGGAGACCGGGGCGCACCTTCTGCGGGTCAGCGCCTATTGCCGCATCGTGGGTGCCTATCTGGGACTCATGGGGAAGGAACTTCTGGACCTGGAGACGTTCGCTCCTTTTCACGACATCGGCAAAGTTGGCATTCCCGACGGCATTCTCCTTGCGCCACGGAAGCTCTCGCCCGAAGAGTTCGAGATCATGAAAACCCATACGACCATAGGGTACAACATTCTCCACGGCCATTCGAGCCTCGAAACGGCGGCGGAGATCGCGCTCTCCCACCACGAGAACTACGACGGCACCGGATATCCCCGAGGACTTGCCGGCTCCGTCATCCCGTTGAACGGGCGCATTGTGGCCCTGGCGGACGTGTATGATGCGTTGCGGAGCCGTCGTCCCTACAAGGTGCCTTGGACGCACGCGGATGCATCGGCTTTCATTCGTGCTCAGAGCGGAATGAAATTCGATCCGGCAGTGGTGCGTGCCTTTGTGGCCCTTGAGGAGGAATTTCAGGAGGTTGCCGAGCGTTTCAGGGACGAGAGGGAAGTCTGAAGAATGCCGAACCGCTTCGAAGGTCTTGCCGGCATTTCTGAAAGGGACAATGTCTCGGGGTGGAACGGAATCGGGGGCCCGGAACATTGACCTGAGCGGTGGAGGAACTCAAGAAAGTGTCCTCCTTTTCGAGCGGCACCACCTGTGAGAGGGTGCCGCTTTTTGTTTTTCGAGGAGTTCCATCACGTTCTGGAATGGAATGAATCCATTCGGTTTGACATCTGATCCATATTTGGGTATGCTATCTTTGCGTTGCGAATGAAGATAGTTCTTTTTGCAGTGCTCTTATCTAAAAGTGATTTTATTGTGCTGTGGTCGCATGGTAAATTTGCGAGGTCTCCGTACGCGGTTTCCCCTTTTCATTCAGTTCCATTCAAGTGCCGAGGTGTTCCCGTTCCGAACGAGGAAACCGGCGGACACGTCGCAGAAGTATCGTGGGAGACGAAGAAGCAGAAATAGGTGCCGCAGAGACTTTTCCCGACAGAGGGGGAAAAGAAGGTTTTTTGTGCGCTGCCGCCTCGATGGATCGAAGAACACGGAAAAAACGAAAAGAAGGTGGAACGGAGGAAGGAGTTGGTGGCATGAGAAAGCAATCCGCCGGACATCTCGTGGTGCAAAGCCTCGAAACGTGCGGTGTTGATACGGTGTTCGGCATTCCCGGTCTGCACACGCTTCATATCTACGACGGGCTGTTGCAAAGCGCTCTTCGGGTCGTCACGGCCCGGCACGAACAGGGGGCCGGGTTCATGGCCGACGGCTATGCCCGTTCCACTGGAAGGGTTGGTGTCGCTCTCGTCATTTCAGGACCGGGGCTCACGAACATTCTCACCCCCATGGGGCAGGCGTTTGCCGACGCCGTTCCCCTGCTTGTGATCTCCAGTCAGGTGCCACGGGCCTTTCTCGCCGGAAAAAGCGGTTTTCTCCACGAGCTGCGGAACAGCACGATCATGGTTGCCTCGGTGGCCAAAGAAAGTCGCCGCATCCATGCTGCGGAAGAGATTCCCTGCGCCGTGGCGCAGGCGATGCGGACCGCCCTTTCCGGGCGCCCCGGACCGGTCCATCTGGAGATCCCTTTGGATGTGCTGGGTACGGAGATCGACGATGTTTCGTCCTTTGCGTGGCCCGGTTTCACCGCCTCGGGGCGCGATCCGAAAACCGCGCCGCCGGGCGTGCGGGACCTCTTTGTTCCACTGGGCCCACCCCCTTCCGAAACCGATCTTGCCACAGTGATTTCCCTGCTTCGCAATGCTTCCACCCCGATGCTCCTCGCCGGAGGCGGCTCCGTGACGGCAGCTCCGGAGATCGAAACACTCTCGGAACGTCTTGGCGCCCCCGTGGTCACCACAACAGCCGGAAAGGGTCTTCTCCCCGAAAAGCACCCGCTTTCCCTTGGCACACGTCTGCATTTTCCGTCGGTCCGCAACGCCGTCGAGGAGGCGGATGTTCTTCTCGCTGTCGGAACGGAACTGGCACCCGCGGATCTCTGGGAGGCTCCGCTTCGTCCGAAGGGGCATCTCATTCGCATCGATACCGATCCTTCGGCGCTCTCTCGCAACCTTCCCGCCCACGTTTCCCTTGAGGGGAACGCCCGGGATGTACTGCGCCGCCTTCTCGCGGACCTGCATGTCTCTCGGCCTCCCCGGTCGGAGGAGGTCAAAACCTTGCTCCAGAATTCCCAAAACGAACTCGCCGCGGTAACGCGCATGGGCACGGCACTTCCCTTCATGCTGGACATGCTCCGGGGGCTTCGCCGGGGACTCCCCGACGAGGGGCTCCTCGTCATGGACATGACGGGTCCCGCCTATGTGGCGCTCAGCGAATTTCCTGTTTTCTCTCCCCGGTCCTTCCTGCACCCCGTAGGGTTCGGAACGCTCGGTTATGCTCTGCCGGCAGCGGTGGGAGCGAAGCTCGCCGCTTTGGATCGCCCGGTCTGTGTCTTCTCTGGAGACGGAGGGTTCCAGTTTACCCTGCCCGAGCTGGCCGTGGCCTGTCAGGAGAAACTTTCCCTTCCCGTGGTGATCTGGGACAACGGCGGTTACGGAGAGATCCGACGCAACCAGGAGGCCCGGCATCCCGGGGAATATCTGGGGGTGGATCTGCTCGGGCCGGATCTGAGGCTTTTGGCCGCATCCTACGGCATTTCCGGGGTTGCCGTCTCGTCCGGGGCGGAGTTGGCTGAAGCGGTCGCGGCTGCGCTGGGACGGGAGATGCCCACGCTTATCCGCGTGGATGCCGGCAGGGAGGTGTAGGATATGGCGCTGCATGACGTGAAGGGATTGCGCAAGACTGTGATCGCCATGGAAGGATATGTCCCGGGAAAGACCATCGCCGAGGTGGAACGGGAACTGGGGCTTACCGATGTGATCAAGCTGGGGTCGAACGAGAACCCCTACGCCCCGTTTCCCACGGCGCTGCGGGCCATGACGGAGGAGTTGCGGCGGGTGCACCGCTATCCGGACGCGACATTCACGGAGATCAAGGAGCTGCTCGCGGAGCTGTACGGGTTGGATGTCTCGCAGGTGGCCGTCAGCCACGGCGCGGAGGGGATGCTCCAGAATCTCGGCAAGTGCTTTCTCGACGAGGGAGACGAGGTGATCCGATCGGGGGTCACCTACGGCCTGTACAAGGAAATTTCCCGTCTTATGGGGGCCCGGGTGGTGGAAGTGCCGGTCCGGAACTGGCGGGTCGATCCCGATGCCATGGCCGAGGCCGTGACGGCGAAGACGAAGCTGGTGTGGATTTCCAATCCGAACAACCCTCTCGGAAGCATCTTTGACAGAAAGGCCTTTGAATGTCTTCTGGATCGTCTTCCGGAAACGGCCTGGGTGATCCTCGACGAGGCCTATGCGGAGTTCGCGCCGCCGGCAGAACTTCCCGACAGAGTGCGGCTTCTTCGGGAGAAACGGAACCTTATCGTCGTACGGACCTTCTCCAAGTACTACGGGCTTGCCGGAGCCCGGCTCGGGTATGCCCTGGCCTCCGCCGACGTTGTCACTGCCATCGACACGGTGAGCGAGCCCTTTAACGCCAACAGAATTGCTCTGGCTGGAGCCGTGGCGCTGCTGCGCCACGGAAAAGCGGAGCTCGAGGCGGCGCGGCAGCGTATTTTCGCCGACCGGGAACGGCTGGAGCGCGCACTGGAGGATCGAGGGTGTTTCGTGGTGCCTTCCCGGGCGAATTTCGTCTTTGCGGACACACCCTACGACGGAGAAACCCTCGCCAAGGAGTTGCTTCTGCGAGGCGTTATCGTCCGTCCCTGTTCGGGATGGGGATTTCCGGGTGCGCTGCGCGTCACCGTGGGGACCACGAAGGAGATGGACCGTTTTCTCCGGGCCTTCGACGAAGCGGTGCCCGCGCTTGCTGAACGCTCCGGTACAACGAAAAACATGGAATGGAACGTGGTGCTTTGATGAAGAAGGGGGCAAGGTGCGGATGGTAACTTTTGAGGCGGTCTCCAAGGTTTTCGCCGATGGCACCGAGGCGGTGAAGGAACTGGATCTGGAGGTCGGAGAGGGAGAATTCGTGGTGCTCATCGGCCCGAGCGGCTGTGGTAAGACCACCAGTCTGAAGATGATAAACCGTCTCGAGGAAAGCACTTCCGGACGAATTCGCGTCAACGGTCGGGACATCCGTTCGGTGGACCCGGTGCAGCTTCGTCGGGGCATCGGCTATGTGATCCAGGAGATTGCCCTGTGGCCCCACATGTCCGTGGCGGAGAACATCGGCATTGTGCCCAGGCTGCTCGGATGGCACAGCGGACGCATCGACGCCAGGGTCGACGAGCTGCTGGCCCTGGCGGGGCTGGACCCGGCGAAGTTTCGGCACCGTCTTCCCGACCAGCTCAGCGGCGGGCAGAAGCAGCGCATCGGTGTCCTGCGGGCCCTCGCGGCGGATCCTCCGGTGGTGCTCATGGACGAACCCTTCGGCGCTCTCGATCCGATTACCCGGGACGTGCTCCAGAGTGAACTCAAGGAGCTGAACAAATCCTTGCGGAAGACCATCGTCTTCGTCACCCACGACATGGACGAGGCGCTGAAGCTGGCGGACCGTGTGGTGCTCATGCGCCAGGGAAAGATCGAGCAGATGGGATCTCCCGAGGAAATCCAGAATGCGCCCGCCAATGACTTCGTGCGCTCTTTCATCGGCGAGGATCGTCTCGCCTCCATCTCTCCCGAATCCTCGCTGGAGACGTTGCTTCATGATCCGTTCCTTCGGGTTGCTCCCGGAGAGGATCCCAGGGATGTTTTGGAACGCATGGAGGATGATGGCCTGGAAACCGCCCAGGTGGTGGATGCCAGGGGAAATTGGGTGGGCATGCTCTATCTGCCGGTGCTCAAACGGACGCTCCGGAACGGGGGCACCCTTCGGGAGGCGGTGCGGCGAAACCGAAAGCTCATTTTCGAGGAGGCGGTCATACGGGATGCGGCGGAGATGCTCGCCGACATGGATCTCTCCATCCCCGTGGTAAACCGGGAGAACGTGTTTCTGGGTGTCGTCACCAGTGGAAGCCTGGCCAGGCTTGCCATCGGAAGGCTCTCTCGAAGCAGAAAGGAGGCGGGTGCCTGATGTTTCCTCCTGAACGGACGTTTTGGGAACTCTTCGTCACCTATGTCTCGGAGAACTGGCCCCGCATCCTGGCCCTTACGGGGCAGCACGTGATGATCTCCGGCATCGCCGTTTGCATCACCCTCCTCATCTGCATTCCCCTTGGGATTTACCTCTCCAAGCGGGAGAAACTGGCCTCGGTGGTCATCGGCGTGGCGAACGTCTTTCAGACCATTCCAAGCCTGGCCCTCTTGGGGTTTCTTATTTTCGTCTTCGGTATCGGGAACGACAACGCCATCTGCGCTCTCGTGCTCTACGCGGTGCTTCCGGTGTTGCAGAACACCTACACGGGGCTGCGCAACGTCTCTCCCGTCATGATTCAGGCGGCCCGGGGCATGGGCATGACGGAGACGCAGATTCTCCTCAAGGTCCAGCTTCCTTTGGCCCGGTCGGTGATCATCGCGGGCATTCGGGTTGCCACGGTATGGGTCATCGGCACGGCAACCCTCGCTTCGGCCATCGGTGGAGGGGGGCTCGGCAAGTTGATTTTCGCGGGACTCGGTGCCTTGCGGCAGGAAGTGGTGCTCGCCGGGGCACTGCCCGCGACGGTGTTGGCCCTTCTGGCGGATCAGGGCCTGAAAATGCTCCAGAATCATTTCGAGCCTCGAAGGAGGGCGCTCCGGCTGGCGCGCAAGTATGCGGCGGAGGAGAGCGTCCGTGAGGAAAAAGATGTTCCAGGAGAGGAGATGGTGCGGCATGAGATGTGAGAACCGACGGATGTGGTGGCGCTTCGGCGTGATGGGAATTTTCCTTGTTGGGGTCTTGCTCGGCAGTCTGGCGGTACCGGCATTTGCCGAGACACCCAAGGACTACAAGGGAACCATCAGTATCGGTGGACAGCCTTGGAACGAATCGAACATCCTCGCCAACATGGCGAAACTTCTGGTGGAGGCTCACACGGGGCTCAAGGTGAACTTCAATTCCGACTTCGCGGGTGTGGCGGTGCTCCACGAGGCCATGCGGAGCAACCAGATCGACATCTATCCCTGCTGGACCGGGTCCCATCTGATCGGTCTGTTGCGTTACGAGGGGCCGCCCCTGGGGCGCGACGAGGCCTACGCTCTCGTGAAGAGCGAATTCGAGAAACGGTACGACATGAGCTGGGCGAAACCTCTCGGATTCAACAACACCTACGCCATGGCGGTGCGCCGAGAGACCGCGGAGAAGTACAATCTGAAGAAGGCGTCGGACCTCGCGGCCTTCGCGAAACAGTGGCGTCTCGGCGGGGATTCGAACTTCGACACGCGTCATGATGCCTATCCCGGGTGGAGCAAACACTACGGAATTTCCTTCAAGGAAGTGCTTCCCATGGAGTATGCCCTCATGTACAAGGCCATCGAGGCCGGGGAGGTTGATGTCATCGCCGCCTATTCCACGGATTCGCGCATCCGAAAACTCGACCTGGTGATCCTTGAGGATGACAAGGGGTTTTTCCCGGATTACAGTGCCTGTTTCGTGATCAACCGGAAGACCTTCGCGAAATATCCGCAGTTGCTTGATATTATTGAAAAGGTGAGCGGCCGTATCGACGAGGCTACCATGGCGGAGCTGAACTATCAGTTCGACGAGGGCATGGAGGCGGAAAAAGTGGCTCGGAACTTCCTCGAAAAGGAAGGACTTCTCTAGGGGGCGGGAACGTGGAAAAGAGTTCGGGATACGCGGGATGCGAACTCTGGGTGGATCTGGCGCGGAAGACGGTGACGAAACATTCCCTTCGGAAGGACCTGCGCGGGTGCATCGGTGGTGCGGGCTATGCGGTCCGGTGCCTTCTGGAGCATCAGCCTGCCCGCCTCGACCCCCTGCACCCGGAGAGTCTGCTCCTCTTCGCCACGGGGCCGCTGACGGACTTCCGCGTTCCCGGAGGCGGAAGCCTGGAAATCTGCTGCACTTCTCCACTGACAGGTGCCTGGGGGGAGAGCCGCATGGGGTGCGACGCGGGCATCACCCTTCGGAAAGCCGGTGTGGACGTGCTCGTGGTGACCGGTTCCGCGGCGGAACCGTGTGTGCTTTTTCTGGACGATGGAAAGCTCTCCTTTCTTTCCGGCGCGGCGCTTCTGGGAAAGACGACCCTGGAAAAAGAGCGTCTTGTGGCGGAGATGGTGGGAGATCCCTCCCTGCTCGTCCTCTCCATCGGTCCCGCAGGAGAGAATCTGGTCCGTTTCGCCTCGGTGATGCACCGTCACCGGGCGGCGGGGCGAATCGGTGTTGGGGCCGTCATGGGGTCCAAGAAACTCCTCGCCCTGGCCGTTCGGGGTACGGGTACCGTGTCGCTCGCCGACCCAGAAGCCTTTCGCGAGACCACCCGGCGGGTGCACGAGAAGGTGTTGCAACACCCCATGGCGAAGGAATTCCGCAGGGCCGGGACCATGGGCGGTTATGCCTGGAGCGATGCCTCGGGGGATCTGCCCACGAAGAACTGGCGGAGCAATTCCTGGGGAAAGGGGGAGGCGATCTTCCGGCATTTCATGGAGGAGAATCTTGTGGCCTCCAAGGGGTGCTACCGCGGGTGCACGCTCCAGTGCGGACGGCGTGTCGCGGTCGCATCGGGTCCGTTCGCCACGCCCGAGCACGATGGTGGAGAGTATGAATCCGTGGCGGCCTTCACCGCCTTCGTGACCAACGAGAACGTGGATGCGGCGGTGCATGCCTCGTGGCTCTGCAACGAACTTGGGGTGGACACCATCTCCGCCGGAGGGGCGGCGGCCTTTCTGATGGAATGTGCCGAACGGGGCGTTCCATTGCCGGAGGATGCTCAATCCCTTGGTCTTTCCTGGGGAAACGGTGCTGCTCTGGCGCCGCTGGTGCGGAAGATCGTCTTTCGTGAAGGTGTGGGGGATCTGGTTGCCGACGGAGTGCGTGCCGCGGCGGAACGGCTCGGTCGGCCCGAGGTCCTCACCTGGGCCGTGACGGGAAAGGGGCTCGAAGGGCCCGCCCATGATCCGAGGGGCGGAAAGGTTCTTGCCCTCACCTACGGAACCAATCCGAGGGGAATGTGCCACATTCATCCCGTGGAGGCGAAGGCCTGGGATGGGGACAAGCTCGATTTCGGACTGCGACGCTTCGGCCTTCCCGATCCGGAGGAAATCTCCCCCTGGGAGGAGCGGGGGAAAGGCATGGCGGCACGGCTTCTCCAGGACGCGGGAATGCTCCCGGAGGTTCTCTGCACCTGCAAGTTCTACATGTACGCCGGAGTGACCCTGGACGATTATGCGGCCATGCTCGCCGCCGCGACGGGGTGGAATGTCTCCGGAGAGGAGCTGCTCGAGACGGGAGAACGGGTTTTCACCCTCCAGCGGCTCTTCAACCGGCGGGAGGGGTTTACCGCCGGGGACGATGCACTCCATCCTCGGGTTCGGGCAATTCCCGAATTCGGGCGCTATGCGGACGATCCGCGCTGCGCTGTGTCGGAGTACGAGGAAATGCTCCGGGAGTACTATGCGGCTCGGGGGTGGAACGCGGAGACAGGGGTCCCCGAATCGGAGACGCTGCGCAGGCTGTCCCTGTTTCCCGATCTCGTCGGCAGTTGAGCAAGCGGCGGCAAAAAAGGCTTTGCCCAGGACGCCGCTTTTACGGAAACGTGCGGAAATCGGCATGCCCCCGGTGTTTCCCGGGACGACGTCGGAGGGCATAATCGGGAAGGGAACTCGGATTTCCGCGCAACCGTATTTCTGAAAAGCGGAGATGCGCGGAGGTTTCGGTTCTGTGCGAAACCTCCGCCGGGAGTCAGGCAGGGAGAGAAGAGAGGAAAACACACACTCTTTTCTCTCCCTGTCCTGTGTTGGGGGTGGTTTTCCTGCGGTGCTTCCAGGGACTCAGACGACAAGAGAGCGCGCTGCCTGGATGGCCTTGTCGTAGTCGGGATGATTCGTGACTTCCGGGACGATTTCCGCGTAGCGCACCGTGCCGCTGCCGTCCACCACGAAGACCGCTCTTGCGAGGAGGCGGAGTTCCTTGATGAGAACGCCCCAGGACGTTCCGAAAGAGGCGTCTCGATGATCCGAGAGAACCTGCATGTTTTCGATGTTGCCGGTGAGACAGAAACGGTTGATGGCGAAAGGCAGGTCCATGGAGATATTGAGGACTGCCACGCCGGAACCGAGAGCGGCGGCCTCGTCGTTGAAACGATGGGCCTGGAGATCGCACACGGGTGTATCGAGCGAGGGCGCGACGCTGAGAATGACGACCTTTCCGGCATGTTCCTTCAGCGTAACAGGCCTGAGCTTTCCATCCAGGACGGTGAAATCCGGAGCGGCGTCGCCGGGTTTGATCTCCGGTCCCACCAGGGTGACGGGATTTCCTTTCATGGTGACGATTCCGGTACGTTCCATGGAGAAACACCTCCTGTTTTGTAGTTGTTCGTGTAATCTGACCTGTTTTTGAGTATAACAGAGTTCGGCGCGACAAACAAAGGTTGTCCTGTCGAGAAGAGGATGCTTTCGGAAGATTGACATTCCAAATCCATTCTTGCGGCCTCACTGCTTCGTGATGTATTCTTCTTCTACGGGGATCTCGTGGAATTCGGGCGGCGCGCCGCTCGAACTCTTTTTGTGTCTTCACGGTGTCGGCGACGGAGGGCGTTTGGGTGTTGAGACAATCCGGAGAATGTTTTCACCATTTCTCTTCCATGGACGAACAGGAGGCGCTGTTCCGCTACCTGCAACGGGTGGATGAAGCAAAAGACCCCGAGCAGGCTTGTTCCTTCGCGATGGAAGCCATTGCGGAGAGCACTCGTTTTGCCTATCCCTCGGTGTATCTCCTGGACCGACGCAGCGATTCCCTTCGCCTTGCGGCTTTTGCGGGGTACGTTCCTTCCGTCACGACTATCCGGAGAGGAGAGGGCATTTGCGGTAGGGCTCTTGCAACCGGGGAAATTCAACTGGTGGAAGATGTCACCCTCGATAAGGACTACATCGTGGGCAAAGAGGATACCGCATCGGAGCTGAGCATTCCTCTGCTGTGGCATGGTACCCTTCTGGGTGTTCTCGACGTGCAATCGCCGGAAAAAAATGCTTTCCGGAACGAAGATGTCCGTTTTCTTCGTCTTCTCGCGGCAATGCTCGGATCCGTTCTCTCCCATCTGGAGACGGAAAAACAGCTCACGCGAAATCTTGAGCGGGGGAAGATGTTCCGCAAGAATCTCTTTCGTGCCCAGGAGGCACTTAATCTTGCGCTGGACAACCTCGTCGCTCAGAAAAAAGAGACGGAAGAACATGTTCGCGTTTTGCGGGCTCTCCTCGACATCTCTCAGATGCTCTTCGCCTGCCGGAGCGCGAAGGAACTCTTTCCCCTCATCCTGGGCGTGCTTCACAGCGACCTGGGGTTCGAGCGCATTCTGCTCTTCGGAAGGGAAACCAGAAAAGAGTCGCTTGCTCTCGTGGCTTTTCAGGGCCATTACCGTCTGAGCGACAAGGAACTCCATGAGCTTCTCGTGGAGAAAAAGGGAATTGTGGGGCATGTTCTCGATTCCCGTCTTCCCTATTTGTGCAACGATACCCGCAAAGATTCCAGATATGTTCCGGACGAATTCGGAACGCTTTCGGAGCTCGCCGTTCCCATTGTTGCGAGGGAATTCCTCTGGGGGGTGCTTGTGGCCATCAGTCCCGTGGAGAATGCCTTTACTCACAGGGATCAGGAGGTGCTCGTCCTGGTCGCGGGCTTCATGGCAGTGGTCCTGGAGAACATCGCGAATATGGAGATGCTCTCTCGGGAGTTGGGGCACATGCGTCTTCTCCATGATGTCGTGAGCGAGATCGCGCTGCTCAGAGATCGAAAGCTCATTGCCGAGCGCGTCGTGGAGCTTTTGAAAAAAAATTTCCAGTACACCCACGTGACTTTCTTCGAAATCGAGGATGAAGAGACGGGTGCGTGCAGGACTATTGCCTCCACGGGATATTCGGAGAAAGAATTCGCTCTCCGTGACGCGAAGCGGAGACGGAGCGGGGGCGGTCTGGTGGAATTGGCCGCGAGGACGAAAACACTCCGAAACACCCCGGACGTTCGTTTCAGCGAAATGTATGTTTCCACTATTCAGGAGACGCGGTCGGAACTTGATGTTCCCATCATGTACGGAGATCGGCTTCTCGGCGTTTTGGTTGCGGAGAGTCCCGACATCGGGGCTTTCTCGCGGGAGGACGAGGAGGTGTTTTACGTGCTCTCCCGCAGCCTCGGCGCCACCTGGGCGGTGAACGAGCTTCTGGAGGAGTTGGAACGACAGGCCCTTACGGATGCCCTCACGGGAATTCCGAATCGTCGGTTTCTCTTCCGACGGATGGAAGATGCCCAACGAGAGCTCGATGAGCGAGGAGGAAGTTTTGCAATTGTCATGGCCGATGTGGAACACTTCAAGGACATCAACGACACCTTCGGCCACGCTCTCGGCGACGAAGTACTCGTGTCCATTGCCCGTTGTTTCCGGGAAAACGTGGATTCTTCAGGTATAGTGGGACGTTACGGGGGGGACGAGTTTCTCCTGCTCTTTCCGGGA
This sequence comes from Aminiphilus circumscriptus DSM 16581, assembly GCF_000526375.1. Taxonomy (NCBI): domain Bacteria; kingdom Thermotogati; phylum Synergistota; class Synergistia; order Synergistales; family Aminiphilaceae; genus Aminiphilus; species Aminiphilus circumscriptus. Next base: position 376,077 of record NZ_JAFY01000005.1, on the reverse strand, counting down.
ATGACGAAAGAAATGGCGGAAGCCTTTGTCCTCCGTCTCGATGAAGCATGTCGTGCCCTTCGTTTTTCCGAACCGGCTTTGAAAGCCCGGGCGAACTTCGGTATCGCCGCTTTTCCCGAGGATGGGTCCACGCTTGAAAGAGTCTTGCGCGAGGCGGATCGGAGGATGTACGCGACAAAAGAGCAGGCATAGTGCTCTGCCCTTTCGCCGGGGTTTCTCTCTACTGCACCTGGCTATAACCGTTTTTCAGAGCAGAGGAGCGCAAACGGTACGGGCCGTCCGAAAGGTGCTCCTCGCGTCGAAGAGAATCGTTCCCTTGGTCAGGCAGGACGCTTCGCCCCGAAGGGAAATGCGCACTTTTTCCGGAGAGGTGGTATCCTGCCTGACAGTAACCTCGCTGATGCCGCCGGGGGTGGTCACGCTTACCGGAGAAGAGTACCCCAGGGAGAGACACGCGACAATTCCACCCGCCGCGATGGCGGTGCCGCAAGAACTGGTCAGACGGTTCACGTTTCTCTGGTAGGTGAGGAGCCGAACGCCCTGTCCTTCCTCGTCTCGTTCGAGAAAATTGACATTTGTGCCCTCGGGAAAACGTTTTTCGTCGAAACGAAGCCCTCGGGCGAGGGGAACCAAGTCGGAGGGGGATAGGTCCTCGAGATGGTCGAGAAGGATGACACAATGAGGAATGCCGCCGATGGAGAGCGCGTGATAGAGGAAGGTCTTGCCCCAGAAGGGGAATACTTGGTGCCAGTGTGCTTGTGCCAGATCCACTTCTCCCATGTCGAGCGTCACCACGGCTGTTGCGGGATCTTGCGAGGCCGGCTCCACCGTTGCTTGTACGGTTCCGCCGGAAAAGCCGAAGACCATTTCCCGTGGGGCGATGCCGATCTGGAAAGCGAGTCCCGCAAGGCATCTGGCGCCGTTTCCGGAAAGGAATTCCTCGGTGCCGTCGCAATTGAAGGCTCTCATGAAAAAATGCTGCGAGGGATCTCTCGTTTTTTCGAAGACGAGCAGCCCTCCGCCGGCGAGGACATTCTTCTCTAGGCAGAGATCCCTTGCCAGAGTCGCGAGTTCCGCCGGGCAATAGTTATACTGTCTGTTGTCGATGACGATGAACTCGTCGCCGTTACCGCGCATTTTCGTAAAAAAGATCACCCCGGTCATGACCTCCTTCTCTCGTCTTCGAGGATTTTTTGTGCTCCCGAAAGGTATGCCGCCTCACGTCGAAAGAGCCGAACGGAGACACCCCACCCGCCAAGAAAATATCACAAACGGTTCTTCGCGAATACGAGGAGCATTTTCGTTTTTTTGCGGAATTGTTCCGGAGGCCTCACTTTCCGGGGGGCCAGATGAGCGGATTCTCGGGATTCCAGGCAGCGCTTATTTTGCCCACGAGTTCCGGAAGGGGTTTCAACGTGGTTTTGCCGGGAAACCAGCCCGACGGACACGCTTCCTCTCCGTTCGTCTCCCGCACGTGCCTGAAGGCGGAGAGGAGACGGAGCAGTTCCTGGATGTTGCGGCCCACGGAAGGAGCAAGGATCTCCGCGGCCTGGAGCACACCGTCGGGGTCGATGAGGTAGCTTGTCCGGAGATGCGCACCGGTCTTTTCGTCGAGCGCTCCGTAGGCATTGCCGATTTCTCGGCGGAGGTCCGACGCCATGATGAAGGGCACGCGACCTTGTGGAATGAGGCTCCCCAGCTCATGTTCCTCCCATGCCTTGTGAACGAAGACGCTGTCGACACTGATGGTGATCACCTCGGCGCCGAGCGATCGGAAAGAGTCGTAGTTGATGGCCAGATTGGTCAGCTCCGTGGGGCACACGAACGTGAAATCGCCTGGATAAAAGCAAAGCACTACCCAGGAACCGAGGAATCGGGAAAGGCGAACGGAGATAACCGTCCCATCCCGATAGGCGGGTACTTCGAAATCAGGTACACGTTCTCCGATCGACACCACGGAACGTCATCCTCTCTCTTTTGGGGTCGGGTATGGGGTCGGTGCAGCGGAATATCCCGTGAAGAGACGGTTTTCTGGAAAATTTCCGGAAAGAATCTCAATAGGTCCACTCAAAGGGGACACCGCCTCCGAGGACGATGCGGCGGTGCATGTCCTCTTCGATCTCCCGCAACGCCGAAGGTGTTCTTCCCTCGCATCGGGCGACGAGAATGGGCTGTGTGTTGGAGGCCCGCAGCAGTCCCCATCCATGGGGGTAGAGAATGCGCACGCCATCCACGGTGATGGCCTCGTGCGTTTTGAGCGCTTCCTCCCGCACTGCAGCTACCACATGGAACTTTTTGTCGTCGGGGCAGGGAATGCGCGTTTCTGCCGTGCTGTAGTAGCGCGGGATGGTGCGGACGATCTCCGAAAGCCTGCGTTCCTCGAAGGACAGCAGGCGGAGGAGTCGCGCCGCGGCGTAGAAGGAGTCGTCGAAACCGTAGAACTCGTCGGCGAAGAACATGTGTCCCGAGACTTCGCCTGCGAAAAGAGCGTTGATTTCCTTCATTTTTGCTTTGATGAGGGAGTGCCCCGATTTCCAGAAAAGAGGAACGCCGCCGAGGCGTTCCACTTCCTCCACCAGAGCCTGGGAACTTTTGACTTCGATGATCGCCGTTGCACCGGGGTGTTTCGGAAGGATTTCTCTCCAATAGAGTGCCATGAGCGTGTCTCCGAGGAGCATCTCTCCCGCGTCGTCCACCACACCGAGTCGGTCCGCGTCACCGTCGAAACCGATGCCCAGATCGGCTTTTTCCCGGAGGACCGTTTCCGTGAGGGTCTGGAGGTTTTCTCGTACGGTGGGGTCGGGATGGTGATTCGGAAAGGTTCCGTCGGGCTCCGCGAAGAGAGGGAGCACGTCGCAGCCAAGACGCCGAAAGAACTTTTCCATGAAGAGTCCCGCCGTGCCGTTTCCCGCGTCGAGCACCACCTTGAGTTTTTTCGGCCCCAGAGTGATTTTGCGGCAGAGCATCTCCACATACTCCTCGCCGATGTCGGCCCGCTCGAGGACGCCGGGGCGTTCCGCCACGAAGAAGTGTCCTTCTTCGGCGATGCGGCGAATCTCCTGGATCTGCTCCCCAAAGATCGTGGTCTTGCCGAGGGCGAGTTTGAGGCCGTTGAATTCCTTGGGATTGTGGCTGCCCGTAACCATGACGCCGCCGTCGCAGCCGAAATGGTAGAGGCTCCAGTAGAAGAGGGGGGTCATGACGGTGCCGATGTCGATGACGTCCATGCCGGTGCTGCGCAGTCCTTCGATGACATCCCTGCGGATCCGTTTCGACGAAAGGCGTATGTCACCGCCGACGGGAACCTTTCGGATGCCCTTTTCGGTGAGGAACGTTCCGTAGGCCTTGCCGACCGCGATCATGACCGGAGAAGTGAGTTCCTCCTCCGCGAGGCCGCGGATGTCGTATTCGCGAAAAATGTGAGACGGAATGTGTGCCAAGTGCGTTGCCTCCTCTGTGCAGCTTTTCCGAAGGACTCCTCGCGTCGTCCTCCTTTGGTTCTGGATTCCAAACGGCGCTTCTCGTACACTCAACTATACACGCAAGCAGCGAAAAACGGAAAGGGGTGCCTCCGTGCACGGATTTCGAATGGTTCTCCCGCTGACCTGCATCATGCTCATCGGATATCTGGCGAAGAAAAAAGGGTTTCTTCCGGACGCGGTGCTCCCATCCATCAACGGCATTCTCTACTGGATCGCCATCCCGGCGCTGCTTTTTCGGACGACCCTTCGCATCGGCGGAGAGGGGATCGCCCAGATGAACCTCTTCTGGGCGATCCACGCGGGATTTCTTCTCGCACCTCTGACGGCATGGATTCTCGCCCGTATCTGTCGGAGCGAACCGCGGCGGGCGGCGGTGTCCGTTCTCATGGCAGTCCGCTCGAACAACGTCTTCATGGGTGTTCCCGCCATCACCATCGCCATGGGGCAGGCTGGCCTGGACGCTCTTTCACACTACCTCGCCATGGGGCTTGTTGGTTATAATGCCATCTCCATCCTCGGCGCGCAATTGGCCTCGGCGAACAAGCGCCTTACACTGCGCAGCGTCGGGATCACTTTGCTGCGTGTGCTCGCCAATCCCCTGATCGTGGCCACTGCGGGAGGGCTTCTGCTGAGCCGGACCTCCCTGCAGCACCTTCCCGAATGGATCGACACGGTGCTCAAGACCCTGGGAGACACGGGAAGCGGTATTGCCCTGCTCACGCTCGGCGCCTCCCTCGATCCGGGGCGGTTTGTCCGGGGGCTTCGCCGGACCGGGAGAGACGTCGTTTTCAAGCTCTTCATTCACCCCGTCATTGCCTGGGGAATGTTTTGTCTCTGGCCCACGGAGCAGATTCTCACCCAGGCCGTGGTACTCGTCTCCGCCATGCCCCCCGCGGTGAACAACTTCATCATCGCCGACGGCATGGGGCTGGATGCCGAATATGCGGCGGACGTGATCGCCGCAGGAACGATTCTTTCAGTGCTGACCCTGCCCCTCTGGGTGCGCATCCTCGGTATCGGCTAGCGCATCGGTTGTCCCTGTGCTCTTTTTTTGTCGCGGAAGCCGCGCCGACTGAGCGAGGTGTCTGTTTCGACCCCGGAAGGGCCGGGAGCGTCGCGATGCAGCCGGGGAGGAGCTTGGGACCGCGCCCGGGACAGTGGAGCCCGAAAAGAACGAATGCCGGTGTCCTCGTGAGGAAGCTCTTTTCGTAGTTTGTAGAAGAAAAGGATCGGGTGTATGTGCATGCTCTCTCAAAGTTGACAATTCCGCCAGAAAAACTACACTTATGAAAGATACGTCGGTTCCGAAAGAGAAATTTCCCAAACCATGACAAAGGGGGTTGTTTTCATGAAGGCGCTTCTCGTCTATGCCCATCCGAATCCGAAGAGTTTCAATCACGCCGTTCTCGAAGCGGTGAAGGAGGAATTTTCGGCTGCCGGTGTTGCCTTTGACGTGCGCGATCTCTACGCTCTTTCCATAGACCCTGTGTTGAAAGCCGAGGATTTCTTGGCCCTCCGGGAGGGGAAAACCCTCGCGGACGTCGCGGAGGAGCAGCGTTTTGTCAAGGAAGCGGATCTGTTGGTAGTGATTCACCCCGTGTGGTGGTTCTCCTTGCCCGCCATCCTCAAAGGGTGGATCGATCGCGTGTTCTCTTCGGGCTTCGCCTATGCCTCCGGGAAAAACGGCACTGAAGGACTTCTCAAAGGGAAAAAAGTGGCCATCTTCAGCACCACCGGTGGAAGTGAGAAGGACTACGACACCTACGGTTTCAAGGGCGCGATTCGTACAGCCGTGGACAACGGCATTTTTGTTTTCTGCGGCATGGAGGTGATCCTGCACCATTTCATGCATGCCGTTCCCGCCGTTTCCCAGGAAGAACGGGAGGCGATGCTCGTCCAGGTTCGCCATCTCGTGCGGGAGAAACTTCTTTCGGCGTGAGCCGACGGTTTCTCCGCCGAGACAACGGAGGTAAAACAGGTTCCGGAGCAAGAAACACAACCCTTGAAAGGAAGAAGACTGGTCGTACGGCGGTGCTTTCGCAGTGCGACCAGTCTTTTTTGTGCCGATCCGGGGTTGCCTTCCCCCGATTCTTCCGCTAGAGTCGCGGAAGTGAAAAGAAAAGGGAGTGGTCGCATGGAACCTCTCGTGCTGTTTCTGGTTGTGGGAGACATCCTGCTCAATGCCGGTGCCCACGTTTCGCTGAAAATGGGGATGTCCTCGAAAGGTCCCGTCTCTTCCGGAGGACTCTTCGGTGCCGTACGAAGGATTCTCCTCAATCCCTTCGTCATAGGCGGCATGGCCGCCTATGTCTGCTCCTTCGTGTTCTACGCGGCGCTTCTGTCGAAGATGGATCTTTCCCTCGCGTTTCCCCTCTGTACCAGCACGGCCTTTTTGCTCGTCCTCGCCGCATCGGTGTTCCTTTTCCGGGAACGGCTCAACCGACGCCGAGCCGTTGGCGCCGCGGCGATTCTCGTGGGTATCCTGCTCATTTCTCTCTGAGAACAGAAAAACGTTCCGAAAATCAAGGAATCTCTGAATAAGGCTGCGTCAGCCCCGCAGGGTGCCTCGCAGAGCCTGATGCGGCCCGAGGTCAAGGGAAAGCGAAAGGCCTTTATTCAGAGCTTCCTCAAATTTGAAAAACAGCCGCCTTCGACTGCATGTCGAAGGCGGCTCGGGGCGAGGAAGAGATGTCACGGCGTGTGTGCGAACGCTAGAGTCTCCGTTTCAGGAAACTCTGGGGCGAACGTCCGGCTTCCCGGTGCGAACTTGTGGAAGGGAAGCTCCTTCCTCTTTGTGCGATAAGGCTATGCCTTGGCCTTCAACTGGCGCACCACGTCGATGACGGTGCCGTCACGCCATTCGATGACGCCCACGATGCGCTCCTCGGTCTGCACGGGCTCCATGGGACCGACGAGTTGCTTTGCCTTGGCGAGGAGTTCCTCCATGGAGAGGAGGGGGAAATTCCCTGCCTCTTTGGCGGCGTCGATCAGGTCCTGACGACGGGGGTTGATGGTGACGCCGTACTCGGTGACCACTGCGTCCACAACCTCGCCGGGGGTCGTGACGGAATAGACCGAATCCACCACGCAGGGAATGCGTCCCCGGAGGAGGGGCTGGCTGATGATGGTCAGCTTGGCCCCGGCGGCGGTGTCCTGATGGCCGCCGATGCCGTGAAGCAGCGCGCCGTCAGCCTCGGTGTTCACGTTTGCGTTGAAATCCTTGTCCAGCTCCGTGGCGCCGAGGATGACCACGTCGAGCATGTTCACGGCGCATCCCTTGTTCCAGGGATTGGCGTACCAGTCGGCGGAGATCTCCACGTGGTCAGGGTTCGACGCGATGGAGCGCACCGCTTCGAGGTCGAAGGACTGCACGTCCAGAAGACGTTCCACGTACCCTTCTTTGAGCAGGTCCACGAAGTACCCCGTGATGCCTCCCAGACCGAAGCTCCCCTTCACCTCTCTGCGTTTCATGGCTTCCTTCATGAAGGCTGTCACCGCCAGCGGAATGCCCCCCGCGCCGGTCTGGAAGGAGATGCCGTTCTTGAAGTAGGGGCTGGCCTCGATGAGCTGGGCCGCATATCTGGAGATGAGGAGACGCAGGGGATCGCGGGTGATCTGGGTTGTTCCGGAGACGATTCCCGCGGGATCGCCGATGCTTTCCACGGCCACCACGAAATCCACGTAGACCTGAGGGATGGACACGTTGCCGATGGGATAGGGCTGGAGGCAGTCCGTCACCGCCACGACACAGTCCGCGTACATGGCGTCCGTGAAAGCGTACCCAAGGGAACCGCAGGCCGAGTTGGAACCGACACCGGAGAGATTGCCGTATCTGTCCGCCCGGGGTGCGGCGAGAAAGGCCACGTCGATGTGCACGTCACCGCAGGTGACGGCCCGAGGGCGGCCTCCGTGACTGCGGAGCACCACCGGTTCCTCCATGCCTCCTTCGGAGACGAGCTGACCGATGGGGCCGTTCACGGAGCCCATGATCCTGCGGATGACGCCGCTCTTGATGTGGGGAATAAGTTTCTTGTGCACGCCGAAGAGAGCCGTGGGGAAGAGGGTGAGATCCCGGATGCCCATTTCCGCGCAGGCGTCGATGACCATGTTCACCACGTAGTCGCCGTTGCGGAGATGGTGATGGAAGGAGACGGTCATACCGCTCTTCAGTCCCGATGCGGCGATGGCGGCTTTGATGTCGGGAAGCACCTTGTCCGTGCAGGTGCCGAAAGTGGCCTTGATGCGGCCCCCGTCTCGGTTCCCCTCGGGAACGCGTTTGTCGTGGCCGAGGAAGGGCTTTACCACCCCGTAGCCGGGAATGGATTCGGGCAGCTCCCGCCCAAGCGCGTTGCGGATCATGAGTGCACCTCCTCGAACAGTCCGGCCCGGATCAGGGTGAATTCCGCCCGTTTCACCACGGGGCGGTCCACCATGCGCCCGTCAACGGAGACGGCGCCAAGACCCCGCTCGGCGGCCTCTTTGGCGGCGGCGACGATGCGCTTTGCTTTCTCGATTTCCTTCTCCGTGGGCGTGAACACGTCGTGGATGATGGGGATCTGGTTCGGGTGGATGACGCTCTTGCCGTCGAACCCGAGTTGCTTGATGAAGCTGACTTCCTTCCGCAATCCTTCGTCGTCGGTGATACGGGGGAACACCGTATCCAGGGCGTCCACCCCAGCCGCCCGGGCGGCGAGAACGAGCATCTTGCGCACTCCCTCCAACTCGGTTCCCTCGGCGGAGCGATTGGTCCGAAGATCTGCCGTGAGGTCTTCGCCGCCGGGGATGATGGCGGTCACGCGTTTCGAGGCCGTGGCGATCTCGTAGGCGCGCCAGATCCCCTTGGCCGTCTCCAGAAGACAGAAGATCAGCGTTTTTCCGAGCGGAACGCCCGCTCGGGTTTCGATTTCCGAAAGCGTTTCGTCGAGCAGGACCATATCCTTTGGATCTTCCACTTTGGGAACACGAATGCCGTGAATACCTGCGGGGACAACGGCCTCAAGATCGTCTTTCCAGTAAGAAGTGTCCATGCCGTTGATGCGCACCGTCACCTCGCAGTCACCGAACTGCCCTTGCCGAAGCACGTCGCGCACGAGAATGCGGGCCGCGTCTTTTTCGCGCATTGCCACGGCATCCTCGAGGTCGAGGATGAGACCGTCGGGTTTGAAGAGGTGTCCTCGAAGAAGCATGTTGGGATTGTTTCCGGGAAGATAGAGCATGGTCCTTCGGAGTCTCATGCGGTGTCACCTCCCCGATAGCGGGTCAGCGCGGCTTCCGTTCTGGCCTTGAGGATCAGGTCCAAAGCGCCGTTGTCCTGGATGGAGATGGAAAGATCCGTGGCGCCCATGGCAGTGGCGACTTCCTGTACGGCCTTGCGCATGGTGGGCGCGAAACGGGCCGTGGCGGCGCCGGAGAGCTGAATGGAAAGCCCGCTTCCCGGAGCGCCTTCGCTGACCGTCACGAGGCAGTCCATGGACTCCACCGTTCCGGCCGATGCCGTTTTCATGACGCATTCCTCCTTGCCTTGGATTCTCGATTGAATGAGCGAGACTCGTCCCGGACGAACAAAGGGGCTCGCCGCGGCGAGCCCCGATAGTGTGTTCCAAGGGCCGTCGCTTTATTCGTCGAAGCCGACGGTCTTCGTCCAGTCGCACATTTCCTTCGCTTTCGCCCTGGCGCTCTCGATGCGAGCCTCGGAGATGCCGGGAGTGATCTTTCGGGCGATTTCGGCGGCCATGTCCAGGGTGGAGGCGGCGTTTTTCTCCCAGTTCGGGTCGCCCCGGAAGTCCCGGAGCACGTCGTAGGTGAGCACCTTGCCTTCCACCAGCACGTCGCCGATGGCCTTTTCGATCTTCGCACCCGCTTCATCGAGACCGAGATATTCGAGCATCATCTTTGCGGTGAGCAGGATGGCGCTGGGGTTGACCCGGTACTGATGGGCGTACTTGGGAACGGAACCGCTGCAGGGTTCGAAGATGGCGGTCTTCTCGCCGATGTTGCCGCTGGGAGCGAAGCCGAGTCCGCCCACGAGCTGGGACGCCTCATCGGAGAGGATGTCGCCGAAGACGTTGCTTGCCACAATGACTTCATAATCCTGGGGATTCTTGATGAGCCACATGGCGGTAGCGTCGGCGTTCTCTTCGATCGCCTTGATGCCGAACTGCTCGTATTCCTTGGCCACCTGGAGGAAGATCTTCTTCATCATGCCGTCGGTCTCCCGGATGACGTTCGCCTTGTTGCAGTTGTGGACGGTCTTGCGTCCCGTTGCCTTTGCGTACTCGAAGGCAGCCCGGATGATGCGCTCGCATCCTTCCTTGGAGAAGACGCGCCAGGACACGGCCACTTCGGAGCACTTCTTGAAACGCTCCATGCCCTTGTGGACGTCGTAGAGTTCCTTGGGAAGGGGGTTGAATTCCACGGCGGCGTAGAGATCTTCCGTGTTCTCACGGAAGAGGACGAGGTCGATCTTGGGGTCGCCCTTCAGCGGGGTACCGACGCCGGGAAGGACCTTCGCAGGGCGCAGGTTGATGTAGAGATCGAAGAGCTGCCGCATTTGAAGGATGGCGGATTTGAAGCCTTTCACGCCTGCCTTGGAGGTGATAGCCGCCATGAGGGTGGCATCGGCGTTCTCGATCTTCTTGATCGTCTCGGGGGGAACGGTGTTGCACCGGGGGTCGCCCTCGCCGAACTTCGCGATGGACTTCTCCCACATGCACCATCCCAGGTCGGCCCGGACGAAATCGATGGGGAGATCCATGGTGTTCAGGACGAGCATTGCCGCTTCCATCATGTCAAAGCCGGAATCGTCTCCGGGCATGTAGCACACGGTGTAGCGGTCTTTCTTCTCCTTCACCTGCAGAACGTTGCGGGTCATGGGCGGATTCCCTCCTTAAAATGTGTGGTGAAACTCGATTTTTCCTCTTCGCCCGCGATCCGCCTTCGACATGATGCCGCGGATCGTGGAGTACCGGGCCCGCCGTTTCCAGGGGCGGCGGGCCCGCGCCGGTTCGAATGGATCAGCTCAGCCCCAGGGACTTCTTCACGTGGGGAATGAGCCCTCCGTCCTCGATGAGCCCCCGGACGAATTCCGGATAGGGTGGGAAGGGGAAGGTCCCCTTTTTCGTGACGATCTGGCCCGCATCGAAATCGACGGTGACTTCATCGCCTGCTTCGATGGCGTCGACGGCTTCGGGAGAGACGATGATGGGAAGGCCCTCGTTCAGGCAGTTTCGGTAGTAGATTCGGGCGAATCCCTTGGCGATGATGGCGCCGATTCCGCGCTCCTTGAGGCAGGAGACGGCCTGCTCACGGGAAGAGCCGCATCCCCAGTTCTTGCCGGCCACGATGATGTCTCCCGCCTTGGCGGATTTGGTGAATTCCGGGTCGAGGTCTTCCAGAGCCACCTTGGCCATCTCGGCGCGATCCTTGATGGTGTAGGTGTATTTTCCCGGGAAGATGACGTCGGTGTTCACATCGTCGCCGTACTTCCAAACTTTTCCGGTGATTTTCACGACTACAGCACCTCCCTCGGATCGGAGATCTTGCCGGTGAGAGCCGAAGCGGCCACGGTGAGGGGGCTCGCCAAATAGATGAAGCTCTCTTTGTTGCCCATGCGCCCCTTGAAATTCCGGTTTGCTGTGCTGATGCAGGTCTCGCCGGGGGCGAGGATTCCCTCGTGGTTGCCCATGCAGGGGCCGCAGCCGGGATTGGCGATGACGCAGCCTGCGTCGAGGAAGGTGTCGAAGAGTCCCTCTTTCATGGCCTGGCGATAGACTGTCCAGGAAGCGGGGATGACGATGGTCCGCACGGCTACCTTGCGTCCCTTGAGGATCTCCGCCGCGGCGCGGAGATCTTCGATGCGGGCGTTGGTGCAGCTCCCGAGGAAGGCCTGGTGGATCTCCGTTCCCTTCACTGCGTCAATGGCGGCGTAGTTGTCCACCGTGTGGGGTTTTGCCACGCAGGGAACGAGATCGCCCAGATTGTAGGCGAGTTCTTTCGCGTAGATTGCGTCGGCGTCCGCCCAGATTGCCTCCCACTTGTCGCTTTTTGCCTTGCCCTTGATGGCGTCGAGCACTTTCTCGTCAGGAGGGCAGACGGCGTTCTTGGCGCCCATCTCGATGCCCATGTTGCACAGGGTCATCCTCTCCGCCACGGTCATGTCGGCGATGCCCTGGCCGTGGAATTCCACGGACATGTAGTCCGCACCATCGGCGCCGATGTCGCCGATGATCTTGAGGATGAGATCCTTGGCGGTGACTCCTTTCTTGAATTTGCCCGTGACGGTGATCTTCAGGCTCTCGGGGACCTTGAACCAGATCTTGCCCGTCGCCCAGGCCGCGGCCATTTCGCTTCGTCCGATGCCGGTGGAGAAGGCGCCGTAGGCACCGTAGGTGCAGGTGTGGCTGTCGCTGCCCACCATGATGAGCCCCGGAAGGGCGAAGCCCTCTTCACACATGACCTGGTGGCAGACGCCGCCATTGGACATGACGTCGTAGAAGTGAGGAATGCCCTGTTCCTTGACGAATTCCCGGATCTCCTTGTGGTTTACCGCATGTTCGTCGCTGGGGGCCGGTACGGCGTGGTCGAGAATGAACACGAGTGCGTCGGGTTTCCAGACGTTTTTGACGCCGATCTTCTTGAAGGTCTTGGCGATGGGTGCGGCGTTGTCGTGGCTCATGCAAAAATGGGGCTCCACGGTGACCACATCGTTGGCCTTGACCTCATATCCGGCGGCTTTGCCGAGAACCTTTTCGGCGAAGGTCTTGCCCATGGTGTGTATCCCTCCTTGCGATGTCTCTCGCTCAGGCACTCTTCGCTGCCTGTTCCTTGAGATACTCGATAAGTCCTCCCGCGGCCATGATGTCCTTTTCGAGATCGGCCACGGCGTCTCCGTGGAAGGTCTTGCCGTTGGTAACGTCCTTGATCTCACCGGTGGCGAGGTTCACTTCGAGTTCATCTCCGTCGTTGATCTCCTTTGCCTTGATGGCCTCGCTCAGACCGTTCACGAAGAGCACGGGGTAGCCGTTGTTGATGGCGTTCCGGTAATAGATGCGGGAAAAGGACTCGGCCAGTACTACGGGTATGCCTGCGAACTTGAGGCAGTACACGGCATGTTCCCGGGAGGAGCCGCAGCCGAAGTTCCGGCCCGCCACGACAAAATCGCCCTCTTTCACTTCCTTTGCGAAGTTCTCCTTGCCGGGATAGTATTCAAAGGAGAACTGGGGCATTTTCTTGGGATCCGTCTCGGCGAGATACTTGTTGTGGTAGATGAGGTCCGTGTCCACGTCGTCGCCGAAAACCCAGGCACGTCCGCGCAGAATTGTCTGTTCCATCTTCGTGTCCTCCTTGGTCGCCCTAGCAGAGGATATCCCGCGGGTCCGTGATGACGCCGCGGACAGCGGAAGCCATTGCCGACATGGGACTCATGAGATAGGTGTGACTTCCCTTGCCCACCTTGCCGATGAAGTTCCGATTTGTGGTGGAGACGCCCACGTCGCCGCTGGGAAGCACGCCGTAGTGCTCCGCGGTGCATAGGCTGCAGGTGGGATTGGTGAAGATGACCCCGGCCTCCAGGAATTTCTGGATCATGCCCGCCTCGGCGCAGCGCTTCATGGTCTCCCTCGTCGCGGGGGTGATGATGGTGCGCACCGTGGGGCTGATCTGGAAATTCGCGGCCTTGAGCACGTCGAAGGCGGCGGCGATGTCCTCGAAACGGCCGTTGGAACAGGAGCCGATGTGTACCTGATCGATATGGTTTCCCGCGACCTCCCGGACCTTCTTCACGTTGTCCGGCGCATCCGGGCAGGAGGCGAGGGGTTCCAGGTCGTTGACATCGAAGGCGAGTTCCTGGCAGTAGACTGCGTCGGGATCGGCGGCGATGGCCTTCACGCGTTCGTCCACTTCGCTCCCGGCTCTCGCCCGGAGCCAGTCGAGCACGTCCCCGTTGGGAAGGATGAGTCCAACCTTGCCGCTCATCTCGGTGACCATGGAGCAGAGGGTGATGCGATCCGCGAGGGTGGAGTTTTCAATGGTCTCGCCGTAGAACTCCACGGACCGGAAGAACATGCCGTCCGCACCGAGAGTTCCCACGAGAAGGGTGAGGAAGTCGCGCATGCAGACGCCCTTCTTGAAGGTCCCCGTGGCGGTGATCTTCATCGTCTCGGGTACGCGGAACCAGTTGGTTCCCTTGAACCAGGACGCCACGATGTCCGTGTTCCCCACGCCGGTGGCGAAGGAGCCCACGGCGCCGAGAAGGTTCATGTGGCTGTCCGTGCCGAGGATGACATCGCCGGGTTTGACCAGACCGTTTTCAAGGAGCACGTGCTGCCCGATTCCCCAGTTCACGTCGAAGACTTTGGAAATCCCTTGTTTCTTCGCAAAATCACGGATGATCTTCTGGTTCTGGGCGACCTTTTCCGCATGGGCCGGTGCCTGAAGATCGAAGGTGAAGGCGATCTTTTCCGGATCCCAGACCTTTCCCTTCTTTTCCGTCACTTCCTCAAACTGAAGAACACAATTCGCCCCGCCGAAGTCGCGGGCGGTGGACCAGTCGATGTTGCACCAGACGCGGTCACCGACCTTCACTTTTTTGCCCGAGGCTCGCTCGATGATCTTTTCGATCATGGTCTTGCCCATTGTTGCACCACACCTCCTCTTAGAATTTCGTGCTTTCCGTAACAGCATTCCGAAGAGGGCGCCGCATCCCCTCTGGACGAAAACGACGCGGTGCCCTCAAGAGATCATCTTCGGTGGCTTACTTCAGCAATCCGAGGAAGGACTTGATGCTCTCGAAGTTGATGAAGTCGCACTTGTTGATGACCACTGCCTCGGGGCTCCGATAAGCGCCGTCGCCTTCGTGGGCGTGAACGGCGATGGTGTGGGCGATGCGGGAGTTGACGCCGTTCCGCATGGCAAGACCGGTTCCGGAGAAGGGATGCCGGAGGTCTTTGCCGAGACGGGACTTGACCATCTTGCCTTCCGCATTCTTTTCGTATTCGACGAGCTTCCCCACATCGTGGAGAAGAGCGCCGGCGATGAGTGTGTCGTGGTCGAGTTGGAAACCACCGTTGTCTTTGTACAGAGCGTTGAACTCGTCGTAGATGACCTTGGCCATGCGGGTGACGCCCCGGGTGTGCACGAGGAGCGACGCGGGGCAATCGGGGATGAGAAGCGTAAAGGGGATCCACTCCATGTCCTCGGGCTGCCAACCTCCGGTCTTCAGCGCGTCCTCATAGGTGGCGAAGACGCCTTCCTTGATCTTCGGGTCCTGGATCCACTCGATTTCGGGCATCAGGGCAACCAGTTTCTCTCGCATGAACATCCCTCCTGTTGTGCTCTGGGCGGAGACCATTCTCCACCTCTCCATGCACGGCTTGTCCCGTGCGGTGACCTACAGACTCTTCGTCCTCTCGAATTTCCTGCCTCGGTGAGACGGGGAGAGCGTCGCACAACGTCGGTTGCGCGAGCGCCTGCGTTCCGTCCCCACTCTTTTTGCCGTCACGATGCGGAATGGCGCCTCGTTTCGAGGGCCATGGCTTCCTGCAGGGTCCGGTAGATGCGCTCGATATGGCCCCGAGCCTCTCGGGAAGCCTTGTCGATGTCGTGATCGAGGATGGCCTCGTAAATGCTTTGGTGTTCGCAGAGAAACGCTTCTTTGTCGGCAAGCAGCGAATAGATTCGCTCATGGGTGGCCATGATGAGATTGAATTCCATTTTGACGATGTTCGTGAAAACGAAATTCTGAGTTGCTTCGGCCATGACGAGGTGGAAGTCGAAATCCGACTGCGCGCGGTGTGCGATGGTATCCATGTCTTCGCCGGTGACGGAGAGAACCCGGCGGAGTTTTGTGTGGTCCGAGGGAAGTGCCCGTCTCGCGGCTTCGGCGGCAATGGCGGGATCGAGAACGCGTCGGGCTTCCATGAGTTCCAGAATTGCCGCATCCTCGAGTTGGGACGTGGTGGAGGAAGCACTGGCTTCGCTTCGGGGCTTGCGGACAAAACGCCCCTTGCCGGGAATGCTCTCGATGAGCCCCATGAGTTCCAAGACACGAAAAGCCTCGCGCAGAGAACTCCTGCTGACGCCGAGTTCCTCCATGAGTTGTCGTTCCGGAGGCAGCGGATCTCCCAGACGGAGTTCACCGTTGGCGATGAGCTCCTTGAGTTCGTCCACGACCTTTTCGTAGATTCGGGTCTGTTTGACGCGTTTATCCATGTCTGCCGGCGCCTCCTTCGATTGGACCACCCAGTGCACTTTATATACCAAGCGGCTCTTTTGCGCAAGGGTTCCCAAATAGTCTTTCAATTCTGAGTTGCCATATTTCCCAAGGTGTTTCACGTCGGAAAGGCTGTTTCCGAGACGATTTTTCCGGAGGCCAATCGCTTGGTGTGCAAGGGTTTTAGAAGTTATTTCATGGAATTTCGCAGCGACGTGATCAGGGAATTTTCAAGGTGATCGAAGCAAGAGGGACGAGGGTGGTGGTTTAGTACAAAAATGTTTTTACCAGCATGTGGTCCGACCACTAACCAAAAGGAGGGCTCTCTGGCGTTCGCGGACATGAAGGCCATGAAGGTGACGGACATCATCGCATCCAGTGTCTCCGCGAAAGCCTCTCTTCTGGGCAAATCCGTTCCGGCGGACGCGGTGGATCCGAATGCGGTGGAAGTCATCCTCGCGAAGGCGGGCAAGGAGGTCAACCGCGGAAGGGGGACCGACGCTCTTGGAGACCAGTGGCGGGCAGGTTTGTGGCTGGCGAACGAGCTGCTCCGCCTGGGATGGAGCTTTGACGCGGGGGATGCTCTCCTCACGGGTGCGCTGGAAAACATGATTTCCGGCGAAGAGAGCAGTTACGGTGCCGACTTCGGCCCTCTGGGGAATCCTGGGGAATCTTTCCTTCCGGATCGTTCCGTAATCGTTCGTAGTGCGTGTTTCGCGGTGCACATCCATCGGGAAGGGCAGTGTTGCACCGCCCTCAAGGAATGTGCGCCGCGAATTCCCGGGTCGCCTTCTCAGGCTCCGCCGAGGCCACCACGGCGGCGATGACCGCGACGCCGCAGACGCCGGCGTCAAGGACGCAGCGTACCCGGTCCGGAGTGATGCCACCTATGGC
Source organism: Aminiphilus circumscriptus DSM 16581 (assembly GCF_000526375.1). Taxonomy (NCBI): domain Bacteria; kingdom Thermotogati; phylum Synergistota; class Synergistia; order Synergistales; family Aminiphilaceae; genus Aminiphilus; species Aminiphilus circumscriptus. The sequence goes on along the minus strand of NZ_JAFY01000005.1, from coordinate 359,493 downwards.
GATGGCGGGAAGGGAGATCCGGGAAGTCACATGTCTGATGCCCTCCGGACCGAGGAGTGTCGTGACGGTCTTGCTCGCCGTGGGAAACGCGGCGCCGATGCCGAGATAATCCGCACCGTTCTGCTCCGCCTGGAGGGCTTCCTCGACGGAATGGGCCGTGGCCCCCACGAGGAAGCCCGGTGGTGCGAGACGTCGCGCTTCCGGAACGGGGAGGTCCGATTGTCCCAGGTGCACGCCGTCCGCGCCGGCTGCGAGAGCCACGTCGATGCGGTCGTTCACGATCAGGAGCGCCCCGCAGTCGTCGCAGAGGCGCTTCAATGTCACCGCAGTCTCATAGAGTTCACGGGTGGATGCGTTCTTGTCCCGGAGCTGGATGGCCGTGGCACCTCCCCGCAGGGCACACAGCGTCTGTTCCTCCAGGGAACGCGGCGCCCCAAGGATGCGATCGGGAATGACGCAGAGCCGCAGGCGTTTCCGGAGCGTCATGGTCATGCCTCCTTTTCCTGAAGAAGCGTGCAGCGGCGGAGTTCTTCCGCAAAATCCGACGGCTGGAGCAGGAAAAGTTCGTCAAGAAGGGCTGCCCGAAATGTTCCGGGACCGGAACTTTTCCTCTCCGCTCTTTCTGCGCAGCGCTTCATCGCCACGACTCCGGCGAGTCCTCCGGCGACATGCTCCCCTCCGCAGGCCCCGGCGAGCATGAGGGAGCCGAGGACGCAGCCGCTTCCGGAGATGGCGGGCAAGAGGAAGGATCCTCCCCGGATGGCGGCGACGCAGGAACCGTCACTGAGCAAATCCGTTTCTCCCGTGGCGCAGACGAGAGCGCCCGTACGCCGGGCCAGGGACATCACCGCCTCGGGAACGGCCCTCGCCGAGAGCGCATCCACGCCGCGGAGGGTGCCCTCGTGTCCGGCGAGAAGGGAGATCTCGCCCCGGTTCCCCTTGATGATGCGGATCGCCGGGTTTTGCAGCAGGTCGTCCACGATGCGTCTGCGGTAGGGAGTGGCTCCGTAGCCGACGGGGTCGAGGAGTGCAAGCCGCGCCCCCGCAAGGGCGTTCTGTACCGCCGGCAGATCCCGCCGTTCCAGGGCGCCCACGTTGCAGAGCACCCCGTCGGCCATGGCGGCGAGGTGCGCCGTCTCTTGCGTCTCCCGGGACATGATCGGGGAGGCTCCTACGGCGCACACCGCATCCGCCTGGAACGACGCGGAGATCCAGTTGGTCAGGTGATACAGGAGCGGCCGCTTTGCCTTCATGCCGGCCCAGACCTCGGTCAGGGCCGCTCCATCCGCCTTTTGGAGAAGGGATTTCAGTGTGCGGGGCATTCCGCTCTCCCCGCCCGGGCGTGTCCCAGGGTACCCCAACCCTTTCCGGGGCGGAAGCCGTGTTCCAGAGCGCGTCGGAGATAGCGCCGTCCTTCCTCCGCCGCAAGGATGAGGGGGCTCCCGGACGCCAGTTCCGCCGTAATGGCCGCGCTCAGCGTGCACCCCGTGCCATGGGTGTTTCTCGTCTCCAGACGGCTGTCCCGGAAGGTCACGAGCGTGCCCTCCGCGAAGAGCACATCCACGATCTCGTTTTCCTGGGGAAGATGGCCGCCTTTGACGAGAACATTGGGAACGCCCAGGGTGGCGATGCGTTCCGCGGCGCGCCGCATGTCCTCCACCGAGGAGATCGGCTGTTGCGCCAGGCGCTCCGCCTCGGGAACATTGGGTGTTACCAGAAGCGCCAGGGGAAGCAGTTCGTCCCGAAGCACCTCCACCGCCTCGTCGGTGATCAGGGATGCGCCGCTTTGCGCCACCATGACGGGATCCACCACGAGAGAAGCGATGTTCCAGCGGCGCACGCCCGCGGCGACCTCCCGGATCGTTTCGGGGCGGGAGAGCATGCCCGTTTTTGTTGCGCCGATGGGGAAGTCGGACCAGAGGGCATCGATCTGTGCCCGGATCATCGAGGGCGGGATGTCGAAGATTGCCTCCACGCCCAGGCTGTTCTGGGCCGTGAGCGCCGTGATGACTGTCGTTCCGAAGACGTCGAGAGCGGCGAAGGTCTTGAGGTCCGCCTGAATGCCCGCGCCGCCGCCGGAGTCGCTGCCCGCGATGGTCGCCGCGAGTCCGCGGTAGGATGTCATGCCTGTCTGCCTCCTTGTTCGTGCCGGTTTCTGTCGAGCGGTAAAACGATAGGCCCTCGTGCGTCGGGAGACCTACAGGGTTGCCGCCATCTTCCGAAATGCCTGGTTTTGCCGCAACAGATGGAGCAGCAGAAATGCCACGGTCGCTCCGGGAAGGCTGCTCGCCAGAAACGCCAGGTTGAGCGAGACGATCCCTACGGATCTTCCCATGGCAGGCCCGAGAAGGAGCGCCGCGAGAGAGGCCCCCACCGGGCCGGTGCCAAGAGGTTCGGCGAAGACGGCCCAGTCTTTTTTCCACCACCGGAAGGCGAATCCCGCCGCCAGAGCGCCGGGGATGCTCCCGGGAAAGGCGAAGAGGGTTCCCGTTCCCGTGAAGAGCCTCAGGAGGCTCGTCACGGCGGCAATGCCCGCTGCCCACCAGGGGCCGAGGAGCGCTCCGGCGAGGGCGTTGACCGTGTGCTGGAAGGGAAAGCATTTTGTGGGCCCCAGGGGAATGTGAATGCCCGAGAGAAGCAACGCCGCGGCCACGAAAAGCCCCGCTGCGGTAAGGCGTTTGAGGGGAAAGGGAGTCACGAAGGAACACCTCCTCTCCCGCATGGCTGCGACAGACGAGGAGCACGTCGAAAATGGGGAAAATGGGGAAAAGGGTGTGTGGTGTGCATAAAAAACCTCCCGGCAAGGAGATGCCGGGAGCGAAGTTTTTCGTGTCGTGGAAAACACACAGAACTTCCCTTCGCCGGCATGACCCGGATCAGGTTCCAAGGGTCGAGGCGAAGAAGCCTCCTCTCAGCCGGTTCGCCGGCCCCCCCAGTTGCTGTCGCCGTTACGATACGGACAAGGTGCGTCTTTGTCAATGGGTCTGTCGTGTTCGTGGCAAAAGGGGAGCCGGCTTATCCGGTTTTCCGCGCTCCGGAACGACGGATGGCCGGACCGGATGCAGGCTCCCCGAGAACGTCACGCTTCTCCGGGAGTGAGCGTCCAGAGGTCCTCCTGCGGAGGCGTGAGGAAGGCGCATCCGTTCGAGGTGACCACCACCATGTCCTCCTGACCCAGATAGCCGCAGGATGTCTGCACACCGAATTCGAGGGTAAAGACCTGTCCTTCTTCCACAGGGAGTTCCACCAACTTGCCGTAGCGCTCCCATCGGGGACCCAGGAGCGCGCCGCCGTCGTGGGCGAAGGCGCCCACCTGATGTCCCAAGGAATGGGCGTATTCGGGGTAGCCCGCTTCGGTAACAATGCGCCGTGCCACGGCATCCACCTCGCAGCCGCGCACGCCGGGGCGAAGAAACGCTGCCGCTTCTTCGATGCCGCGCCGAACGACACTGAAAGCTCTTCGCACGTCCCCGGGCGGCTCGGGAGCCTCCCGGGAGGGTCGGTACCAGACGCGCTGGAGGTCCGAACTATAGCCGTCCTTGCGGATGCCGAAATCCATGTTGAGCACGTGCCCGGGAAGGACGGGAAGATCCGGGGGTGTTCCATGGCCGGGGATCATGTCGGGTCCGCTCGTGATGCCCGGATCGCCGGAGAGACTCCACGAGCCTTCAAGATTTCGGCGGTGCATTTCTTCGTGAAGAAAATCCGAAATGCGTCGCAGCGTCCACCCCTCCTGGAAGTTCCGCGGCCAGAGGTCGAAGAGTTCCAGCGTCTCCGCGATGGCCGCCCGGATGCGCCGCAGCTCCTCCGGCGTTTTGATGCTCCGCACTTTGGAGAAGAGCCCTTCCGCGGAGACGAGTCGTTCCGCATAGGGCGTTCCTTCGAGAAGCGAGCGCAAGCGTCGGTACATGCCGAAGGAGAGCCCGTCCACAGCGTAGTTCGCCTCGGAGAAGTTGAGGCCGATCGTTTTGGGATCGAGAAGGGTCAAGGCTTCCCGCAGGGGCTCCCGAATGGACTGCACATAGGGAAAGATGCGATAGGTTTCGAGGGCCTCTACGTCGCTTTTATCCAGGGCTGCGAGAACGGCAAAGGCCCTGCCGTCTCGGGCGAGCAGAAACGCCGCTTCACCCACCACGTCCGCTCCCACGAGGTATCGCATCGCGGGATCGCACATTTCCGATGTTTCTCGGACGAAAGTGCACCAACAATCGATCCCCGTTTCACCGAGAAGAGCCATGGCCTGATCTATTTTCCCCTGAACGAGGGGTTGCATGGAGGACATCATCTCGTTTCCGTCCGTTCTCGCCGGATCTCATTCATCGGCGAAATTCGCGGTAAGGGCGGCTCTCCGCTCCTGCAGGTACGTTCGCACCTCCGCCGCCGTGCCGAAGGAGAGCGCTTTGCCGGCGATGTCCCGGCAGACTTCAATGGAGAGAGTCCGTACGAGCCGTTTCGCCCAGGGGATCTGGGAGGGTGTCATGGAGAGTTCCTGGAATCCCAGTCCCAAAAGAAGCGGAATGGCGTCGAGGTCGCCTGCCATCTCACCGCACATGCCGAGTTCGATATTCCGCTTCCCGGCCCCTTCGGCGGTGAGACGGAGGAGCTGGAGCACGCCGGGGTGGAAGGAGTCGTACCATCTGGTTACCCTGGCGTTCATGCGGTCCGCTGCGAGTGTGTACTGCGTGAGGTCGTTGGTGCCGACGGAGAAGAAATCCGCCTCCGCCGCGAGGAGTGGTGCCATGGCGGCGGCTGCGGGGATTTCGATCATGATTCCCACCTTCACCGGCGGTACCGCGATACCTTCCGCTTCAAGCTCGCTCCGGGCCTGATCGAGGGCCTTCCTTGCACTCCGAAGATCCTCCAGCCCTGCCACCATGGGGAACATGATCCGCAGATCTCCCGAGGGCGCGGCTCGAAGAAGTGCCCGGAGCTGGGTACGGAAGAGATCCTTCTCGTCGAGGCAGATGCGCAGCGCCCGATATCCGAGGAAGGGGTTCATCTCCGGCTTGTCGCCCAGGATGCCCCGCAGGGAGGGCACTTCCTTGTCGCCCCCGGCGTCGAGAGTGCGGATGACCGTGGGCATACCCTTCATGCCTTCCAGGGCTTTGACGTAGGCCGCGAGCTGTTCCTCTTCCCCTGGAGGGGTGTCGCCGCTCATGTAGAGGAATTCCGTGCGGAAGAGTCCGACTCCGGTGCCCCCGTAGCTCAGAACCTTTTCCGTTCCCTCCGGTTTGGCGATGTTCCCCCAGAGACCGATCTCCACGCCGTCCAGGGTGATGGCCGGAAGATCCCGGAGTGTCGCCAACTGCCGTGCCGTGTGCAGCCGTTTTTCCCTGAGCGCGGCGAACCGTGCCGTTTCTTCCGCCGAAGGGGCGAGGACTACGTCGCCTCGTTCGCCGTCGAGGGCCACGGGAAGTCCTTCTTCAATCAGGTCGGAGAGGTTCCCGATGCCGGACACGGCGGGGATTTCAAGCGCCTTGGCGATGATGGCGGTATGGCTCGTGGGGCCTCCCCGTTCGGTGAGGATGCCCGCCACCGTTTTGGACGAGAGAGCGGCCGTGTCCGATGGGGTCAGATCTTCCGCCACCAGAATCACGGGCTCGCCAACGTCCTCCAGGTCGAGCGTTCCCACGCCGAGAAGATTTCGGAAAATGCGCCGCCCCACATCCTCCACGTCGGCGGCGCGCTCCCGGAGATACGGGTCCGGCAGGGATTCGAAGAGCGTCTTGATTTCCCTGGTCTTGAGGACCACCGCATCCTCGGGCGAGGTGCCCTTGTGGAGTAACTCCTCCACGCCGCCGGAGAGCATGGGGTCATCGAGCATGAGGTTTTGGGCGGCGAAGACCGCGGCTTTTTCCTGCCCGAGCGTGGCGGTGCTTTGTGCCTGGAGCTGAAGAAGTTGCTCCCGGGATGCCGCCAGAGCCTTACGGAAACGCATGACCGCCGTTTCGGGAGATTCGTCTCTGGACGGCCCTGGCATCTCGGCCTCCGAGGAGAGCGCGAAGGAGACGGTGCGGTAGATCCGGGCGGGTCCCACGCCATAGCCCGGAGAGAGGGGAATGCCGCGGAGTGTTCGGGAACCGGTGGGACGGGAAGATGTCTTCTGCAGATCCATGAGTTCCTCCTCAGAAAACCTTGAGGCCCGGTCGATAGACGAGAACCGAGCAGTGGGCGTAACGGACCACGTTGGTGGCGGTGCTGCCGACGATGAGATGCTCCAGGGCGCTCTGCCCCTTGTGTCCCACCACGATGAGATTGTAGCCGTTTTCCTTGGCCTTGGAGATGACCAGGTCGGCGGGATTTCCCTCCTCCACGAAGACCTGGTGCTCGTGGCAGTGTTCGCAAGGGAGCGCCTCCTCCGCTCTGCGGATCCAGTAGGCGATTTTTTTCTGGGCGATTTCCCTGACCTGCATGTCCAGCTCCGGGGGAACCCACGGTTCGTAGCCTCGCCAGAGGGAGGTATGGGGCAGGGCGTGGAGAAAATCCACTTGTACGTCCAGGCGATGGGCGAGCGAATGTCCGTAAAGCACGAGTTCCTCGGAGATCTTGCTCAGGTCGAGAGCGACGAGAATCTTGCGGGGCATGGAACATCCCTCCTTGTCTGATGGGGTGAAGGTGTGTCTCCGGCAGTGTTCGTCCTTGCCGCCATTTCTGTAAGTATACCCGTTCTTTTTAGATGTGGTAGTATGTTCCTGTCAATATCACGCTGCAGGAGGTGCATGACGGATGAGTTCCTATCACGAACCGGTGGAGGAGTTGTCCCAGGCGGACCGGGACATTCACCGTGCGTTGAACAGCCTGAAAGAGGAAGTCGAGGCGGTGGACTGGTACCACCAGAGAGCTGCTGCATCGCAGGATGAGACGATCAGGAGCGTCATTCTGCACAATCGGGATGAAGAGATCGAGCACGCGTGCATGATGCTTGAATGGCTTCGGAGGACCATGCCCGAGTGGGATGCGGCGCTGCGGACCTACTTGTTCACCACTGCGCCGATCACCGAGGTCGAGGAAGCCGCCACGGGAGGCGAGGGTTCCGGTAACGCGGCACCCGCTTCCTCGGCGAGTGGCATCGGCATCGGGAGCATGAAAAACAGATAGCGTAGAAGGAGACGAAAGGGAGGAGCACGAAATGGACATTCTCAAGAGATCGTTATCCCCGGTTACGGATGGAGCGTGGAAGGAAATCGACGCGCAGGCGCGCACGGTGCTCGAAGCGCACCTCTCCGCACGGAGATTTGTCGATGTGGAGGGCCCTCGCGGCTGGGATTACGCGGTTCTGTCCTTGGGGCGGCTCGATGTCCCCAAGGGCCAGAAGCCCGAAGGCGTTGTCTACGGTGTGCATCAGGTCCAACCCCTCGTCGAGACCAGGATCTCCTTTGAGCTCGACCGGTGGGAGTTGGACAACGTGGAACGGGGCGCCAAGGACATCGATTTCTCGGCCCTCGACGAAGCGGCGAAGAAGGCGGCGCTCTTCGAGGAGAAAGCCGTCTACGAGGGGCTCAAGGCGGCGGGCATCGTCGGTCTGGCGGAGGCTGGAAAGGGGAACGCCGTTTCCCTCGACATGAAGAGCAAGGAAACGATTCTCGGAACCCTGCTCAAGGGGCTCGGGAAATTTCAGGATGCCGCGGTGGGCGGTCCCTATGCCCTGGTGGCGGGACCTTCCCTCTGGAACGCCATTCATTCCTTCGGGGACTATCCGCTGCATAAGCGGATCAAGGACCTTCTGGGAGGAAAGATCATCCTGCTGCCCCACACCGATGCGGCCTATCTCGTCTCCCTTCGGGGCGGCGACATGGAACTGGTGCTCGGGCAGGATTTCGCCGTGGGATTCGAGGATGTCTCGGCGAAAAAAGTGCAGCTCTTCCTCACGGAATCCTTCACGTTCCGCGTCATCGTTCCCGAGGCTGTGATACCTCTGACGAAGTGACGCGTCCTGTGGTGAATCCGCCGAAAGTGAATCGGAGGCGGACGGAGAGGATTGCGGAAGAGTGACGTCTCTTCCAAGGGCGCTTCTTCCGGAAATATTTCTGATTGACAGGTGGAAAAAACGACCCCGGAGAGCGGCTACGGTCATTCTCCGGGGTCGTTCGACATCAAGGCGGAAGGAATCCGTGGAAAATTCCGCGGAGAAACAGGGGGAGGGATGGGAAATGCGTTTGACGGTGCGCCTGCTTGTTTTGGTTCTGCTGGCGGTGTGCGTGCTGGGCGGTGTCGGCCACGCCGCGCAGGAGAAGGCGGCAGAATTCGTCGTCGCCTCTTTTTCTCCCGAGGGAGAAGTGAAGGGATCTCCCAAGGTGACGGCGGTCTTCTCCGCTCCCGTGGTGCAGAAGACTGCGGTGGGAAAACCTCTGGACGAAAAGAACGCGCCGTTCCTCCTCCTGCCGAGACTCAAAGGCGGATGGACGTGGCAGGATGAGCGGACCTGCGTCTTCACCCCCGCAGTTCCTTTCGCCTTGGCGACCCGCTACACCGCTACGTTCCGGGACGATCTTCGGGATCAGAACGGGCGGCTTCTCGCGGGGCGGCACGTCTTCGCCTTCCGCACCGCACCTCTCGCGTTCCTTGATGCCACGCAGGTCGATTTTGATCCCAGAGGGTCGTTGACCCTCGATCTGCGTTTCTCTCTTCCCGTTTCGCCCTTGCGGCTCCGGGGATATCTTGCCTTTCGCGACGAGGGCGGACGGGAGATCCCCTACGATCTTCCCGCTGGTCCTCCATCCAAAAAGGTGTCGGTGCGCCTCGCCTCGTTCTCCGGGAAAAAACTCACGCTCGAGATCGCCGCGGGATTTCCTCCCGCGACGGGCGACCTCGGGCTCGTCAAGGACGTACGCCAGGAGATCGTTCCCGCCTTCGTGCTCGCCATTCAGAGCGGTTACGCAGAATCCGAGGCGGAGGACCGGGGGCGCATCTGGATAAGTACGTCCGCTCCCGTCGATGTTGGGCGTGCCGCCGCTTTCGTGTCCCTTTCCCCAGCGGTTCCCTTCACGGTGGAACCCTCGGACTGGGGATTCGCCGTAGTGGGCGATTTCCGCCCCAGAGACCGGGTGGTGCTCACCGTCAAGAAAGGGCTTCCGGGTGCTCAGGGAGGACGCTTGGAGGCGGAGTACCAGAAGGCATTCATCTTCCCCGACGTGGCGCCGCTCGTGCGCTTTCCCGCGGCGGGAACCTACATCTCGCCTGCGGGGGATCTGCGGATTCCCCTGGAGACAGTGAACGTCGATGAGGTGGAGATCACGGCCTGGCGTGTGTACGACAACAATGTTCCCCTCGCCATGGGGCTCGGTGAAGAAGGACTTTCCCAGAGCCTTTCCCGACTCGTTGCCCGGGAGAATTTTTTCCCGGGGGGCGGAGTGAACGAACTGACCCGGCGGGCGGTGGACCTTCGTTCCCTCGTGAGCCCGGACAAGGGGATTTTCCTCCTCACCGCCCAGGACATGCAGTGGGGTGCCTGGGAACAGGGACGTCTCGTCGTGTCCGTCTCGGATCTGGGAGTCACGGCAAAGGTTTTTCCCCGAGGTGTTCTGGTGTGGGTGAACTCCATCGCCTCCCTCGCGCCCGTGGAGAAGGCAGTGGTGCGGGTTTACTCCGCGTCGAACCAGCTCCTCGCGGAGGGGAGCACTGACGGAGACGGAGTGGCCCTCGTGGAGATGGATGCCCCGTGGGACGAACAGCTCTTTCCCCGAGTGGTCACCGTCTCTTCCGGGGAGGACGCGACCTATCTCGTTCTGCGACAGGATCTGGTGGCGCTCGCGGGGTACGAGACAGCAGGACGTCCCTATCTGCGCAAGGGATATGACGCGTTCCTCTTCCTTCCCAGGGGGGTCTTCCGCCCCGGGGAGACGGCGGATGTCACGGCGCTTCTCCGGGATCCGGAACACCGTTCTCCCGAGTCCTTTCCGCTCCAGTTTTCCGTGATGTCCCCCACGGGACGGGAGCTTCTCCGGGAATCGGCCCTGCTCACGCCCCAGGGGTTCGCCCACGTCGCCATCCCCCTTGCGGACAGCGTCCCCACGGGAACGTACACCGTAAGGATCTTTCTCCCCGGAGAGAAAACACCTCTGGAGTCGCTGCAGTTCCTGGTGGAGGAATTCGCTCCGCCCCGCATCGAGGTAGAGGTGGAGGCGGACAGAAAAGAACTCTTCCCGGGGGATTCTCTGGAGTTCGCCGTGACGGGGCGCTATCTCTTCGGTGCTCCCGCCGCGGGCCTTCCCTGCGAGGTGGAGGTCCGCCTGGTTCCCAAGCCCTTCTCGCCTCCGGGATGGGAGGGGTTTGTCTTTGCCGATGGGGAAAAGAAACCTGTCCCCTACCAGGAATTCCTCGGAAGCATCGTTCTCGATGACGAGGGGAAGGGGCTCTTCACCTACGAGGGGCCCTTCGCGGATTCGGGAACGCTCCTTTTCCGGGCGGGCGTCATGGAGGAGGGAGGGCGTTTCGCTTACAAAACACTCTCGCTTCCCTACCATCCCGTGGGGACCTATGTGGGCATCCGTGCTCCCCGGGACGAAGTCCGCACAGGGACGAGCGTTTCCTTCCGCATCGGCGCGACGCTTCCCGACGGAAGCCCCGCGCCTCTTGGCGCCGTCACGGCGGAAATCTCCAGGGTGATCTGGCACAGTGTGCTTGTGGAGGAGGACGGACGCTACCGTTTCCAGGGACGGGAGGAGTTCGTCTCTCTGGAGCGGTCGGGTGTGCCCCTCTCGGGAGGCGAGGGTTCCTTCGCCTTTACGCCCAGGGAGGACGGGCAGTATCTTCTCCGCGTCACGGACGAAGAGGGGGGTGCCGCGGCGTCGGTGCGTTTCTACGCCTTCGGTGACGGAGGGACGGGAGGAGGATCGCTCCTCGATCAGGTGCGCCTCTCCCCTTCGAAGACGCTCTATGCGGAGGGGGACGAGGCCCGAATCAAAGTGGAGGCCCCCTTTGCCGGAAAACTGCTTTTCACCGTGGAGACCGACCGTGTTCTCGAGCATCGCGTCCTGGATCTTGCGACAAAAAAGACGGAGATCCGTTTCCCCGTGACCGCGGCCATGGCGCCTAATGCCTATTGCACTGTCTGGGTCGTCCGGGAGGTCTCGGAGACCGTGGAGAACTGGAGTAGTCACAGGGCGCTCGGGACGGTGCGAATTGCCGTGGATCAGGACGCGCTTCGCCTGCGCACGCTGGTGGAAGCGCCTTCCCGGGTCCGTCCGGGCCGTTCCTTCTCCGTCTCGGTCCGCCTCGAGGATGCCCAGGGCAACGCCGTGCCGGGAGAGGCCGCTCTGGCCTTCGTGGACGAGGGAATCCTCGGTCTCACGGATTTCACCACGCCGGATCCCTGGTCCTTCTTTACGGCTCTTCGGGCTCTCGGCGTGCAGACCTTCGATCTCTACGACGAGCTGCTTCCCGTCGAGGGCAAGGCAACGGCGCTGCTTCGTCCCGGCGGTGGCGACGGCGAGGAGGCGATGATGAGGGCGAGCCTTTCTCCCGTGCGGGCTCGGCGCTTCGTGCCTCTCTCTCTCTTCCTTCCGCCCCAGGCCACGGACGCGGAGGGGCGTGTCACGATGGAGTTGGAAATTCCCGAGTTCAGCGGGCGGGGGCGTATCATGGTCGTCGCCGCGGCGGGAGCGCTTTCCGGAACGGGCGAGGTGCCTGTCGAAATCGCCCGGGATGTGGTGGCGGAACTTTCCCTGCCCCGGGCCGTTGCGCCGGGGGATACCTTCCTGGTTCCGGTGACGCTCTTCTCCAGGGCGGAACGTCCTCTGGATGTACAGGTCGAGCTGCGGCTCGAAGGACCGATTTCCTCGGACGCGACGCTTTCCTCCGCGCACTCCCTCGACCCCGGCGGAAAAAGCGAGGCGCTTCTCGTCCCGCTTCGTGCCGTTTCCGAAGGCGGCGTGGCGCGGGTCACCGTCGCCGCTGCCTGGGATGGCGACCTGGCCGAGGAGACGGTCTCTCTTCCGGTCCGGCCAGCGAGCCCCAGGGTTTCTCTTTCCGGCGGAGGCAGTGTGCCTGCCGGCTCTGTAGGATCTCTGGATCTGCCTAGGTCCTGGTTTCCCGGAACGGTTCGGAGCAGGCTGGTCCTCTCCGGCGCTCCCGGAGTGGATCTCGCCGGCGTGCTGCGCTATCTCAACACCTATCCTTACGGATGTCTCGAACAGACCGTCTCCAGCGCATGGCCCCTGCTGGCGCTTCCCTCCATCGTCGCCGAGGTGGATCCTCTTTTGGCGAGCGAGGCGGAACGGAGACGTCTTCTCGACGAACGGGTGCGGCGAATCATGTCCCTGCAGCGGTGGGACGGCGGATTCAGTCTGTGGCCAGGCAGCGCCGAGGGAACGGACTGGTCCGGCGTGTACGCGGTGCATTTCCTCGTCGCCGCGAAAAAACAAGGAGTTCCTCTTTCCGAAGAATCCCTCGGCTTTGCGCTTTCCTTCGTGCGGCGGCTTCTTCCGGCATTGCCGGGAGGAACGGACGAGGACGTTCTGAACGCTTACACCGCCAAGGCCTATGGCGCATATGTGCTCGCCCTGGCGGGGGAGCCGCCTCTGGCGTGGATGGAACATCTTCGGGAGCGGGTGGAGCAGCTCCGTTCGGCGGGCCGCCTTTTCTTGGCCGGAGCCTACGCCCTCTCCGGCCAGAAGGAGACCGCCAGAAATCTGCTCGGTCAGACCACCATCTCCGTGGAGACTCCTCCAAGCGGGGCCGAAACGCTTGATTCGGGAGTCCGGGACAGCGCGCTCGCGCTGTTGATGTGGCTTCAGATCGACACTGCCGCGCCGGAGATTCCTCTTCTTGCGGAGAAACTGCTCGCGGCCCGCACGGGGGGAACCTGGTATGGAACCCAGGAGAACGCCTTTGCGGCCCTCGCTTTGGGGGCCTATCTCGAGGGTACCGGGCGGGCGAGGCGCCCCTTCACGGCCCGGCTTCTGGACGAGGAGGGGCGGCTTCTCGGCGAAGTGCGACAGGGAGAGCGCCTGGTGCTCTCCGAGGAGGATGGGCTCGACCGGCCGCTGCGTCTTTCCTGCAGCGGCGAGGGAACCGTGTATTACGCCTGGGTTGCGGATGGGGTTCCTCTTGAGATGCCGAAGCCTGTTTCCCGAGGGATTTCGATCAAGCGTACACTCCTCGACAGGAACGGGAATCCCCTCTCAAAGGACGCGAACATCCGGCAGGGGGATCTGTTGCAAGTGCGGTTGGAGGTTCTCCCCGAGCGGACCGTGACCGATCTGGTGGTGGCGGATCTCCTTCCGGGATGCTTCGAGATCGAGAACCCCCGTCTTACCGCAGGCGCGGAAGAGAAACAGGACGCCAGTGTCAGGGAGGAAGTTCGGGACGACCGCCTTCTCCTCTTCGTAAACCGGCTTGCGGAGAAAAAGACCTTTCACTACATCTATCAGGTACGTGCCGTGAGCAGAGGGACATTTGTCCTTCCGCCCGCCGCCGTGGAGGCCATGTACGATCCGGCGGTACGGGCCATCGGTTCCGCGGGAATGATGCGTGTGGAGTGAACGCGGACGGTCGACTCTGGTCTGACCGGAAGAGAAGGCGGATACCATGAGCGAAGAGAGAGCCTCCCGAACACGGTGGAGGTCCGTTGAGGTTTTCCTTGCCGTCCTGCTGCTGACGCTTGCGGGAGGAATCGTCTTCCTGTGGAAGACGGTTCCTCCTGTCGATCCGGAGGCGCTGCGCGAATGTCCCGCGTCGCCTGTCGTCTTCGACAGGGAAGGACGTATGCTTCGGGCCTACCTTGCCCCGGATGGTGCCTGGAGTTTACCCGTCTCCTTGGATGCCATGGGGACGTGGTTGCCCAAAGTGGCTGTCGAGGTGGAGGACCGGCGTTTCTTTTCCCATCCCGGGGTGGACCTGATCGCGATTTTCCGGGCTCTCGCGGGGAATATCCACGAGGGGCGGGTCATCTCCGGTGCGTCCACCATCACGAGCCAACTGGTCCGGCTCACCGTGCCGAGGCCGAGGACCATGCGCGCCAAGGCGGAGGAGTTTTTTCAGGCGCTTCGTCTCGAACGACGCTTTCCCAAGGAACAAATTCTTGAGCTGTACCTGAACAAGGCGCCCTTCGGAGGGAACATCCGAGGTGTGGAGGCCGCGTCCCTGCTTTATTTCGGCAAGAGTGCCCGTTCTCTCTCCGTGGGAGAGGCGGCTCTTCTGGTAGGACTCCTGAAGAGCCCCAGCGCGCTCCGTCCGGACAAAAACCCGCAGGGAGCGCGGAAAAGAAGAGATCTCCTTCTCACGCTTCTTGCCGAACGGGGAGTGCTCACCTCCACGGAACTTTCCGTCGCCCTGGCGGAGCCGGTGATGGGGCGGTTTCACCCCTTCCTTCCCGTGGCCGCCCATGCGGCGGACCGGATACGGGCGCTCGCCGCACCGGACACGACGGTATTTCGGTCGACTCTTGATCTGGGTCTCCAGCGTCACATGGAACGTCTCCTGCACGAGGCCCTGGGTGCGTTTCCTTCGTCGGTGAGTGCCGCCGGAATTCTTGTGGAGAACTCCTCCCGTGCCGTTCGGGCTTATGTGGGAAACGCCAGGTGGGGTGAAGAGCGCGGCGCCGGATGGGTGGACTGCGGCGAGGCGCTGCGTTCCCCAGGATCCACGCTCAAGCCGTTTCTCTACGCTCTGGCGTTTCAGGAAGGGCTGCTTGGGCCGGGATCCCTTCTCGCAGACACCCCCCTCGGTTTCCGGGGTGAATCCCCCCGCAATTTCGACCGCCTCTATCGAGGACCCGTGAGCGCCCGCGCCGCTCTGGCGGAATCGCTCAACGCACCGGCGGTCCGAGTGCTCCGTACGGTCGGGACCGCGTCGTTCCTGTCGTTTCTCCGGCGTTTCGGATTCGCAAACCTCCACCGCGATGCCTCCGCCTATGGGGATGCCCTTGTCCTGGGGGGCTGCGAGGTGACGCTCCTCGAACTCGCCCGGGCCTATGCGGCCCTTGCCGGAGGCGGACGCTTGTTGCCCTTGCGGTGGATGGAAATCCAAGAAGAGACGGCGGCGCGTTCTTTCCGGGGCGATGCGGTGGTGGATCCCGGAGCGGCTTTTCTCGTCGCGGAATGTCTCCGGGACCCGGGACGGCTCTCTTCTCTGGCGGAACAGCAGTATGGAGAGGACGGGCGGTGGGTCGCGTTCAAGACGGGTACCTCCTACGGATTTCGGGATGCCTGGACGGCCGCCTATTCACCTCGCTATACCGTCGTGATATGGTTTGGAGACACGGGAGGCACGCCCAGAGACGGCCTTGTGGGGCTCCGGGCGGCGACACCCGTGGCATTGCGGATGCTCCGCAGGGTTCCGGGACTCCCCGGGCCGAAATGGTTCGAGCCTCCCTCCGGTGTAGAGCTTCGCGAAGTTTGTGCGCTCTCCGGACTCGCTCCGGGGAGCGCCTGCGAGCGAACCTACCGGGAATGGCACATCGATGGTGTTTCCCCGGGCGGGCGCTGTTCCCTCCATGTACTTCGAAACGGTCTACCCGTGACGCAATGGCCGCTGGAACTCCGGGGATACGAAACGGGAGGACGCCCGCGTGGAGAGGTGGAAAGACGGACATTTCGGCTCGCCATCACATCGCCGGGATCGGGAAAACGCTATGTACTCGTTTCCGGTGCGGGGGAACAGAAAGTTCCGCTTCTTGCCGAAGGCGGCGACACCATCCTCTACTGGTTTGTGAACGGAGAATTCTTCGCACGACAGGAGCCTGGGGGGCAGCTTTTCTGGTCTCTCACGCCGGGGAAGCATCGCATTTCCGTCGCCGATGCGGAGAACATTCCCGATTCCGTGGAAGTGGAAGTCGTTGCCTCGCCCTCTCCGTGACAGGGAAGCGGTGTGGAATACGTCGGTCTCTTTCACGGCATGCGTGTTGTGTGCAGGAGATGACCAGCCCCTGGACTCAATGCCACGAGGAAGGGTCGTGGGGGCATCTCCCGGAACATCAGTCCTACGCACGGCGGTACTCCTCGGATGAGCCGACGACAGAGGCTTCCCTCAGGGTTTTGATGCGTGAAGGAATCCTTTCCACAGAAGGGCACCACTCCGATGAGTGAGCCGGAAATTTTCCGGAAATGTACAGTTCCAGACATGGTGGAATCGCTCTGAGAGAAAGCGCGTTTCGCGAGAAGGTTTTCAATCGGTACGGCGGGTTGCGTCCGGAGCGGCCGTTTTGAAGAGTGCCTCTCCCTGTGCAGAAAGGAAGATGTTATGGAACGCATCGATGTCGTGCTCTCTCCGGGAGAACCGCTTCCTCCCGCGGATGTGTGGCTCGTGGTGGATATTCTTCGAGCCACCACGTCCATCGTGGCCTTTTTCGACGGCGGAGGAGCATTGCTCACGCCGCTCCGAACCGTGGAAGAAGCGTTGGAACTTCGGAAAATCTGGGGGCATCGATGGCTTTTGGCGGGAGAACGGGGGGGCGTGCCTCCCGATGGATTCCATCGGGGAAATTCACCCCGGGAAATGCTCTCGGGTTCGACAGGAATGCGTCTGCTCTTCACCACGACGAACGGAACGGAGGCGTTGCTTCGGTGTGCAGCGACAGGTCATCCCGTGTTCGCCGCCTGTGCCCGGAACGCTCGGGCCGCCGCGAAAGAGGCGCTGCGCAGGGGGAAGCGCATCGGTATCTTCTGTGCGGGACGTCATGGCCGGAGTGCGTTGGATGACGCGCTGTGCGCGGGGCTTCTTATGCGGCGCCTTCTGGAGGAAGGGGTGCGTTTGGAAGAACGTGCACCCTCCTGTGGCGACGGAGCCAGGATGGCCCTGGCTCTGTGGCGGAACCTCGGGGAAGAGCGGTTCCATGATGTCGTGAAGGAGGCAGACCACGCGGAAATTCTGCGACGTCTCGGCATGGAAGAGGACGTCCGATTCTGCTGTGACATAGACAGAACAGACATCGTCCCTCTCCTGGGTATGTGGAAGGACCGTCCAGTCTTTTCGCATCCCCAGGAGAGGGCAGGCTAGAGCGTGGCGCTATTTCTTCTTGAGGAGGTTTGCAATCTCCCTCGTGAGGGGGGCCATGCGCTGATCCGTGGCGCGACGGGCGAGAATCTGCTGCGGGGACATCTCTTTTTTCCAGTAGGCCTTGTTTGCGTCCTGGTCCGTGTCGACCACGGCTCCCTCCAGGGAGAGCCCCGCGAAAAGCCCTTTGCTCATGGAATAGCTGTAGATGGATGCCTTCAGTCTGGAATCCGTCGCTGCCTGGGCGCTGCGCCCGACGGGTCCCGCCGCCACGGCGAGATCTCCTCCCAGGGTGACATTGTCCCCCATGAAACCCTGCATGCCCCGGTCGTTGGTGATGACGAGCACCAGTGCGGTGGACTGGATGCCGATCTGGATTCCCCAGGAAGCTCCGGCGATGGTGAGGAAACTCGGGCCGTACCAGTTGCCGCTCTGGGGATCCCTCTTGAGGAGCAGGCCTTCTCCGTAACGCCCACCAAGGACGAATCCCGCCTTCACGACGGAGGGGAAGATGGCGATGCCCTTGGCGTCGCGGATAAGATCCGCCATGGTGGAGGCATCGTTCTGTTTTGCCATTTCCCGGAGAATCTTTGCGCTGTCGGCGATCCTGGCTTCGGGAGTCGCCGCCTGGGCGATTTCCTGCGTGACGGCCAGGAAGGCGAAACAGAGAAGGAACAGTGCCGTTTGAAGCACGCTCTGTCGTTTCATGTTCGCAACACATCCTTTCTTCGAGGCTGGAACCCTCGGAATGTAGTATAACATTGATGGGGTAGGCCTGCCGAAGATGTTACGAAACGCTCTGGCGCATCCCAATGACGGGAAAGGAGACCGGGACATGAATCGATCCGATGAAGAATTGCTGGATCGCCTGCTGCCGGGAGGACACGAGATGTTCGATCTCGTTCCCGTTCCCATGCTTCTCGGCAATTGCCGGGAGGAAGCGTTCCTCGTGCGGTGCGTCAACCGGGCCTTCGAGGAACAGATGGGAACTCCGCGAGAGCTTCCCGGGACCCTCTCGGCGGCATTCGGTTCGAAGGACAGTCCTTTTGCTCCGGAGATGTTCCTGGAGTGTCTTGTCCGGAACGGATGGAGCCGTCGTTTTTGGGAGGCGATTCCGGGGGAGCGTATTTTTGATGCGGTCGTTTTCCGTCATCCCGAGGGGGGGGTTCTGGCAATTCTTCCGGACTACTCGGATCGTGTCGTCGTTCGGCGCATGGAAAAATTGGAAGCGGCGACTGCTTCCGCCCTCCGGAATTATACCGTTCGGGAAGTTTTTTCGCCGCTCCTTTCCGCAGTGACGGAGACGCTCGGAGTGGATTGGGCGGGGATTTTCCAGTGGATTCCTCCGGAGGAGCGATGGACGTTGCTCTTTGCGGAGGAAAATACCCTTCTTCCGGGGAGGATGGACTGGGCTCTCGCCTTTGTGCAGGCGCTTTTCGAGGAAGGGGAGTGCAGCGGTGCCCTTCTTGGTGATCTTGCCATAGAGGAAGGCGGGCAGTGGTGGGTTCCCTGGGTTTCTTCCGTCGAAGGGGCCAGAAAAGAGCTTTTGCAGCGACAGGGCGTGGGGTCTCTTTTCGCGGGAACGCTTCTGGTTGGAAGCGCTCCCATGGTTCTCCTGGGACTCTCCGAAAGAGAGGGCGTATTCGCCAGACTGAGCGGAAATCCTCTTCGAGCGCTTCTGCCGGTTTTCGCCTCCACGGCCGAGCGCTACCGCGTGATCACCGGCATGTCCATCGTCAATGACCGGGACAAGGCAACAGGACTGCTCTCGCGAGGAGGAGTGCAGCGCTTTCTCAAACAGGAGCTGGACAAGGCGAGGCGCTACGGGTTTCCAGTGTCTTGCGTGCGCGTTGCATTGGATAACGTCGAGGCGATCAGGAAGGCCGGAGGAGAGACTTCATTTTTCGATGCGCTTCGGATGATCGCCGGAATCGCCAGTCAATGCATCCGCACGGTAGATGTGGCTGCGCGATCCGATGAGGCGACACTGCTACTTGTCCTCCCGCACACTCCCGCGGAGGGATGTGCTGTCGTCGTGAACCGGCTCAGGGAACGCCTGGAGGGGATTTCACCGCTTCCAGGCGTTCCGCTGCAGGTGACATTCGCACACGCTACCTTCGCCGGAGCTACCCTTCCTTCTCCGGAGCGCGTGCTATTCGGAGAGTTCTTCCATGCGTGAAAGTATGTCCAGTGCGGTCTGATCCAGCGTCTCCCAGTCCGTGTCGTCACCGCCGCAGACCGCCTCGATTTGGCTCCGTCCCATCTCGAGGACGGGAAAGACAGGGGTTTGGGCCAGTTCGGTTCGGATTTCCTCAAGGACGTCTTCGGGGAGTCTGTCCGTGAGATAGCCGAAAAAGGTTGTTGCAGTGGACAGCGCCATGATGCGCTCCTCCGTCTGTACCCATACGGGATGGAGCAGGGTGGCGGCGGAGAACTCGAGCAGCGTGTCCTCGTCGTCTTCGTCGGAGTCGGGAGCGTCCCAATAGTCAAGGAGGTAGAAGGGCAGGTTCGGGGCAACCCGGAAAGCTTCCAGGAGGGCCAGATGGCTCTCCCTTCCGGGGCCTGCCAGTTCCAGCGTCGCAATGGCCTGTGCGTGCGCGGAGAAAGGTGTCTTCTCGCTGTCTGCCAGAACCTCCTCGAGAACGGTCGAATACTGGCCCGTTTGCAGCAAGCCGATGTAGCGTATGGCCCGCCCCCAATAGGCGCCGTCGTTCTCCTCTGTGCCTCTCTCCAGAAGCGCCTCCGCCGTTTCGAGCGCCTTCGCGCCGTTCTCGTCGAAAATGTAGGCGAAGCCGAGCCGCTGCAGTCCCTCGGTCAGAAGGAGAGAAAGCTCCTCGTCGTGGGGGTTTTTCTCCACGAGGCGCCGAAGCTCCGCGACGGCTCTTTCCGTGAAACCGACCGACTCCTCGACGTCCTCGGTCAAATCGGCGAGCATGAACAGCGCCTCGGGGTTCTCCGGAGAAACGGCAAGGATCTGCGAGGCCAGATTTTCTACCTTCTGGGGATTTTCCTCGTCGTACATGGCTTCCAGCAGTTCCTCCAGAGAAGCCTTTTTCTTTGCCATGGGTCTGACCTCCACTTGTTTTCAGAATTCTTCCCGTTTTCCGGGAAGAGGCCCTCCGAAAAAATCAGAAAGAGCCGAGTCGGGGCGGCACGGATTCTCCCATGCTTTGGAGCGGTATGTCAACGGAGTGGCGGAGCTTGATACTGGGCATTCCCACCACCACAATTCCCGATTTTTCGTCTAGGTGATAGCGTTCCGCATCGGTCTGTCGATCATAGCCGATCACGGTGTTCGGGGGAAGAATGTTGTGCGCGTCCACGA